>JBBRFJ010000013.1:0-37482 GCA_038224475.1 Burkholderiales bacterium
TTTACGCGAACGTAAAACCGATGTACGGCAGGTGGCCGAGCGTATTGTGGCGGCGCTGTCGGGGCAATCCAGCGATGTGCCTGAAAAATTACGTGAACGCGCTGAAGATACTATTTTGGTTGCGCATGATTTGTCGCCGGCTGACGTGATTTTGTTCAAGGCTCATCAAGTCGCCGCGTTTGTAACCGATGTGGGTGGCTCAACATCGCACACCGCGATTCTGGCGCGCAGTCTGGCGATTCCGGCAATTGTCGCCTTGCATACCGCGCGCGAGCTGGTGCGCGAGGATGAGGTCATCATTGTCGACGGCACGCAAGGCGTGGTGATTGTAGATCCCGATGAGTTGGTGCTGGCCGAATATCGGCTGAAGCAAAATCAGTGGAAGCTCGAACGGCAAAAATTGTCGCGTATTAAAACAGCTGCGGCCGAAACACTGGACGGCACCGTGGTTGAGTTGTTCGCGAACATTGAGTTGCCGTCTGATCTTGATGCCGTCAAACAATCTGGTGCGACCGGTATCGGGCTGTTTCGAACCGAATTTTTGTTCATGAATCGCAAAGGCTCGCCCACCGAGGAAGAGCAATTTGAGGCGTACAAAGCTGTTGCCGAGGGCATGCGCGGCAAACCGGTGGTGATTCGCACGCTCGACATTGGTGCCGATAAAGCACTGGGCGGACCGGATCAGCAGAGCGCGCATTCTGCGCTTGGCCTGCGGGCGATTCGCTACTGCCTGAGCGAGCCACAATTGTTCAATACCCAACTGCGGGCGATTTTACGGGCGTCTCGGTATGGTGATGTGCGCCTGCTGATTCCGATGTTGGTTTCGGTCACCGAGCTGAAGCAAACCATTGCCGCGCTGGACGTCGCCAAAGAGCAATTGCGCGCGGAAGGCAAAAAATTCAACGACAAAATTCAGGTCGGCGGCATGATTGAAATTCCAGCGGCCGCGATTGCGCTGCCCATGTTTTTGAAGACGCTCGATTTCGTGTCAATTGGCACCAACGATCTGATTCAATACACGCTGGCGATTGATCGCACCGACGACACCGTGGCGCATTTGTACGACCCGCTTCATCCGGCCATCCTGCTGCTGATTTCGAGCGTGATTCGTCAGGCAAATGCGGCGGGTGTGCCGGTCACTGTTTGCGGCGAAATGGCCGGCGACGTAGATTTGACGCGCCTCTTGCTCGGCTTCGGCCTGCGTGAATTTTCGATGCATCCCGCCAATTTATTGACCGTAAAGCAGCGCGTGCTCATGTCCAACTTGCCTGACATTGAGCCCGCCGCCGCGAAGCTGCTCAAAGCCGACGATCCCGATAAAATGCTCGCCATGCTTGCGCGAATGAACGCTTAAATGAGCAATGTTGAACCGACGGGGAGACCGTAAATGCTGAGTGAAGTGACCAACCTTACGCAATACGATGCGGGCAGTTACCGGCGCTGGTTTCACGATGATTTTTTTGATCTTTATGTTTGGGAAAATTTTGCGGGTGAAGTGCAGGGCTTTCAGCTTTGTTATGCAAAAGCTGATCAACAGCGCGCACTCCGGTGGTCGTTGGGGCGCGGCTACAACCACGAGGGCGTTGATTCTCCTGAAGACAAACCCGGCAGGGCAATGAGCGCGATTTTTGTGGCCGACGGCGTATTTGATCCCGATGGTATTGGGGAAAAGTTTGAGCAAGAATCGACCCCGCTGCCGCCGGGTGTGCGCAACTTTATCCTTGAAAAAATCAAGACCTACCCGGCGCCTTAAACAGTCAGCAAGCTCATCACTTAGGCTTCCCCGCGCCCGAAAAAAAACCCTGCAATCGCAGGGTTTTTAATGAGCGCCGGTGATTATTTACTCGCGATTTTTTCTACTGCCGCCGCGCGATCTGCCGGATCTGGATGGGTAGAGAGAAAGCTGGTGCCCTTAGACCCCGAACCTTTGGCCAACTTAAGCAGCGCACTCGACGCCGCTTTTGGCGGGATTTTATTCTTTTTCATGAAGGCAACTGAATAGGTATCGGCATCAGATTCCTGCCCGCGCGAGTGGGCGGATGTAATCGCTTTTCCAACCACCGCTTTCAATTGGTCACCCCCGAGGTTCAATATAGCCGAACCTGTCTTGCTGCCGGAAGCCGCAGCGGAGCCCGCTTTCACGGCGGATGAAGCCAGATATGAAGTTTTAATCGATGATGCGCTATGACCCAATTTCACGTGTCCGATTTCATGACCAAGCACAAACCGCAACTCATCATCATTCATCAAATCCATCAATCCAGAATAAACGCGGACGGTGCCATCAGCCATCGCGAAAGCGTTAACGGTATCCGACATGTAAACCTTGTAATCTAATTTCATGCCGTCGTACGTCACGAGTTTGCTGGTTAGTTTGGCGAGTCGCTTCGCGTAGACACTCGACGCCGGTGCAACCTTGTTTTCGCCGTCCGACTGTTTGGCAAAATTAGAAGCCAGCAACTTCACCTCGTCATCCGTAACGCTCACGCCTTTTGCGAGATCGCCCACGGCACCGATCATATTGCTGGTTTTGTCGCCTCCCCCAACACCAGGCACGCTGCCTGCCAAGTTCCCGAGGGAACCCAGTGCGTTGGCCATCCCTGCTGGAGCAGATGATGATTTGTTATCCGCGGTGCCCGAACCGCCTGTGGGCAGATTCTGGCAACCCGATAACAGAATGACGAGCAATACAGACGCGGCAATGGATAGTTTCATCATTTTTCCCCTGATAAATATTCAATTCGGATTTACGTTTAAATGCAGCTTGATTACCAAGCTGAGCGGAAGTATGAACCGCAGTTCAGCTAGAGACATTAACAAATTTTTGCCCACATCACCTAGCAATTTATTTGCGTTTGAGTGTGCTGTCCATCACAACCACGAAAAAGTTTTTCCGAGATAATGTGAACATCTGTAAAAAGTAGTGCATTCACGAAAGGTCAAAAAGGTCCAAATATGTCGACGATGATCCGATTCAGCATCACCTCCTTGTTACTCACACTCGTACTCGCGTTGGGCTCAACGCTAAGCTACGCCGACGAGCGCACAACCACGAACCGTCAGACTGATTTGCGTGACGCACCGAACACCAGCGCGGCACGGCTTACGTCGTTAGTAGTCGACGCCGAGGTGGTGGTGGTGGCTCGTCAGTCTGGGTGGGTCCGCATCAAAGCAGGTGGCCGCGAGGGCTGGATTCCAGCAGCACACATCAAGTCGCAGGTCACTGTTGTGGAGGCCGCCCCCAAGGCAACCGGTGGTTTTCTGAGCTGGTTTACGGCGGTGTTAAGTTCAGACCGATCACGCGTGAGCACCGGTAGCAGCGCTGCGAACCGCACCCGCACCGCGACAATCGGCATTCGCGGTTTGGGCGAAGACGGTGCCAACGCGGCGAAATCAAACTCAGAGGAGTTACAAAAGCTAAAACTGTATTCGGTATCAAGAAGCGACGCAGAAGAATTCGCGCAGAATGCGAAATTAGCTCAAACTAGCGTGGCCTATGTGGATGCGGGCAGCAATTCGAATAAATGAAGTTGAATGAATGAAATGGCATAAATGACGGGGCATAAGCGCTGGCAGCACAATTGGCATCATCATCACGGGTTACGAGATCGCGGCGTGACCCTGATGAGGCTGCTCGTCGTCTGTTTTTGGGCGCTGCTGTTCGTTTGCATCGACAATTTTTCACCTTCAAATGCCAGCGCCGCTGAAATAAACGAGGCGCGTGAAATTGAAATCGGTGATGAGCTTGCGGTGACACTACTCGCCGGTGGCAAGCTGCTTAATAATGACCGCGCACAAGAATACGTCAATCAGGTGGGTCGCTGGCTCACCACCGTTACGGAGCGCCCCGATCTACCGTGGCAATTTGGCATCATGGATCGCGCCGAAATCGGCTCCTATCCGCTTCCTGGCGGCAAAGTGCTTGTCACCCGCGGCATGCTCAAAAAACTTAGCAATGAGGCGGAATTGGCTGGAGTGTTGGCGCATGAGATTGCGCATATCGTGCAGCGCCACCAGCTGAAAACCATGGCGGCCGAAGGTGGTCAGGAAAAACTCGGTGCGATAAACTTTCCGCTTGATCGTGCTTTGGAATTAGAAGCTGATCGGATGGCCGCGGTCATCATGGCGCGCGCAGGCTACGATGCAAACGCGTATTTGAATGTGCTGCGAACCCTCCAGAATGACCGCTCAAACGATCAAGGGCTATCAATGCTCGCGGCAGTACATCCGCCCTTCAAAGACCGAATCGCTGAGCTGCAACCAGTGGTCAGCAAAATTGTCGGTGGCACCAGAGCAGATAAAAGCCGCGAGCGCTTTGCCGCGGCGCTTGGCAATTTGAATGGCGCCGGGCGCAAATAAATCCCACTGCACTGCTGATGGCGCCTAACGCTTTTGCGGTGAAATTACACGTAAATTGATTTCATCGGCGATGTGCCATTCGCCCGCTTCGCGCGTGAGAATCAGAGTTTTCGGGGCAGCCACCTCGCGATACTTATCAGCTTCGTAAGTCTGCGCAAATCGTGCAATGGCACGATTTTCCCCAAGCATTTCAACGCCCAACTCACTAATCGTGACGGAAATATGCTGCTTGCCGAGAATGCGGTCACGTCGCTTTTCCTGCCAGGCATCGCGTGAAATATTCTCCGGCGGAACAAAATCTTTCGCATAAAAACCAAGGTAGCGCTCCACATCGCGCGCTGACCATGCCGCCGCCCAGAGGGTAATCATAGCCGCTGCTTGGCTGCGCTCATCAACTCGTGCCAAGGCTGGGGCGGCTGGCACCATGGATTCGGCGGCGTGAATAATAGGCTTCGGCGTCGCCGCTTCGCCAAGCGGACCTTTTACCGCCAATGCACCCGCGTTTCTATGACTGGCCATCCACGCGCAAATCACGACCGCGATCACGCACATCAGACCGACGATTAAGATGGGCGTCTTGAGCTGAGTGCTCGCTGGAGGCGACAGGTGCGACGGCTGCGAGTGCGCTTGACTAGCCGGTGCAACAATTGAGTTCGTTATGCCCACTGCGTGGTTAGAATTTTCAGCATTGGCCAAAAAGCGGGGTTCGTTCAGTGCACGCGCGGCACATTCGCGAACGACGGCCGGGAGTTTTTCGACTTGGATTGCCTTATCTAGCTGCCATGGGCGGCCAAATTTACCGACTGCGTTCTCAATTGTTGTCATCAACTAACCTCCCATTTATGCTGTTTGACGCATCTTAGGTCGTAAATCAACCGCGGTCTGTGAGGTTCCACACAAAATTTGACCCGAGTCGCAGCAAATCACTGCGCGGGCTGCCCGCGATGGCCATCTTTCTGAATTAGTTAAACACGTTCTTGCAAAAAACCAGCGCTTAACTGATTGCATACCTCCCATTTATATCTGCCTATTTATGATTAACCGTCCCCATAAACCGTAGATCAGTTTGTGCCGTGGAATTTTACAGGCCACCATTTGACGGGCCGTTCAAAGGCAAAGTGCCTGAAAGACGCCGCCCGCATTAGCCTTCTCAACGCGAACGCTCTGCTAGTTTGATTTAGAATCATGGGCAACATGCGCTTCGCCAACGGACAATCAGCCGATACCCGCACCATGAACGTTGGCCCGCCGAGCATCTATCCTCAAGGAAACCTAACATGTCGCCCGCAATTTTCCCGGCTGTTCGCATCGCAACATTCTCAATCATTGCGCTCGGTGCGGCCGCAATGACTCCGGCGGCTCTGGCGCAGGAAGCCAACAGCTATAAAACACCGCCTGCCGCATTGCAGGCGATCGTTGATCAGCTACGCGCACCGACCATTAACCTAAGCCCGCGCCGTGATTTGCTGGCCATGATCAAGACCCCGACGCTGCCGAGTATTCGTGAGGTAGCCCAACCTGAATTAAAGCTCGCCGGCTTGCGCATTAATCCACGTACTTACAGCCAGAGTCGGTTCTCTTTTGGCGAAGATTTGTGGCTACTCGATATCGCGACACGCAAGGAAATCCGCCTCACCGGATTGCCGCAAAATTTAAAACTCGCAGACCTCGCGTGGGCACCCGACCAGCGCTCGCTTGCCTTTACGCACGTTGCCGCGCCGTCTGAAGCACAGCCGGCGGCAGCGGGCGCGGTCGAATTATGGGTCGTCGATATTGCGCGTAAATCGGCACGGAAAATCTCCAGCACACCGCTAAACACAGTCTACGGGCGTGGCTTTGCATGGATGCCGGATAGTAAATCACTACTAATACGCCTGCGTCCCGGCAGTCAGAGCTCTACGCCGCCATCATCGGCGGTGACAAATATACCAACGGGTCCGAACAGCCAAGATGCGCGTCCCGATGGCGGCCAACGCCAAGTCGTCACATTGCAGGATTTGTTAAAAAACGAAACCGATGCAACGGTCTTCGACCATTACACGCTGGTGCAAGCTGCCATCATTGAACTTGACGGCAAAACCAAGTTGATCGGCGCACCTGATCGATTTTTAAGTTTGACCGCTTCGCCCAGCGGCAAGCTACTGCTCACTCAGGCGATAGAGCGACCCTATTCTTATGTAGTGGCATCGCAATCATTTCCACGGCGCATCGAAGTACGTGATTTGTCGGGGCTCGTGGTGCACACCGTCGCCAAGCTGCCGCTGGAAGAAGGTCTGCCTCCCGGCAACGACGCGGTACGCACAGGGATCCGCGATGTTAGCTGGCGAGCAGACGCACCCGCCACGCTGGTCTGGGCCGAGGCGCAAGATGGCGGCGATCCGGCCAAGGTTGCGCCAATTCGTGATCTGGTATTCATGCATGCCTCCCCTTTCACAGACAAGCCACGCGAGCTCATACAGCTCGCCACCCGATATCAAGGTGCACTTTGGGCGCGTGCTGACTTGGCGATGATTTCTGAATATTGGTGGAAAACTCGTGCGGTCAAAACATGGCGAATTTCGCCCAATGGATCCGCCGCACCCGACCTCGTCGCCAGCTATTCAAGCGAAGACCGCTATAACGACCCGGGCAGACCACAAACACGTATGGACGACGCAGGCAATCAACGTTTATTAATCGCAGATGCTCAAGACAAGGGTGGCGGGACCCATCGCGGAGACGACGCTATTTTTCTGGATGGCGTCGGCGCTTCTCCGCAAGGGGATCGGCCATTTGTTGACCGCTTGAATCTTTCTACTAAAAAGAAAGAACGTCTATTTCAATCGGAATCGCCAAAGTTTGAGGACGCCGTTGAGCTGTTGGATAACACCGGCACCCGCCTTCTCACCACCCGCGAATCGCCAACCGAGCGCGCCAACTTTTACGTGCGCGATTTAAGCAAACCGAAGGACGCGCAGCTCACCCAACTCACTCAGTTTGCGCATCCGACGCCCCAGTTGGCAGGCGTGATTAAAGAGCAGATACGCTATAAGCGTGCGGATGGTGTTGATCTCACCGCGACGCTTTATCTGCCGCCCGGTTACGATGTTAAGCGGGATGGTCCACGGCCGATGTTGATGTGGGCATATCCGCAAGAATTCACCTCCGCGAGCGCAGCCAGTCAGGTGACTTCTTCGCCCTATCGCTTCAACAATATTGGCTATTGGGGTCCACAGGCATTGCTCGCGATGGGTTATGCCGTACTCGATAATCCGTCCATGCCAATCGTCGGTGAAAACGGCAAAGAGGCCAACGACACTTATCTGCCGCAGCTCATCGCCAGCGCTGAAGCAGCCATCAATGAGGTCGTGCGACGTGGAGTGGCAGACCGTGATCGCATCGCTATTGGCGGCCATTCTTACGGCGCATTCATGACCGGAAACCTGCTGGCGCATACGCGTCTGTTCCGCGCGGGCATCGCGCGTTCGGGCGCTTACAACCGCACCCTGACGCCGTTTGGCTTCCAAGCTGAGGAGCGGCCTTTCTGGAAAGCTCAGGTCGTCTATAACGCGATGTCGCCATTCAACTATGCCGACAAAATTAAGGATCCATTACTACTGATCCATGGCGAACAAGACAATAACGCAGGCACCTTCCCGATCCAGAGCGAGCGTTTATTTCAAGCTATCAAAGGCCTTGGCGGCACTGCACGACTGGTGATGCTTCCCAACGAAAGTCACGGTTATCGCGCACGCGAATCGATTTCGCACATGCTCTATGAAATGAATTTGTGGATGGAAAAATATGTGAAAAACGCGAAACCGCGCGGCGGCACGACAGAATCGAAATAGCCATCTCCCCATTTGGCGCGTTGCTATTTTTTTGCAGATTGGCCCAAGATCACAAAGGCTATTCCGCCAAGAATAGCGAATGACGCAATCATCAGACGCGTCGTCGCCGTTTCACCTAAAAATATAATGCCCCCTACCGCCGCAATTACCGGCACGCTGAGCTGCACCGATGCGGCGGTGGTTGCAGCCAAGCCGCGCAGCGCCGTGTACCAGATCGCGTAACCCACGCCGGAGGCAATCGCGCCGGAAGCGACCGCATAGACGGCACCCGCGATATCAATCGACATTGTTTGCGGCGCAAATAAAGCGGCCGCAACGCTTAGCGTCATCGTGATTAAAGCCGCACGCAGGAAATTTCCGGCGGTGACGGCAGTCGCATCACCGGTGCCGACTCTCTTGCCGCGCAGCGAATAGATGCCCCATGCAAAACCGGCGGACAACATCAGCACCGCACCGAGCATCGACGGCGCAGCCAAGCCAGGCAGCAGCAGACCGGCGACACCTGCGAATGCAAGTAGCAGCCCCCCGGTCTGCACTAACGTCAAGCGCTCTCCACCCAATATGCCCGCGCCTATCATCGTAAACTGCACGGCTCCGAACAGCAGCAGCGCGCCTGTCGCCGCGGTCAAACTGCTGTAGGCAAATGAGAAAAAAGCAGCATAAACAAACAGTGCCGCAGCCGATATCCAATTACCCTTGGTCGCAAATTGAGCTTCGCGTGCGCCACCACGCAGCCGCATCAGCAGCGCCAACGTCATTGCCCCCGCAATGATGCGAATCGACGTAAAGCTGGCAGGATCAATGCTCGTTTTTTTGAGGGCTGCGCGACACAGCAATGAATTACCGGCAAACGCGATCATCGCCAGCAATGTGAAGAGCCATGTTTGCGAACGCTTCATCGAAAAAACCGGCGATGGTATTTCAAAGAAATATCAAGTCCACGCTTGCTTCACTAACAGCGCGGCGTTTCTCGAAACTGATCGGTTGTATCGCGTTAAATGGGGCGACAAGGCGCTCAGCGCCAAGCCTGCCGCTTCAACTGCCCGCCCCTGCGCAACATACGTGAGCGCAAGGATCGCGCGTGCTTCATCATGCAATGCGCGGGGATTTCCCGGTTCCAGATGCCGGTCAAGTTCGGCCGTTAGCAGCTGCTCGCTTTCCGCCAGTTGCCCCAGAATGCGCAGCGTGCTTGCGAGCTGAATCGAGGCGCGCGAACGCCGATATGGGTCTAATCCCGGCAGCGCTAACGCAGCGCGGTAATATTTCTCGGCCTCCGCCTCCAGGCCAACCCGATCTCTTGCCGAAGCGCGCTCAAACAACGCGGCTGCATCTTCAACGCCATCACTATCAACATGCGCAGCAGCTAATGCATCAATGGCGGCGACCAAATCAATTTCTGGTGATGCGTCTGCGATCTCCCAAATAGCTGCAATCTGGTGTTCCCACGCGTCGTTAATATTTTTCATCCGTCCATTTTAGTGGCAATCCCGACAAAACTGCCGCAATGATTGTGCGTTTAGCGCTGCCCCAATTGGGTAAACTGAACTGACAATTACACAATATTGGAAAGAGAGTAAAAATGGAAACAGGATCCTCCGAGCGCGCTGCTTTTAATCCATTGATCAGACCTTATCTGGTCATCACCATCGGTTTTGCGATGCTGCTCACCATCGTATTCGCGCCACTTGCGATCATCTGGTTTTTGGGCGTGGGGCAGTGGTGGGCGCGCCACTATTTTGACAAGCTTGACTGCGAACTCACCGACAAGGCGATTCGTTTCCGCAAAGGAATTTTGGTACAGGTTGAAAAGACGATTCCACTCGAAAATATCCAAGATGTGACATTTATCGAGGGACCGATCCTCAGACATTTCAACTTGAGCACACTCAAGTTCGAAACCGCGGGAGCCAGCACCAGCGTTGATGGCAACATGAAGCTGACCGGCATTATTGGTGCGCAAGCGTTTCGGAACAATATTCTCGCTGCTCGCGATATGCTCAAGCAACGCGGCCAAACATCAATTCATCCGTCGTCAAATCCCGCTAACGATGCGCAGCTTGTTGTGCTCAAAAGCATCGAAGCAAAATTGGACGCTATCGTGGTTCAGATGCAGGAAAGAAAATAAAAATGAGGCGGAAAACGAGAGCTGAAAAACGCCCGCCCAACTCATGACCGCTCGTCAATGCAACCAATCAAAACTTGAACAACACGCCCAGCGAATAATTATCAGCATCAAACGCACTGCCCAGCGCATTGCCACCGAGTTTGCGGAAGCGCTCGACCTCAAGCCTCAAACCAAGATCCTTGCTCATGGCATATTGAACGCCGAAAGCCAATCTTCCAGAAGTCGAGGATTGTGACGCGCCGTAGGAAACGAGATCAATGCTGCCCGGACCGCTGAACGCCCCGTCCGCCTTCACGCGCTGTATACCGGCTCGACCCAGCAGAGAAAACCTATCAAAAATCGGCAGCGCGCCGACTAAATCGAGCCCAAAACCTTTTGCCTTAAACGCGGAATAAAGCCCGGAATTGAGCCCGCCCGTGGGCTGGATCGCGGCTTGATAACTGTATTTGCTGAGATCGATGTAATTGGCTTCGACGGCAATATTCGGTGTGAATTGGTAACCAAGTTTCAGTCCGTAGCCAGTCGTTTTATCGCCGAGCGATACCGCGGAGGAACTAAATCCCAAGTCAAGCAGCTGGCTTGATAGATCACCGCCGCTGAGAGCGGCTTTAGACTGGCCGGCAGAGACGCCGACAAAAAACTGCGCGTGTGCGTTAGCAGTGGCGGTAAGCAACAGCACGCAGAGCGCCACATGGTTCAAATAATTAGGCTTTTTAATTTTCATATTTCATCCTCGACGTTGCGCCACCGCGACTTAGACATTTTATGCTTTGAGCGTAACAGAATCTTTAGGTCCCATTATGGTGAAAAAGTTGCGCCTTTAGGGCGCTATTCAAAGCCTAGGTGAATCTGAGTGGCTGGCTTCACGCCGGGACGTGTGCCCTGAAACTTGCCCTCTTTTGCATCGCTACTCACCTTTAACCACACCTTCACGGCGAGGATCCGCACCGCCCGCCCAACCTGAGCGCGCCTTTAAGGTCAATGCTACGCCACTGCGGCTTTCATCGCTACGCTGCCCATTAAAAACGAAGCCGTGCAGGCCGGAATTGCTATCCACCAATCGGATGACGTGGCCTTTTGCTTCGAGCCCGGCTTTCAAGCTTTCATTCGGACTGCCCAGTTCCAGACTGGTAACCGCGGAGGTTTGTGCGCCAAAATTACCCAGGTTGATCGCGTCCTGAATATTGAGTTTCCAGTCGAGCACGCCGATCAGGGTCTTGGTCACGTACTGGATGATGTTGCTGCCGCCGGGAGAGCCCACCACGATTTGTACGCGTCCCGCCTGGTCAAAAACAATGGTAGGTGCCATCGCGCTGCGCGGTCGTTTGCGGGGCTCGACGCGATTAGCCACCGGCGCTCCGTTCGCGGTCGGCACAAACGAAAAATCAGTGAGTTGGCTATTCAATAAAAAACCACGCACCATTTGTTTCGCACCAAATGCAGATTCGATGGTGGTGGTCATCGCCACCACATTGCCATCGCGATCCGTGATCGACATATGCGAAGTACCGGGCAAATCCGCCGACTGATCTGCTGACAACGATCGATTGACACCCGGTGGAACGCCCGCGCGGGGTGCGCCCATGCTGCGTGAAAGATTGATAATTTGCGCGCGTGATTTTAGATAAGTCTTATCCAGCAAACCGGCCATCGGAACATTGAAAAAATCAGGGTCCGCCATATAGAGTGCGCGATCCGCAAACGCCAACCGGTACGCTTCCGAAATGAGGTGGGTCGATTCCACCGTTTGCGCGCCGAGCGCGGCCACATCAAAATTTTCAAGCATGCCTAAGGTCATCAGCGCGGTTGCGGCTGAGCTAGGCGCGCCCATGGTGCAAATATTCCACTGAACGCGATAAGTCACACAAACAGGTTCGCGTTTTTTGGCCTGATAGCCGGCAAGATCGGCTTCGCTCAATGATCCCGGATTACTCGGATGGTTGCGTACCGCTGCGACCATCTCGCGCGCCATAGCACCTTTATAAAATGCATCGGCACCACCCTCAGCGATCGCGCGAAAGGTCGCGGCAAGATCGGGGTTTTTAAGGATCGTGCCCGCTGCTTTTGGCGTGCCATCCGCGTTGTAGAAATAAGCCGGTGCCTGCATCGGTTGGGCGTTTAATTTTGGTTCGAACGATTGCGCCGCGTCACCGGACGTGGCTGAGAACAAGCGGCCGCTAATCGGAAAGCCTTGTTCGCACAACCGAATCGCTGGCTCAAACAACTTGCTCCAAGCAAGCTTGCCTTTTTCTTTATGTGCTAATTCCAGCATGCGCAATACGCCCGGCGCGCCGACTGAGCGGCCGCCCACGCGGGTGGCGAAAGAAAGCGGCGCGCCCGCGGCATTTAGAAACAAATCGCCGGTTGCAGCCGCAGGCGCAGTTTCGCGCCCATCGTAGGTTTCGAGCTTTTTATTCGCTGCGTCGTAATGCAGCATGAACGCGCCACCACCAATGCCGGAAGATTGCGGTTCGACCAGATTGAGCACCATTTGCACCGCGATCGCGGCATCAATCGCGGCTCCGCCTGCGCGCAACATCTCGATGCCCGCATCAACCGCCAGTGAGTTGGCGGCGACCACCATATCTTTATTGGTGAAAACGATTTGCTTCGGCGTCCAGCCCGATGGCAGCTCAGGCGGATTTTGCGCGACCGTCGCACAGCTCGCGGAAAACAACATCGTTGCCACAAGCAGGCTTGGCGGACGAAGTTTTAATGAACGGAAATGTAGCGACTTTGCGTTACGCGAAATTAGTGTGCGCATAAATGCTCCTGAAGCGACTTTAATTTAAAGATTAGGATAAGCAATTGCGGGTTGGTGTCAATCGGGGCAATCTTTTTTACAGCAAACACAAGTGTAGTCGGGCAG
Organism: Burkholderiales bacterium; assembly: GCA_038224475.1. Lineage (GTDB taxonomy): Bacteria > Pseudomonadota > Gammaproteobacteria > Burkholderiales > Usitatibacteraceae > UKL13-2. The sequence continues at coordinate 13,184 of JBBRFJ010000013.1, forward strand.
TTTCAGGCATTTATAGTTGGAATAGCCCGCCGATATTAGGCATCTAGTATCAACAATCATCCTGCCAGCGCGCCACCACGAAAGAAATCACATCAACGTGGGCTGTTAATTAATTTTTTTACAAAAATTTCGATTTGACGCTTGACAAGTATCAATTTTTTTTGCCTAATTACGTGGTACTAAGAGCTATACACGTAATTAAATTCCGGAAAACGCTAAAGGGTGAACAATAATGAATACTTTTGTATCTACGATGCGAGTTTCTGTAGCTTTATTCGCGCTATTTGCGGCATTTACTATTTTTCACTCACCGAATGCAAATGCTTTGATACAAGTCGGCGGAGGCTGCACGTATGATGCAGAAACCGGCACCCTAACGTGTCCTGGCGGTGGCGGTGGTGGTGGTGGTGGCGGTTCTTGCCGGGATGATGATAGCTGCTACGGTGGCGGTGGCGGTGGCGGCAACACCGGTTGCGGAAGCGCCTGCGGGGGTGGCGGGTCTGACGCAGTCAGCACTGAACAGGCAAAAAGCATCGTTCAACGATACAAACTTGAGTGCAAACCAGCTAATCAAAGTCCTGAAGTTTACTCCGCCAGTCAAATAGAAAGTTGCAAAACGGCGTCATATTCAGCAGCGTTGCGTGAGTATCCAGTCTTGCGGGCTTTGCCAGGCGGAACAGCCTCATTGAGAGGGATGATAGCTCCTCTATGTATAGCTCATGTAGCAGATCAAATTGCTTCTGGCAACGATAAAGCGTGTCCGTAGGTCTACGGTAAAAAATACTTAATAAACGCAAAATCTAAATTTAATTTATGACCAAGAAAATCATCGTTATTTTATTTTTCATAGCTATAGGTCTGGCGGGGATTTTATTCCTAACCCCGTCAGGCAAAACATTTATTCACCACGAAAGTGCTGAAATCAAAACACCATTGTTCAATGATGTGAGAACGAATAATTTATCTAGCATAAGCGGGGCAGAAATTTCAACGGCATCGCCCCCCCTGCTGCAGGCTAATTCCAGCGAAAAATCTCCGGTCACGATGGAAGAAAGCAAGCGTAGTATTCGCTGGAAGAAAGCGAAGAGTGCACTATCGATAAATGCGGAAATTGAGCAGCTATTAATCGAGAGCGATGTGGAAAACCCAAGATTTGCGTATAACTTGTTTTTACTTTGCGAACAAGCGAATGAGAACAAAAGTAGTGAGCAATTGCCTCGGGAAGTGGTGCAGCAAAGACTGAAAGAATATGCAAATGGCAAACCAAAACCGAATGACACGCAAGTGACGCCGTATGAATGGCGATTAACGCACGCCATAGTTGACGCGGGATACTCAGAGAATACGGTCGCAAAAAAGCGTGCGCTTAGTGATAAATTTGCAGCACGTTGCGGCGGGCCAGTGAGCGAAGAGCTTGGCATAAAGGTTGCGCGGGCAATCGATGACTCCGCTAAGGCAGGCTCAGCGTTGGCTAATGCCCCCTACGGAGAATTGAGAAGCGAAGCATCTTTCGCTGCACTGGAAAAAGTTCTGCGTGATCCGAGTCTCGCAGCCGTATGGCTGCCCATCAAACGAGGATTTTTGGGCAACATTGCCGAAAATGCAGGCTATTTTGAAGGCCTGAATGACAATGATAAAAATGCGTTGCTATGGCTCGTTATATGTAATTTTGGCAGCGATTGTGCTGATGATGGAATTACGAGGCTCGATGCTTGCCTCAACGCTTACTTATGCGATGGGAATTCCGTTGCAGAATCGGTTGCAAATGCGGTAGGTAAAGACAAAGTGCCAATTGTTGCTGCGCGCGCAAATAAACTGTCGCTAGATTTGGCAGCAGCAGGCGCCAGTTTCTTTAAGCCTCGACAGAAATAGGCCAAAGCACGGTTTGTAGCAAATGTCGCGATACTCTTAGTCAGTGTGAAGAGCCTGATAACTCTATTCACGCTATGACTTACATCGATTTATCCCACCAAACATCTAAATCTGCTCAACTACAGTAGTCTCAAAAAAAAGCTAACGTAACTCCCTATCGCTGCAGTAACAGCCCTTTCAAATAATCGCCTTCAGGAAAATTAAGCGCGATGGGATGATCTGCGCCGCCACTCAAATGTTTAATAATTTGAGCATCCACATTCGCGTCCAGCGCTGCGCCCGCGATGATCTTTTGAAATAGTTCGGCAGAGATGCCGCCCGAGCAAGAAAACGTCATCAAGCGACCGCCCTCGCGTAACAACTTAAACCCCAACAAATTAATATCTTTGTAAGCGCGCGCGGCTTTTTCGGCGTGCTGCGCGGTCGGTGCAAATTTGGGCGGGTCCAGAATAATCAAGTCAAAAGACTTGCCCATATCGCGCAATTTACGCAGCGCGGTAAAAACATCGGCCTCCCAAAATTCAGCCTTGTTGGGGTCGCCACCTGAATCGATATTATTGAGCGCAAGATTACGTTTAGCCATCGCCAGCGCGGGGCCGGAGCTATCGATTGACATCACAGACTTCGCGCCGCCAGCCAGCGCAGCGGCGCTCATGGTGCCGGTGTAACAAAAGCAATTCAGCACATCCAGATTATTTGCGAGCGAACGCGTTAACGCCCGATTTTCGCGCTGATCAAGATAGAAACCGGTTTTGTGGCCGGCAACGATATCGACCGCAATCTGTAACCCATTTTCCTCAATCACAAGCTCGCCCGCCAAGGGATTTCCCGCGATCAAGCCGCATCGAATCGGCAGGCCCTCCAGCGCGCGTACATCGGCGTCGCTGCGTTCGTACACGGTCGCAGCACCAGTCTCCTCGATCAACAAACGCGCCAGCAATGCGCGCTGCGGCTCCATGCCGGCGGTAAGAATCTGCAGCACAATCACGCCGCCATATTGATCCGCAATCACGCCCGGCAACTGATCCGATTCAGCATGAATTAGTCGCATCGCATTAGTTTCGCTGCGAAGCGATGCACGGCGTTTCACTGCCCGGCGAATGCGCGCACGGAAAAAAGCCTCGTCGATGATATCTGCCTCAACGAAAGACAGTGCCCGCGCCACGATCTGCGATCGCGCGCTGTAGGTCGCGTATGCAAGGAATCTCCCGTCCTCCGCGAAACACTTGATAATCTCGCCGGACTCCGCGTCATCATTGGATTTGACCGCGCCTGAAAATACCCACGGGTGTTTACGCAGCAATGACTTTTCACGACCTTGCTTGATAATAATTTTCTTCATGTCCGCATTGTACCGATCGCGACCGCCCCCGATGTGAGTCACTACAGGTGCCTTCGCTATAATTATCGGATGAATTCAGATCCCGACAAAGAAGTAAACGAGCACGAGCATCGCCCCATCCGCAGCTTTGTTCTCCGGCAAGGGCGTTTGTCCACCGGACAATCTCGCGCGGTTGAAAATATCGGGCCACGCTTAGTCATTCCGTATTCGGCCGCGATGCTAGATTATGAAAAAGTGTTTGGCCGGGTTGCGCCGACGATAGTAGAAATCGGTTTCGGTATGGGTCACACGACCGCCGATATCGCCGCCGCACTTCGCGAAAAGAACTTCATTGGCATCGAAGTGCACACCCCCGGGGTGGGTAGTTTGTTAAAAATGGCGGACGAAAGAGCACTGGATAATTTGCGCATCGTGCAGCATGACGCGGTAGAAGTGCTGCGGTACATGATCGCGAATAACTCACTCGCCGGACTGCACATTTTTTTCCCGGACCCTTGGCCCAAAAAGCGTCACCACAAGCGGCGTTTAATTCAGGCGGGTTTTGTGGATTTGCTGACGCAAAAGCTGAGGCCCGACGGCATTATTCATCTCGCCACAGATTGGCACGAATACGCCGATCAAATGCTGGCTGTACTGAGCGCATCCCCTTCCATGGTCAACACCGCAGCAGGTTTCGCACCACGACCCGACTATCGAACCGAATCCAATTTCGAACGCAAAGGACTGGCGAAGGGGCACGGCGTGTGGGATTTGGTTTTTCGGCGAGGTGTCGGAGGCGACAAATCATGCGCAGCAAAATCAACATCGTGATTTCACCGTCGTAAAACAAAGTCAAAACAGAATAGGCCGCATTGATGAGAGGTTCTTCAAACAAAACATCCCGCATGCGGCGTACATGGTTAGTGCGCGCGGGCACTTTATCGATGGCGGGTCCGCTTGGATTTTGGGGCGCGATTCAAGATGCGCTGGCGAATGGCGACAAGCCGATCATGCGCGGCATACAGTCGATTCAAGGGACAGTCACCGTCAACGGTGTTGCCGCGACCGTGGGCACGCTGGTAAAAGTGGGTGACCGAATTTCGACCAGCGTGAAAAAAGGCAGCTCGGCGGTCGTGGTGGTTGGTAACGATGCGTATCTTTTACGTGAGGACACCACCATAATTTTTCAGGCCAGCAAAGTCTCAATGGGTGTCGGCGCCGTAGAAATATTGGAGTCGCTTTTTGTCGCCTCTGGAAAAGTGCTGTCCGTATTCGCCAAACGTGCGCCCGACAGGGCCGTAACCGTGCGTGCGCTAAACGCCACCATTGGCATTCGCGGCACAGGTTGCTATATCGAAGTGTCAGCGCGCCGCACTTATTTCTGTCTGTGTTATGGCGAAGCCACTGTCGATGGGCCGGGCATGAATACGCAGACGATTCGGACCAGTCACCATGAGCAACCATTGTGGATCGACGAAAGTGGAGGGAGCATGAAAACCGAGAAGGCCACGTTCGGCAGCCACAGCGATGAAGAGCTAATCCTGCTGGAAAAGTTGACGGGGCGCGAACCACCCTTTGTAGCACTAGGGCTGACAGGCCGATATTGAAGTCCGATATTTTGCTGGCGGGTCAGGCTCATCGTCAGTTATCGACAAAGCACTAGCGCACATAAACGCAGCACTGGCGGGCATCTTCGAGAACATTTGGCTGAAGAAGCCCACCAATACTGGGGTTTTGTCTTAGGATTTACAACATCAGGCCGTAGTAGACCGCTGTGTCGTATTCAAACGTGATGACACCACTTTGCTGGTGGGTCTCAAAAATTTCTTTGGCTAGTTTCACCATCTGAGTGTAGCTGGGGTCATCGGGCGCGGGCATATAGCTTGATGAATGAATTCTTCCCAACATACCATCCAGATTCAGATGCTGAAGGTTATCGAATTTCGCCTCGTGAAACTCGCCGCCAAAAAATTGTTTGAGTACGGATTTCTCTTGCGCATGCTTGTGATTGATTTCTTGGTAGTCGGCACCAAAATCGGCAACAAGCTTTTCATATGCGCGCAGAAACGGTGTGGTGTCCGTCCGACGTACATTCCACACCAACACCGCAAAACCTTCCGGCTTCAAGATGCGTATAAATTCATCGCGCGCTTTAGCGGGATCGAACCAATGAAATGCCTGACCTGACAGCGCAATATCCATCGCGTGTGCGGGCAGCCGTGTTGCTTCTGCGGTGCCATCCATACTGGTAAATCGCCCAAATTCCGCCAAATATTGCTCGCCCGCCAAGCGCATTTCTTGGTTTGGCTCGATGCCAATGACCGGGTTGCCATTCTCCAGAAAAATCTTCGCCAGCAGCCCGGTGCCGGAACCAACATCGGCGATCACACTCTCAGGCGTGAGATCACATTTCGCGGCGAGAAGATCAATAATTTCGAGCGGATAAAGGGGACGAAATTTCGCATAATCTTCGACACGGTTTGAGAAACGGGTAGTGGATTGGTGTTTGTTCAACATAAAGGTCATTCCAAGAAAAAACTAAAACCAGGCGTCTTTCATATCGAGCGTAGTGTTGTCCAACGAATGCAGCAAGTCGATCATTGCAGATACTTTCGGCAGTTCCCAAAGGTAGAAAAATTTGCAGGCCTGCCATTTGCCATGATAAAAATCCGCGTCGGCGTCGGTGTAATGTTGCGTGGCTGCCAACGATTGCTCCAACCAAATCCAAGCCATCACCACATGTCCAAACGCTTCGAGATAGATGCTCGCATTGGCCAGCGTTTTACTCACATCACCGCTTCGATGTAGTGTTTCAGTCACTTGCAACAGCCGCTTAAAAGCGGTTTGCAAACTCACTCCAAAATTGCGGATGTCGACGCGCGCAGCCGCAAGTGCCTGGGCCACCGTTTTGTCAATTTCTCTGGTCAGTAGCTTCAGTGCCGCACCCTGCTGCATGACGACTTTGCGGCCCAATAAATCGAGGCCTTGAATACCGTGCGTGCCTTCGTGGATGGCGTTGAGCCGGTTGTCACGATAGAACTGCTCAACGTTAAAGTCGCGCGTGTAGCCGTAGCCGCCATGTACCTGAATCGCGAGGCTGTTTGCCTCCAAACACCACTGCGACGGCCAGCTTTTCGCGATCGGCGTGAGAATGTCGAGCAATAATGTTGCCTCGCGCCGCACTACTTCATCAGCAGATGTTTTCTCGTCATCGATCAATCGTGCGCAATACAGGTTCAACGCCAGCGCACCTTCGATATAGCTTTTTTGCGCAAGCAGCATGCGGCGCACATCGGTATGCTCGATGATGGCGATCTGCGGTGAATCGGGATCTTTCGCCGCGGGTGAACGACCTTGTGGACGGGCGCGAGCATAGTCCAGCGCATGCAGGTAACCGGTATAGCCGAGCATGGTCGCGCCGAGACCAACGCCGATACGCGCTTCATTCATCATCGTAAACATGTATCGCAAGCCCTGGTGCGGCTCTCCAACCAAAAACCCAATCGCACCTAAACCCGCACCTGCGCTGTTGCTTGGCTTGAATTTTCCCTCGCCAAAATTCAGCAGGCAATTGGTCGTGCCTCGATAGCCCATTTTATGGTTAAGTCCGGCCAGCACAATATCGTTTCGTTCGCCCAAACTCCCATCGGCATTGACCAATTTTTTGGGGACGATGAAAAGCGAAATTCCTTTTACGCCCGACAATGTTTTGCCGTCAGACCCGACAATTTTGGCGAGCACCAGATGAACGATGTTGTCAGCAAGATCGTGCTCACCAGCGGAAATCCACATCTTGTTTCCAAACAATCGATAGCTCCCGTCTGCCTGCAATTCAGCGCGGGTTTTTATATCGGCGAGTGACGAGCCCGCCTGTGGCTCAGACAAGCACATCGTCCCCAGAAAACGTCCGCTCAACAGCGGCCGAACATAAGTGTTGATCTGCTCTGGACTGGCGTGCGCTAGCAGCAAGTTCGCATTGCCAATAGTTAAAAACGGATAGGCTGCCGTCGCCACATTGGCCGCCATGAAATACGCCATACACGCATTCGTCACGGTCGCCGGGAGCTGCATACCGCCCAAATCAGCATCATGCTGGGCGGCCATTAAACCTGCTGCGCTGAACGCATCGATCGCGGTTTTAATTTCGGCAATGAGATGCACCCGGGTACCGTCAAACGTGGGCTCATTGGCGTCACTCTTTTTATTGTGCGGCGCGAAATAATCAGCTGAAATTTTTTCAGCTATATCAAGAGCCGCATCGAAAGTTTCGCGCGAATGCTCGGCGAAGCGCTCACGCGTGGTCAGCGCGTCGACGCGCAGCCATTCATAAAGCAAAAAATTCAGATCGCGACGCGGCAATTGCAGGCTGGTCATACGGGCACCCTCAATGATCCGCCGCGCTATCTTGGTTTGCGCGGCATGTGGCTGAATACGCGGTCGTACAGCCAGTTGGGAACGAGCCGCAGGACGCGCGCGGCGATGCCCATGTTCCACGGAATGACGGTGAAGCTGCTCTTGACTCGAATGGCACGCGCGAATCGGGCGGCAGCGTCATCAGCGTCAATCAGAAACGGCATTTTAAACGTGTTCACAGCGGTCATAGGGGTGCGAATATAGCCGGGACAAATGGTCACCACGGACACACCGCTGCCGCGGAGCTCAACCCGCAAACTTTCACAATATTTAATCGCCGCTGCTTTTGAGGAAGAGTACGCGCTACTGCCGGGAATACCGCGAAATCCCGCGACACTGGCGATACCCACCAGCGTGCCGTGTTTGGCGTTATGCATGGAGCCCAAAAACGCATGAAAAGTATTGACCGTGCCCATCACGTTGATATCAAAGACCTCCTGGAATGCGGTCAGGTCGTCTTCAATTTCAGTCAGGGTGCCACGCGAGACACCGGCATTCGCGATCACGATATCCGGGGGACCCGATTTGGCGATGAAGTCGCTGGCGGCGTTTTTTAAGGCCTCTTGATCACGAACATCAAGCGCATAAATCACGGGCTTGGGCGCACCCAGCGCAACCACTTCGTTTTGCAGCCGTATCAGCAGATCAGACCGACGCGCAATCAAGCCAAGCTGTGCGCCAGACTTTGCGTAATATTTTGCCAGGGCCTCGCCGATACCGCTGGAGGCCCCGGTGATGACGACATTGTGGCTATTGTTTTGAGTCGGCATGCGTGAGGGATTTCTAGTGTGGGTAGCTACTTGGCATGCTGTTCAAGGCCCAAGCTATTATCCGGCCGCTTGCGCGCGAGGGGCTTACTTTTTTGGCGCCGCAGCAACCGTTTTATTGGTGGAACGCGCGCTGGTAATAAGCTGATCCACATTCACAAACAACTGATCTTGGCCCGATGAACCGCCCGGCACTTGAGCTGCATATCGTCCATTCACCACCATCATCGGCACCGAGCTGATCACGTAGTCGATGGACATTTTTTTCGCCCGCGCAATTTTGTTTTGGATTGAAAACGATTTTTGTACCTCAGCGTACTGCTTCAGATCGACGCCTTGCTTTTCGAGCCACGTGTTTAAGGTCGCCGGATTGCCCAAAATAACGTTTTCCACATTGGCCGCATCAAATATTTTTTGACGTAGCTTCTCCTGCAATCCCATTGCCTCCAGCGTGTAAAACAACGGCGCGCTATCAATGCCGCGAATCGGGTTCAAGGCAGGAACTCGCTTTAGTTTCACATCGGCAGGTAATTTCTTTGCCCATGTCTCAATTTTTGGTTCCAGCGCAGCGCAATGCGGGCAGCCGTACGCAAAAAATTCCAGCACTTCAATCTTGCCGTCATTTTCCACCGGCTGGGCAGGATTGAGTGTGGCCACATTTGGGTTGTTTTGTAACTGAGCCGGTAACTGTGCAATAGCTGCGGGAGTCGCCAGCAGTGCGACTGATGCACTTAATGCGATCGCAGCTACGAAAGTCGGCATAAAAGGGAATTTAACCCACGCTGAATTTAACATTGCCCACTTTCCAAAATCGTAATTTCTAGGCCGTATTTCTACTTGAATAACAGTTCGCGTACGCCGTTACTTTTTCATAACCGCCGGGGCCGCAGATCCTTTATTCGCCACCCGGACTTCCGCAATAAGCTGATCAATATTGGCAAAAAGCTTGTCTGGACCAGCCGTTTGCTGAACGGAGAAACGGCCATTTACGATTAGCGTTGGCGTCGCCTGAATTTTATAATCCTCGGTCATTTTTTTCGCGCGCGCAATTTTGTTTTGAACAGAAAAAGACTTTTGCACTTGTTCAAACTTTTTAGTATCTACGCCCTGCTTTTCGAGCCAGCTGTTCAGGGTCGCGGGATTGCCCAAAATAACGTTTTCTACATTGGCGGCGTCAAATATTTTCTGATGCAGCTTCTCTTGCAAGCCCATGGCTTCAAGCGTGTAAAAAAGCGGAATGCTGTCGATACTGCGCGATGCAAACGCAACGGGAACGCGCTTTAATTTCACATCGGCTGGTAATTTCTTGGCCCAAGCTTCCAGCCGTGGCTCAAGATTGGCGCAATGAATGCAGCCATAACCAAAAAACTCAAGGACTTCGACTTTGCCGTCGTTTTCGACAACTTGGGGAGGGTTAAGTGTTATGACGTCGCGGGCACCGCCCGATGGTGGCTGGGGTTGCGCAAACGCTGTTGCTGCGAGGCCCATTGAGGTGGCCACGGTAGCCATGACAAATAGTGATTTGATGCCGTTTATCCATTTCGCGCTTAACATTTTCTGAGTCCTATCGTTGAGTGTGCAATATATTTTTGAAACTACTCGGCTTTAACCACTGCAGCCGATATGCCGTTCTGGGACAACGCCGCTTTGATTCTGTTCACTTCATCCAGACTGCGATACGGACCAAGTCGCACCCGATATAACGTGCCCTTGTCCGGCAAGTTGACCGAGCGCACATTCGCCTCCATTCCCGCAAAGGCAATTTTCGCTTTCAAATTCTCGGCATCAGACTCGCTCTGAAACGCGCCTGCCTGTAATAAATAACTATCTTTCGTAGCAGGCTTTGCGGCGTCTTTGCCAGAGTTACTGGCATTCGCATCTGCCGAGTCAGCACTTTTCGTAGGGGGGGTTGGTACAGGTGCGGATTTGGGTGTTGCTTCTGGCTTGACCGTACTTTTTTTCGTCAGATCGTCGGCGCTTTTACCTGCTTTGTCACCCGGCAATATTTGGTAGAAATCAAAACGCGGCCTATCCGCATTTTCTTTGGCCACGCCCGCGGTGGTGGTCGGGGTCGGCTGAACCACGTCACCTTTAGCGGGATCCGTGCGCGCGGGCTTGGTGGGCAGTAGATCTACTGACTTTGTCTTTTCCACAAATGGCGTGGCATTGCGGTTTAGCCAAATCGCGAATCCCAGCGCCAACAAAACACCGGCAAGCAACCCAATCACAATGCCGGTAATCATCGGCGTCATGATCGATTTTTTGCTTCCCGGGTTTGATCGATAATTGCTGCTCACTACATTTTCTCCGGCGCAGACACGCCCAGCACGGTGAGGCCGTTTTTCAGTACTTGAGCCGTGGCCAAGATGAGAGACAATCGGGCGAGCTTCAATTTTTCGTCATCCAGCAAGAATCGTTCTGCATTGTAATAGGTGTGCAGTTTCGCTGCCAAGTCGGCTAAATAAACCGCCACAATATGCGGCGCTAATTCTGCCGTGGCGTGCTTAAGCGTTTCAGGAAAATCGGCAAGTGTGCGCATTAAATCGGATTCGTATTTGCTGGTAAGCGGCGCGTGGTCGACGGTCTTGAGCGATGCCACATTACCACCCCATTGCGCGAGCACGCTACAAATCCGAGCGTGCGCATATTGCACGTAATAAACGGGATTTTCTTCCGACTTTGAGCGCGCCAAATCGATATCGAAGGTCAGCTGCGAATCAGATTTACGCATAATAAAAAAATAACGCGTGGCATCACGACCGACTTCATCAATCAAATCTCGCAAGGTCACGTAATCGCCCGCACGCTTGGAAATTTTTACTTCTTCACCACCGCGCATCACGGTAATCATTTGGTGCAGCACGTAGTCGGGATAGCCTGCGGGCACGCCCATTTGCATCGCCTGCAGACCAGCCTTCACCCGCGCTAACGAGCCGTGATGGTCAGCACCTAGTTCGGTAATCGCACGGCTAAAGCCGCGCTGCCATTTCGTCACGTGATAGGCGATATCCGGTAAAAAATAGGTGAAGGTGCCATCAGACTTACGCATCACGCGGTCTTTGTCGTCGCCGTATTCGGTGGTCTTTAGCCACAGCGCACCGTCTTGCTCGTAGGTTTTGCCATTCGCGATCAATTGCGCGACTGTTTTATCCACCAGCTTATCGGCGTATAGCGATGATTCCAAATAATGCACATCAAACTTTACGTCAAAGGCCTTAAGGTCAAGATCTTGCTCATGACGCAAACAGGCCACGGCGAACGTACGCACTGTATCCAAATTTTCGCCAAGCTTATCGATCGGCGCTTTTTCGGCATAGCGATCCGCGATTTCGCGAATGTAGTCGCCGTGATAGCCGCCCTCCGGGAAGGTGCTTTCTACGCCCGCTTTTTCACGCAGACGCGCCTGCACGGACAGGGCCAAATTGTTGATCTGCGCCCCGGCATCATTGTAGTAAAACTCACGAGACACATCCCAGCCTTGCCAATCGAGCAAGCGCGATAGTGTGTCGCCAATCGCAGCGGCCCGCCCGTGGCCGACATGCAGCGGTCCCGTGGGATTGGCCGATACAAATTCGACCATCACTTTTTTGTTCGCACCCTCGTTGGTACGGCCAAATGATTCAGCGTTTTCGAAAATGCTGTCGATGACACGCGTCTCTGCAGCGAGCGACAATCGAATATTAATAAATCCCGGTCCTGCAATCTCAGGTGTTTGCAGAAGTAAATCTGATGGCGCCAGTGCCGCCACTAGTGCCTCGGCAATTTCACGCGGCTTTTTGCCCAGCTTTTTCGCCAACTGCAATGCAGAATTCACCGCAAAGTGGCCGTGATCAGGGTTCTTTGGCTTCTCGATTTCGATTTTGAAATCATCTACAGCGAGCGCGGGAAACGCAGTGGTCAATGCCTGCTGAAACATCGCAGCAACGGCGCTTTTATTGTCGATGTAGGTGGGGGAGGCGGACATGGTTATTTCAGTTAAGTTAGCCGCCTATTATAGCGGCTCGTACTTTTTAAGGCTAACGCACGCGTCTGGCAAAGAGTCAAAGAGCGTAAATCTATTGCGCGCCTCAAAAATGAGGCCTATAAAACAAACGGGGCGGCTATTGCCACCCCGTTCGGAGCTCCCGCTTAGTTCACAAATTTTAGCGCTACATGGTTTACAAACCATGGTGAAAAGCACCATTCAAACGCACCTAAATGTTTCTACAAAAGCATTACTATTTCTTTTCTTCAACCTTGGCCTGCTTGGCGATAATCATTTCTTTCACGCCATCGTAGGTTTTTTGGTTCAAGATTTTCTTTTTCAATAAATCATCTTTGCCGGAATAACCTTTTTTACCACGACCTTTAATGATTTTTTCAGCAAAAACATCGCCAATGCCGGGCAATGCTTTTAATTCATCTTTGCTCGCTGAATTAATGTCGAGTGGCTCTTTTTTCGCTTCAGTTTTAGCAGCAGGGGCTGGTTCAGCTTTAGCTGCGGGGGCCATTGCTGCTGGGGCGGCTGGTGCAGTTTTGGGGGTTTCTGTTTTTTGCGCAAATGCAGCGCCCGCAACGGCAAACAACGCAGCGGTAAGTAGTGCTGTTAATTTTTTCATTGTGATACCTCCATTGGTAAAGTGATGGGACTAAGAAGTACGACGCGGCAACCACTTCGAACACTCCGCATTCGCTGTCGAACAGAGAATACAACGCTAATGGTTATGCAAGCGTTTACGCACAATTCGACTAGTTGGCAATAAAGTCACATCGACTAGTGCATGCCCGATTGCAGCAATCTTGGCCAAACAGCATTAAACCACCCGCTATTTTTAGAAAGCAACGAGATGATTTCACATTTTTTTCTAGGCGTGAATGACTTTGACCGCGCCTTCAATTTCTATTCGGCGATCATGAGTGAGTTAGAGTTGCAGCTAAAATTTTGTGAGCCCGAAAAGCCATGGGCGGCGTGGGTGGCGGCCAATGCGTCACGCCCTCTGTTTTTAATCGGCAGACCTTTTGACGGCAAAGTTGCAACATTCGGCAATGGCCAAATGATCGCCCTACTCGCGCCTGCGCGTGACGCAGTTGACCGCGCTTATGCACAAGCTCTGGTGCACGGCGGGCGATGCGACGGACCGCCAGGCCTGCGGCCTGAATATCATGCGAATTACTATGGGGCATATTTTCGGGATCCCGATGGAAATAAGATTTGTGTTTGTTGCCACGACCCTTTGGTTGAATCGGAGGTTTAGAAAGACAAAAGCCCGGTTTCCCGGGCTGTTGTTTTACTGCCTCTAACGCATTTCGGTTTTGCCAAATCAAACAAAAATGATCTGGCTCTGCCAGTGATTTTTGTCAGATCAAAGCTGGGCAAAAGTAGGCGCATGTACGTAACCCCTGACTTTTCCCCAAACCGAATTACATATCCATTCCACCCATGCCGCCCATTCCACCCATACCGCCGCCGCCCATGCCGCCGCCTGCCGATTCATCTTTTGGCATTTCAGCAACCATTGCATCGGTCGTGAGCATCAAGGATGCGATTGAGGCTGCGTTTTGCAATGCGAAGCGGGTTACTTTGGTTGGGTCAAGCACGCCCAACTCAACTAGGTCACCGTATTCACCGGTGGCGGCGTTGTAGCCGAAATTACCTTTACCTTCAACAACCTTGTTCACCACCACGCTTGGCTCGTCGCCTGCATTGTAGGCGATCATGCGCAATGGTTCTTCGATCGCGCGCATGATGATCTTGATACCAGCTTCTTGCTCAACGTTGTCGCCTTTGATCTTACCTGCGTTGGTACGGGCGCGGAGCAATGCTACGCCGCCGCCAGCCACAATACCTTCTTCAACCGCTGCACGGGTGGCGTGCAATGCATCTTCAACGCGGGCTTTCTTTTCTTTCATTTCAACTTCGGTCGCTGCACCAACGCGAATGACGGCAACACCGCCAGCCAACTTGGCCACGCGCTCTTGCAGTTTTTCTTTGTCGTAATCTGAGGTTGCGTCGTCGATTTGTTTGCGAACGGTTGCAACGCGGTTCTTGATGTCGTCTTCCGCACCCGCGCCATCAATGATGGTGGTGTTTTCTTTGCCAACTTCAATCTTCTTCGCGCGACCCAAATCTTTCAAGGTCACGTTCTCAAGCTTTAGGCCCAATTCTTCGGCTATCACGGTGCCGCCAGTCAAAATCGCGATGTCTTCGAGCATAGCTTTACGACGGTCACCAAAGCCAGGCGCTTTAACAGCGGTGGTTTTCAGAATCCCGCGGATGTTGTTCACCACGAGGGTAGCGAGTGCTTCGCCATCGACATCTTCAGCGATGATGAGCAGCTGCTTACCGGACTTCGCCACTTGTTCCAGAATCGGCAGCAAATCGCGAATGTTAGAGATTTTTTTGTCGTGTAACAAAATGAACGGGTCATCCAGCAACGCGACTTGTTTGTCAGGGTTGTTGATGAAGTACGGTGACAAATAGCCACGGTCAAACTGCATGCCTTCAACGACTTCCAATTCGTTGTCGAGTGACTTGCCGTCTTCAACCGTAATCACGCCTTCTTTGCCGACTTTTTCCATCGCATCAGAAATGATCTTGCCGATGTTTTCGTCCGAGTTGGCCGAGATCGAACCGACTTGGGCGATTTCTTTGTTGGTGGTGGTGGGCTTCGAGATTTTTTTCAACTCAGCGACGATTGCGGTCACTGCTTTGTCGATACCGCGCTTCAAATCCATTGGATTCATGCCAGCGGCAACATACTTCATGCCTTCAACAACAATGGCTTGTGCGAGCACGGTTGCGGTGGTGGTGCCATCGCCTGCGACATCGGAGGTCTTGGAGGCAACTTCCTTGACCATCTGCGCGCCCATATTTTCGAATTTGTCTTTCAATTCGATTTCTTTTGCAACCGATACACCGTCTTTGGTGATCGTTGGCGCGCCGAATGAACGCTCTAGTACAACGTTGCGGCCTTTAGGACCCAAGGTAACTTTAACTGCGTTGGCCAAGACATTTACGCCTGTGACCATACGTGCGCGGGCTGATTCGCCGAATTTGACTTCTTTAGCTGACATGATTATTTACCTCTTAATTGAATTCGTTGCGGAAATTGCAGGCAGGTGAGTGATGCTTTATTTGCCAACTTACTTGGCAACCACGGCCATGATGTCTTCTTCTCGCATTACAAGTAATTCGTCGCCATCAACTTTCACAGCCTGGCCGGAATACTTACCGAACAACACGCGGTCGCCGACTTTAACGTCAAGGGGACGAACTTTACCGTCGTCACCCACTTTGCCATTACCAATGGCAAGCACTTCACCTTGATCTGGTTTTTCGGCCACGGTATCGGGGATCACAATACCGGACGCGGTTTTCCGCTCTTCTTCTAAACGCTTAACGATCACGCGATCGTGCAAAGGACGCAATTTCATAGCTCACTCCTAGAGTTGTTACGGTTACGAAAAAATCGCCGCGTTGCTCGCCGCGAATGCGGCTGCAAAGCGACAAGAATAAAAATGATCACGAAGACTTTTAACTTGGGCTCAAGCGTGAAGCCTAAGCTACAAATTATTAGCACTCAATATCGCTGAGTGCTAATTATGCGGGCTTGAGGTGACAATTTCAAGTACAGCCAGGTGCAGAAAGGCAATTAGCCCTATGATGGGTTGCATCCACCGGCCGTCGAAATTTAGGTTTGGCTTTGTGGAGCGTATTCAGGCAATGCTATACTCAATATAGCTGATAACGACAGTGATCGCTAGCTTTTCAAAAAATCAATCGAAGACAATTGGATTTATCATGCAACCCAAACCGCAAAATACAGAAAAGAAGCCCCGCGAAAAGCTGGGACTACATCAGCGCAACCGCCATCGAGGGCGCTACGATTTCGCGCAGCTAGCGGCGGCGTTGCCAGCGCTTCAGGCGTTTTTGATCGTAAATCCATTTGATCCAGCTGAGACCACTATTGATTTCGTCAACCCGGCGGCGGTAAGAACGCTTAATGCGGCGTTGCTAAAACAATTTTATGGCATCCAGCATTGGGATATTCCGCCTGACTATTTGTGCCCACCGATTCCTGGGCGCGCGGACTATTTGCATCATGCGGCTGAATTATTTGCTTCACCAAACGGCACTGGGGACACAACTGCGGATGCGGATGGTGGTGGAATACCGCGCGGGGCAACGATTCGGGTGCTGGATATCGGCGTGGGCGCAAATTTGATTTACCCTCTGATAGGCTTCCATGAATACGGTTGGCGATTTGTCGGCACCGATATCGATGCCACGGCCATTTGTGCCGCGCAGCAAATTGTGGTCGCAAATACAGGCTTGGCTGAAGTGATTGAGCTTCGCTTGCAAGCGTCACCGCTAAAAATTTTTGATGGCGTGGTGGCCGCAGATGAGCGTTTTGATATGGTTATCAGTAATCCGCCGTTTCACGCTTCAGCCCAAGCCGCTGGGGCGGGCTCGCTACGCAAGTGGAAAAACCTTGGCAAAGCACGCTCGCCCGAGACCAAACCCAAATTGAATTTTGGCGGTCAGGCCGTAGAGCTGTGGTGCGAAGGCGGCGAACCAGCCTTTATCAGCCGCATGATCACCGAAAGCGCGCAGGTAAAGAAACAGGTGATGTGGTTCACGTCACTCGTTTCAAAAGCAGATCACTTGCCCGACATTTACGGCGCGCTGCGAAAAGTGGGCGCACAGAGAGTTGAAACTATTGAGATGGCGCAGGGCCAGAAAAAAAGTCGGATTGTTGCCTGGACATTCTTAACTGAGGTCGGCGCGAACGCCTGGCGAAAGGAATGGAAGCAGGCTTAACAGGATTATGCGATGCGCGGCCAGGTAAGTTCGAGCGCGGGGCTTGAAGGCACTTTATTAGGCGGTCATTTTGACGCACAATTGCTTTAAGTTGTCCGCCAATACTTGGGCATGCCTCAAACGGCGAGCTGGGTGTGGACTCTGAAGGTGTGTGCCTAGAGTGTTGCGCTCAGCTTGCCGTTTAGGGAATCGCTTATTTATGAGCGCGGTTCTACGCAGAGAAACGCTCGGATGCGATCTGCGGGAATAGTAGCGTCGACATAAGCCTCGCCAATGGATTTCAGTAAAATCAATTTAATCACACCCGCCTCGTTTTTTTTGTCGCGGCCCATGTGCTGCATCATTTCATCCGCAGAAATATTTGGCATCGCGGTCGGTAGGCCTGCCGCTTCAAATATCTGCTCCGTGCGCGTTACCGCTTCTTCATCAACGTGCCCTAGGGAATGCGAAAATTTAATCGCCAACATCATCCCACACGCGACAGCCTCACCATGTAACCAAGTACCATAACCGAGCGCCGTTTCAATCGCGTGACCGAACGTGTGGCCCAGATTGAGTAGCGCGCGCCCGCGTTCGGCAGCAGTTTCACGCTCATCATCGGCGACAACCGCCGCCTTTATTTGGCACGAACGCGTGATGGCATGGATGAGCGCTACAGGGTCGCGGGCGAGCAGTGCGGCCAGGTTTTTCTCGAGCCAGTCAAAAAATGTAGCATCCAAAATCAAGCCGTATTTGATGACTTCCGCGAGGCCCGCGCGCAGCTCCCGAGCCGGCAGCGTCGCAAGTGTTTCTGTGTCCGCCAACACCAGTTGCGGTTGATAAAACGCGCCAATCATGTTCTTTCCGCGCGGATGATTGATTGCAGTTTTGCCACCGACAGAAGAGTCAACTTGCGCAAGCAGCGTGGTCGGAATTTGAATGAACGGCACACCCCGTTGATAAGTCGCAGCGGCAAAACCAGTGATGTCGCCAATCACGCCGCCGCCCAATGCGATTAGGGTAGTTCTGCGATCACAAGCGTGGTCAAGCAGCGCGTCGAAAATCATATTGAGCGCGGGCCAGCCTTTGTGCGACTCGCCGTCGGGCAGAATGATGGGAATGACTTTTATATTTGAAGCCGTTAATGCATCGGCTAATGCTTTCCCGTAGAGCGGCCAGATGACATCGTTGGTAACCAGCGCCACGCGCGGCTGCGGCAAATGCGAGACGATCAGGTTTATGTGCGCAAGTAATCCTGCGCCAACGTTTACGCAATAGCTGCGCGTGGCAAGCGATACTTTTATTTCTTGGGGCTTGCTTTCGGCAATAGTGGAGAAAGCAGCAGGAGTATTGGGTGAATCAGCACTCATGGCAAGCCGCGATTGGCAAATTGTAGGTGGGCGAAGGCATTATTGTCCCACGGAAAAAGTGAACGCAAAAATCAACTCGTAATGCCGTCATTGTTGACGTCAACGGCAGACAATCCAATCGCGCGCCGAACACCACGTCATGCTTTCACGAGTAGTCCCAATGCGGTGAGCTCATCGATAATTTGTTCGGCAAGTGTGCCAATATTATCGCGGCTCGCATTGACCACAATATGGGCGGCTTCGCTATAAAGTGGTTCGCGTACTTTCAAAAGTGCACTTAACACAGCCTCGGGATCGTCGCCCTGCAAGAGTGGACGTTTGGTGTCGCGGCGGGTGCGTTCGCGCAGTTCGGTGAGACTGGCTTGAAGATAAACCACTGCGCCATGCTCCCGTAAAATGGCGCGATTGGCTGGATCAAGTATTGCACCGCCACCGGTCGCAAGAATGATGCCGCGCTCTCGCACCAAGTGCGATACTAGTTCGGCTTCACGAACGCGAAACCCAGCCTCGCCCTCGATCTCAAAAATGGTCGCAATCGACACCCCCATTTTAGCGACAAGTTCTTTATCGGCATCTACAAAGCGAAGGGCGAGTAGTTTGGCCAGCGTTTTACCGACGGTAGTTTTGCCCGCGCCCGGCATGCCGATAAGAAAAATATTGGACTTATTGTTATTACTGTCTTGCATGGGAGAGTAAACGTGCCAATTCCATATTTTGTGAATCTGACTTCACGGGTTTCATCAAATAAAAACGGGGCGCTAATGAGCGCCCCGAACCTAACAACTTCTTTGTGCCGCCAATTTACACTTCTTCTATCGAATGGTGAGTTGGTCTTTGATGATGCGTGGCGTGATGAAAATGAGAAGCTCGGTTTTATCTTCTTGTTTTCTGGTGGTCTTGAATAGATTCCCAACAAACGGCAAGTCGCCGAGAAACGGTACTTTAGTTACATCAGTTCTACTCAACTGTTCGAACACCCCGCCCAAGACGGCTGTATCTCCGTTATCCACCACAATTTGAGTCTTTAAGAATTTGGTATCAATCGATGGAACAGTACCCAAGGTGGCCACCGCGACAAGCTGCCCTAATGAGTCTTTACGGATCTCGATATCCATGATGATTCTGTCGTCAGGCGTTATTTGCGGCGTGACTTCTAGAGACAAGATGGCAGCCTTGAACGAGATAGTTAATCCGCCACTAGCAGCCTGCGTCAAATACGGAATCTCCGTACCTTGAGTAATAGTTGCTTTACGCTTATCCGCAGTGATTACCCTGGGACTCGATACAACCTTGCCGCGGTTATCCGCTTCAAGTGCAGATAGTTCCAAATTTACGACATTGCCATTGCCCAGGTTCAGGAAAGTCAAGCCAAGCGCACCTGCTGCACCTGCAACAGGAAGGTTTACATTCAGAGCGCCGTCCGGCAACGCTCCGCGGGCAATGCCACCTGACCCAACCGGGCCTGTTGTCGAGGTATTGCTGACCGAACCCAAGTTGCTCGAAATACCAACATTTCGACTGTTCGAACTTAAGCCAGCACCAATGCCGAACCTCGCCCCAAGTTCGCGGCTGAACTTATCATCCGCAATTACTATTCGCGACTCAATCATAACTTGCTTAACTGGCACATCCAGCTGGCTAATAAGGCGCCTAACCTCTTCAAGCCTTGACGGTGCGTCCTGCACAAACAAAGTATTTGTTCGTACGTCGACTGAAGCGTTGCCTCGTTTGGACAAGATTTTTTGATCTTTATCAGAGAGGAGAAGCTTTACATCTGCGGCCTTTGCATAGGCAAGTACAAAACTTTCCGTACGGGTTGGCTCTAATTCTCCAATTTGTTGCATTGCTTCGAGTGCCAATTTGTCCTTAGTAGCAAGTTCGTCAGCAGGCGCAATTAGTACTACGTTACCATTTTTACGCTTGGCCAGATTCTTTGCCTGAAGAATGATGTCTAGCGCCTGATCCCAAGGTACGTCTTTGAGTCGAAGTGTCAAATTGCCGCCAACAGTGTCACTCGCGACAATGTTGAGACCCGTAAAGTCGGCTATTACTTGAAGCAGCGCACGAACTTCCACCGCTTGGAAATTCAGCGTGAGCTTTTCTCCGTTATAGCCCGTACCTTGTACTAATTTATTGGGGTCTTCTTTGATAGGTTTAACTTCAACAATAAATTGCGTATCGGTTTGGTAGGCTGAATATTCCCAATTACCTTTAGGCTCGATTACCATGCGGGCACTGCCACCCTGGTCGAGAACATCCACTGTGCTGACAGGTGTTGCAAAATCCAGCACGTCTAGTCGGCGAATTAAATTTCTTGGCACGCTAGTGTTTATGAAGTCAACTATGACGGTTTTACCCTGCTGGCGGATGTCAATGCCGGTGTTGGCTGAGGACAAATCGACAACAATACGGCCCTCGCCATTCGTACCGCGACGGAAATCGACATCACGAATACTCTGCCTTTGCAATCCCGCAAGTTGGGTGGGCTCAGCGAATTTAGCGCTCTGTGGAGATTCTTTTAAAACGCTTTGCAGCGCGGAATCAATGGTCAGTACCAGAGCGTTCCCTTCCAGCGAGGCGACGTAATTTAAACTCTGCGACAGGTTTACAACCATGCGAGTGCGATTCGCCACCTCGACCACGCTGACTGAGCGCACAGAGCCCTCGCCAACTTCTATGGTGCTTTTGCCGAGGCCATTCATAGTATTAGGCAAATCAAGGGCGATTCTTGCAGGATTTGTCACTGTAAAAGAGGCGGGAACGGCTAGAAGCGGCGCTTTAAAATTCGCCCGAATTACAATTTTTCCACCTTGCTGGGCAGTCGTGTTGATGGATTCGAGTAAGTTACGGCCTGCGTCTTGAGAATAGGCGGCGGCGCTTACCACTAGGCCCAGTAAAATAGTTACGTAGCGGAAGCTACCGGCAAATAAAGTTAGGTTACGCATTTTTTCTCGATGGGTTCGCATTATGGTTTACCTCCCGTACCGGCCAACAGCGGCAGTACGCTTTCGCGCTCCGCCCAATCACCTGCTGTGTCCTGAACGATTTCCTTTAGTTTAATTTCGGTGTCGGTGATGCTCGTTATGAGGCCGAAATTCTGACCCATGTAATTTCCCTTTTTGACGCGATAAAGAGTTTTTTCTGCGCGAACCAGACCGAACGTAGCGCCTGATTGGACAATGGTACCCACCATGGCAAGCTGCTCAACTGGGAACGATTCAAGCGGCTCTTTGCGGCGATTTAAGTCTGGCGCTACTCCACCCGCATCCTGCTTTACAGATAATTTCCTGGGTTTGAAAGGATCAGGCAAATCAAAACCTTCGTACGCAAATGGCTCAAATGCCTTTACCTGCGGCAAAGGGTCAATTTTTCTAACCACCTGCTTTTCAGATTCTTTGACAAATTGCCTTAGGTCTCCAAAACCTTCCCCGCACGCGGCAAGCACCAGTGGCACTGTGATAATCAACAATCGCGACCGACTTATCATTTGACACCCGCCTTGTCTTTGGCATCTTTCGCAGCTTTCTTTTGCGCAGACACTTCATCGGGATCAAGGTACCGGTAAGTTTTAGCCACTGCTTCCATCGAGAGAGCACCATCCTTTGCCGCATCAATCTTCAGGTCGTTCAACAAAACAATCCGCGGTAGCTTCGACACATCACTCGCAAACGCCCCAAAATCGTGATAATTCCCGATTACTTTGAGGCTAATAGGGCGCTCTGCGTAGAACTCAGTCAAATTTTCCGTCTGATTGGGTTTAAATGATTCAAATTGAAGCCCTCGACCCAATGCCGCTTGGTTGATATCGATAATTAGCGCATCAACCTGCGATTTAGTAGGTAACTGTTTCAACAACGCACCGAACGATTGCTCGATTTCAGCACGTTGTTGTTGATAGGCTTCCAGATTAACCGCGAGCTTTGTTTTCTCTATAAATGTTGCGCGAAGATCAGTCTCTTTTTTCTGTTCTTTTTCAATTTCCTCAAACTGCGTTTGGTAGAAAATAAAATAGGCTGCAATCAGAATCGCACCAATAATTAATGCCAGTGCCGCAAGCTTTATCGGCCACGGCCACCCCCCAGGGTTTTTGGGGTCTAGCGCTCTCATCTCATCTAGCCATTTATTCATTTTTTAGCCTCCCCTTGAGCTGTGGAAGCTTTTTTCGGGCCCGCTTTACCGTCTTCTACTTTGGCACGCTTGATAGAAAAGTCCAGGTTAAATTCATTGGCTCGAACCGTATTTACCGTAGTCGCCTTGATCTCGACCAAGCTAGGGCTCTCGATATAAGGTGATGCCTCAATATTTCGCATCAGTGCCGCTACCCGCGCATTGGACTGCGCATAGCCGGTAACGTTAACTTTAGTGCCCGTCTGCTTAATAGATTTTAAATACAAGCCTTCTGGTAGCTGCCGCAGGAGCTGATCAAGCAGATAAACCGGTTCAGAACGATTGCTTTGCAGGCTTTCAACCACTTGCTTCTTGGCCAATAACGAAGCCGTCTCTTCGCGAATTTTGCGAATTTCCTCTATTTTTTTATCGAGCGTGGCGATTTCGTCGGTCAGATATTTGTTACGGCCTTTTTGGTTCTCGATTTGGTGGTCAAAAGCAAACCAGAGCAGCGCCGCAATAGACAATGAGACAGTCCCCGCAATACCCGCGAGGACTGCGAATTGTTTTTGACGGGCTTTCCGCTTTTCTTCTCGATGAGGTAGTAAATTTATGCGGATCATGATGGATCAAACCTTCGCATCGCAAGTCCGCACGCCACCATCAAGCTCGGCGCGTCGATAGTAAGTTGGCGAGGCTTGATTTTAGAAGAAAGCGCCATATTCGCGAAAGGGTTCGCCACCAAAGTGTGAACTTGAGTACGTTGCGAGACCATTTCCTCTAACCCTTCCAGCATGGCACAGCCACCGCAGAGCAAGATGTGATCAACTTTGTTGAACTGCGTGGAGGTAAAGAAAAATTGTAGCGCCCGAGAGATTTCCAGCACAATTTTTTCATTGAACGGCTGCAACACGTCCGGGCCGAAATTATCGGGAAGACCGCCAGATTTTTTGGCAACTTCTGCCTCTTCAATCGGCATTCCAAATTGACGCGATATGTCTTGTGTTAGTTGATAGCCGCCAAGTTGCTGTTCACGCGAATAAACCTGTTGATCCTCATGCATCACCGTGACCCGCGTTGTCTGAGCACCGATATCAACAATCGCTGTAACGTCTTTGGCTTCGATACCATTTGCCGCATTTTTTATCATATCGAACGCTGCCAGCGCAGCATAAGACTCAACATCCATTACCGTTGTTTTCAAGCCGGCTGCTTCAGCAACCGCAACTCGATCTTCAATTTTTTCCTTGCGTGACGCAGCAATAAGCACCTCAACCTCAGTTTCACTGTTTGGCGCAGGGCCAATTACTTGAAAATCGAGATTCACTTCATCTAAGCTGAACGGGATATATTGGTTCGCTTCAGACTGCACCTGATATTCCATCTCTTCTTCACGTTGGCCACCCGCCAGTATTACTTTTTTGGTAATGACGGCCGCAGAGGGTAGCGCCAAGGCGACATTTTTAACGCGAGTCCCCATCTGCTTATGAGCGCGGCGCATTACCTCGCCCGCGGCTTCAATATTGGATACGTTGCCGTCTGTCACAGTATCTTTGGGAAGCGGCTCAATAACGTAACGCTCAACACGGTAAAGGCCTCTACCGGCCTCGACTATTTCAACCATCTTGATATAAGACGAGCTGATATCTACCCCAATCAGCGGGGGCGTC
>JBBRFJ010000014.1:0-37004 GCA_038224475.1 Burkholderiales bacterium
CATCATTGCGCGCGATGCCGCCGATAAATGCAGAAATTTCTGCCGCCGTCAGCTCAGCGCCATCGCGCTTCTTACGAATAATTTCTTGCGGCAGAAAAATGCTCATGAAAGCCCGGGCGGCTTCAGACTTAAAAATATGCCTGCAATCGTCGCGCTCATCAAGTTCGAGAGCGTTGCCGCTGCGACGACTCGTAAGCCGAATCGCGCCACATCGCCTCGCAGTTGCGGCGCGATGCTGCCAAATGACCCGGCCAGAATCGCGATTGATGTGATGTTCGCGAAACCACACAAAGCGAACGAAAGAATGGCCTGCGTTCTAGGGTCCAGCACGGTTTTTCCGGCGGCAATCACGGCGGCATCAGGTTGCAAATACGGTGCCAGCCCAACATAGGCGACAAATTCATTCAAGATCAGTTTTTGCCCGATCAGATTTCCGGCAAACGCTGCGTGTTCCCACGAAACCCCAAGCATGTAAGCCAGCGGCGCAAACACTTTGCCGATCAGCGATTCCATGTTGACGCCCTCAAAACCCATCCAGTGCGCAACGCCGCCCACCATCCCGTTCAGCAGCGCGATCAAGCCGATGAACGCCAGCAACATTGCACCCACACTGACTGCAATTTTTAAACCGAGTGCCGCACCGCTGGCCGCCGCCTCGATTAAATTAGCCGGACGCTTTTCCTCAAATTCAAATTTATCAAAACGAATCTGGCTGGTTTCGGTACTGGGGTAAATCAATTTGGCAAACAACAGCCCGCCCGGAATCGCCATAAATGACGCCGCGATCAAATATTCCACCTTCACACCGAGTCCGGCATAGCCCGCCAGCGCGGCACCGGCGACACTTGCCATGCCGCTGGTCATGATGGCAAATAACTCTTGCTTCTTTAATTGTCCAACGAATGGTTTGGCCGCCGCCCCCATCTCGTTTTGACCTAGAAAAATCGTGGTCACCGCGCAAAAAGATTCGATTTTCGAGACGCCTAACAGCTTCTGGAAAATCGTGCCGAGGATGGCGATAATCCAGCGCATGATGCCCAAGTGATAAAGCACGGCGATGAATGACGTCACAAAGATAATGGCGGGAAGTACTCTCAGCGCAAACACAAATCCGCCGTCTGGAAACACCGCAAACATCTTGTCTGAGACCAGCCCGGCAAACAAAAATTTTGTACCTTCATTGCCGTAGGCGAGCACATTGGTTACCGCGTCGGCAATGTTGCCAAGAATCTTTTTCCCCGCGGGGACGAACAGCACAAACGCACCGATCGCGATTTGCACCGCCAATGCCGCCAACACCGTACGCCAGCGAATCGAGCTGCGCTTATACGAAAACAGGAAGCCAATGAATACCAGAATCCCAACACCGAGCAAGCTGCGAACAACATCCGACATGCAAAACCTCCCTTGTCATTTTTGTGACACGAGTTTAGCGGAGGTTGGAGATGGAAAACTATTTAATGGAACATCCTGCGCAGCACAAAAGACCGGAACATAAACCCTAATATACACGGCACATTACAAGCATTTATGCTCAGAATGGCCCGCCGTTATTAGGGTTTCGCATTCTTGAACAGGCTGAAAAAATTCGCGGTGGTCGCTTCTGCCACCTCTTCAACGCTAATGCCGCGAAGCTCTGCTATGTGCTCGGCCACGTGTTTAACGTAACCGGGTTGGTTCATCTTGCCGCGATACGGCATCGGCGCGAGATAGGGAGAATCAGTCTCAATCAACATCCGATTCAGCGGCACGTGTTTCGCGACTTCCTTTAATTCTTTTGCGCTTTTGAACGTGACGATGCCAGAAAACGAAATATAGAAATTCATGTCGATGGCCGCGTCAGCTACCGCCTGGGTCTCCGTGAAGCAATGCATCACCCCACCGGCTTCACTGGCAGCCTCCTCGCGCATCAAACGAAGTGTGTCGACGTGGGAATTTCGGGTGTGAATTACCAGCGGCTTTGCGCACGCCTTTGCAGCGCGGATATGAATACGAAAACGCTCACGCTGCCAGTCCAACGGCTCGGTTAAGCGAAAATAATCAAGACCGGTCTCACCAATCGCAACCACTTTGGGATGCGATGCCAGGCCGAGCAATTCTTCAACCGTCGGCTCATGGTCGTCTACCTGTTCATCTGGATGTACGCCCGCGGAGCACCAGATATTGGCGTTGGCCTCCGCCACCGCGCGCACCGCGGGAAACGTTTTAAGCGTGGTTGAAATAGTCAACGCATGCGTGACAGCGTTCTCGCGCATCAGATTGAGAACGTTGCTTTGATCGGCCTGTAGATCGGGGAAATCGAGGTGGCAATGGGAGTCAATAAACATTCTTGCATTATCGCAGGACTGGCCATATTTAAATCAGCCATTTGTGCGTACATGCGGTTGCCGGGATATCGCTTCAAAAAAGCGACCACCAAGCGGGCTATCATTTGCGTCTTCCCTATTTAATGACCAGATCCCATGATTGAAATCCACCACCTCAACAATTCCCGTTCACATCGCATCTTGTGGCTGTTGGAAGAAATCGGTCTGCCGTACGAGGTCATTTCCTATCAGCGCGACCCCGCGACTATGCTAGCGCCGCCAGAGCTTTACAAAATTCATCCGCTCGGAAAATCGCCGGTGATAAAAGATGACGTGTTGGTGATGGCTGAGTCAGGCGCGATTGTCGAATATTTGGTGGGAAAATATGCGAATGGTTCCCTGTCACCTCCCATCGGCACGTCCGCACATGCGAAGTATCTTTACTGGATGCATTTCGCTGAAGCCAGCGCGATGACACAGTTGATTTTGAAGCTCTATTTTTCGCGCATGCCAGCGGCGCAGGGGCCTTTAGTTGAGCGTGTGAATGGACAGATCGCCGCACAGCTTGACTACATGGAATCGGAACTCGGCAAACAGCCGTTTTTTGCGGGCGAGAAATTTTCAGCGGCCGATATTCAAATGAGCTTTCCGATTATCGCGGCAACCGCTCGCGGCGGTCTTGATGAATCGCGCCCGCATCTGATGAATTACTTGGCGACACTCCAATCTCGACCTGCCTTTCACCGCGCCAACGAACGTGGCGGGGAATTAAATCTGGGTGCATAGCGACCGGCAAGGGTACTGCGGTTGTCAGCCTTCGTATCGCGCCGTTGCGTGCGCTTTAACGAGCGCATCGAATCAAGTAAAATCATGTTTTCGAAACGACCCGTCATGTTCTTAATCCTCCGGCGCAAACAAAAAAAATCATGTGCGGTCTGAGCGGATATGTCGTCGGTAGCGCGACCGATGCTTACAACCATGCCGAGGTGCTGCGACGAATGAATCGTCGCCTCGCGCATCGCGGGCCGGATGCGGAAGGTTACTTCGAATCCGGGGCCGCGCATCTCGGCCATCGCCGTTTGTCGGTGATCGATATTGCCGCCAGCAGCCAGCCGATGACCACAGCAGATCAACGGCATACCTTGGTATTTAACGGCGAGGTCTACAACTTCAAAAAACTTCGTGCTGAAATGGAGGCTACCGGTCGGGTATTTCGCACCTACGGCGACACCGAAGTGGTGCTACAAGGCATTGCCCATTGGGGCGAAGAGGCCCTGCAAAAATTTCAAGGCATGTTTGCGTTTGCGGCGTGGGATAGCGTCGAACAAACGCTGTTCTGCGCGCGCGATCACCTTGGCGTCAAGCCACTGTACTATTTTTGGGATGGACAATTATTTGCGTTTGCATCCGAGTTAAAGGCGCTGCTAGAACACCCGCAAGTAACGCGGGAAATTGATCTGGATGCGATGGGATTATTTTTGGAATGCCAATATATTCCGACGCCACTGACGATTTACAAAGGCATTCGCAAACTCGCCGCCGGACATGCGCTGAAGCTTGAAAACGGCAAGCTGCGCGAATGGCAATACTGGAACCCGAGTTACCTCGAAAAACCGGATTGGACTGAACAAGAATCGCTCGCAGCGCTCGATATCGAGCTGCGCCGGTCAGTCGAATCCATGTTGGTCGCGGATGTGCCACTCGGGGCGTTTTTAAGCGGCGGCATCGATTCAAGTTTGATCGCAGCATTGATGACCGACATTACCGGCAAGCCGATCGAAACATTCAATTTAGGCTTTCAGGGCAACGACAAGGTTAATGACACCACGCAAAGCGAGCATGCGCAAGCCGCGCGTGTGGCGGCACACATTGGCGCGAAGCATCATGCACTAATGGTCTCGCCCGATGATGTGCTGGCGGCTTTTGATAGTTGGGTGGATGTATTCGACGAGCCGTTTGGCGATCAGGCGGCGTTACCCACGATGTTATTGTCAAAACTCACCCGCCAGCACGTCACCGTGGCGCTGACCGGCGAAGGTGCGGACGAGCTTTTCTCAGGCTATAGCAACTATCGAAAACGCGTCAGTGAAGAGCGATTCACCGGTGCGCTAGGCGCTACCCCACTGGCCGCGCTGGTGGCGCATTTGCCTCCAGCAATCGCCAAGGACAGGGTGATGAAAGCAATCGGCCAGCCGCTGGAAAAACGTTACGGCACGATTCCAAATGTTTTTGACCAAGCCACTCACCGTGCGCTATTTTCGGACGCATTTTTGGCTGCACAAAAAACCCATATAGCCGATTACGCCGCGGCCCAATTCCGTCAGTGCGATGCGAAAGACTACCTTGAGAAAATAATGTATGTCGATATGCGTTTGTGGTTGCCCGATGACCTATTGACCAAAGTAGATCGCGCCACCATGGCCTATTCACTGGAGGCGCGGGTGCCGTATCTGGATCACAAATTTGTTGAATTTGTGGCGCAACTTTCCCCATCGCTTAAACAAAATGGCAAGACCACAAAATATTTATTGAAGAAACTGGCAGAGAAATATTTGCCGCACGAGATCATCCATCGGGGCAAGCAGGGCTTTGTGATGCCGCTGTCACCCTGGCTTGAAGGCGGGCTGAAGAAGCATGTGGAGAGCGCACTCGGTCCGGACGGCCTTTCGAAACGCGGGCTGTTCCGTGATGGCGCGCTGAAAACGTTATTGGCTGATCATCGCGCCGGTCGCAGCAACCACGCCGGGCGATTATGGGCGCTGACGGTTTTGGAGCTTTGGTTTCAGCGTTACGAGCCGAATTTTTCCTTATGAGAAAAAAGCTTTCAATACTCCACACTGAAAACTCTACCGGCTGGGGCGGGCAGGAAATTCGTATTTTGACGGAGGCGCGCGGTATGCTGGATCGCGGTCACCACGTGATGTTGCTGACCTCCGCCCGCGCAGAAATATTGCCTGCTGCAAAAAAAATGGGCGTGCCGGTGACGGCGATTGATATCGAAAAAAAACGTATCGGGCCATTGCTAAATTTGCGCAGTTGGCTGTCAGCCCATGGACGCCAATACGACGTCATCAATACCCACAGCTCGACCGATAGCTGGCTGACCGCGGTCGCCTGCGCCACGTTGAGCAAGATGCCACCGATTGTGCGCACGCGCCATGTTTCAACCCCGATCAACAATCATTTTTCTACGCGGTGGCTTTACACCAAAGCCACCGCACATATCGTCACTACCGGGGAAGCGTTGCGCCAGCAATTGCACCGCGACAATGGTTATCGGCTTGACCGCATGACCTCGGTGAGAACCGGCATTGATTTGAATTATTACGCGCCACTTGATCGCACCACAATGCGCTTGAAACTCGGCATTGAAGACCGCCCTACCCTGGGCGTGCTGGCCACATTGCGCGATTGGAAAGGTCATCGCGATCTGCTCGATGCATTCGCGATCCTGTGTAAGGATTTCCCCGATTGGCGACTCATGATTATTGGGGATGGCCCGGAACGTGAGCGCCTGACTATGCGCATCGCTGAACTGGATTTGCAGAACGTGGTTCGAATGGTGGGCAATCAAGAAAACGTGCCGGAATGGTTATCGGTACTTGATCTACTCACGCTGCCATCCTATGGCGCGGAAGGCGTACCGCAGGGAATCATGCAGGGAACGGCATGTGGGCTGGCCGTGGTGTCGACCACGGTCGGTGCAATCAACGAGGCCGTACAACACGATAAAACGGGCTTTATGGTGCCGCCACGCGACCCGGCAGCGCTGGCGAGTGCGCTGGCAAAGCTGATGGGCAACGACGCGCTTCGAAGCCAAATGGCCGCCGCAGGCTTGGTCTACGCGCGCGCTAATTTTGGGCTCGATGTGATGCTCGATAAAATGGAAGAAATTTTTTATCGTTGTTCTGACAACAAGCAATCCGCAGGCATTGGGCGTAAACATGACGATAAACGATAGCATTACGGACGAGCTTGCGCACGCTACAAAAAGTATTCTCATCATTAACGTTACGCGCATTGGCGATACGTTGCTGAATACCCCGGCGATTCGCGCGATAGCGGAAAAATTTCCAAATGCCACCCTGACGTGTTTGGGCCACCCAAAACGCGTTGAGGTTTTACAGCATCTGCCCTACCTTAGCATGGTCGATAAGATTGATAAAAAAACCGCAGTATGGCGCGGCCGCATCGGGGTGTTGACGGGAAAATCATATGACTGGGCGTTTGTATGGGGCGATGATATGGCGCTGCATCGCTATGCGCTGCGCGTCGCGAAACGGGTGGTTGCTTATCGCCAGCAAGATGACGGGCTGAATAACCAATTCTTTCACGTGGCGACTGCTCCCGCGCTCTACAGCTTGCACGGGGTCGCAATGCAGCTTCAATTACCGCGATCTGTTGGCATTGACACACACAATTTCAAGCTGGACTATGTGGTGGCCGACAGCGAATCACGAGACGCGAAGCAACGCCTAGCCAAAGACGCTGAAAATGGGCGGCCGTTGATCGGACTTCAGGTGGCGAGCTTCCCGACCAAAGCGTATCGTGATTGGCCGATCACGCATTTTATTGCGCTGGCTAAGCTAATCGTCGCAGAGTTTCCAAATGCGAAATTCATAATGTTCGGCGGCCCGGATGATATTGCTCGTATTGCAACGTTTCGCGATGCGCTGCCGGATCGCACAATCGTTTACGCGGGCGCGCTTTCGCTGCGCGAGACGGTCGCGGTGATGAATGAAATTGATTTGTACATCGGCGTTGATACCGGTCCCACCCATCTCTACGGCGCGCTCGGCAAGCCGATGGTCGCGATGTACCACTCAAGTTTGCCCAGCGCGCTCTACGCGCCTTGTTTCCATCCGGCGCTCTATGTGGTGGAACACCCACTGGCGGGACAGGTGGCGGTGGGCGTTGGGGCAGATGCGGGCTCGATGGCGGATATCAGCGTGCAAACAGTTTGGGAACGGGTGGCGGATGCGTTGCACAAAAAACCATCGCGTTTTGCCGCGATGCCGCCGGTAGGACTTACCTGAGACATTGCGGGAATAGTGAAAGTCTAGCACTGGCGGGCGTTCCAGGACATTTTTGCTTGGTACACCCCGCCGAATGGCGCTCTCCAATGTGCTAATTTTTTATAAGCACAACAACGGCAGCTTATAAATCAAGGCCTCAAAGTTCCAGAACAGAAGCCAGCACCTCGCGCGCCCGGGCCCGCGAAAAATAGTGTTCAATATTTTCCAAACCGGCAGCGCGCAGCGTGTTCCACACCGCCTCATCAGAATGCAGGCGGATCACCGCATCGGCAAATGCCTCGGGCGAATCGGCGACCAACACATTGACGCCATCCTCTAAATACATGCCTTCGGTTGACACCGATGTGGCCACCACCGGGACGCCGTATTGCATCGATAGATTTACTTTGCCTTTTACCCCCGCACCATATCGCAACGGCGATATTGAAAGTTTGGCGCGATGATAATGATCGGTCACATCCTCGACAAAACCGGCAATGACAAAATCATGGGCCGCGAATTTTTGCAAACTCGGTGGCGCGTTGCTGCCGATGATCGTAGTGATGAGCTGCGGCGCTTTGATGCGTAAAATCGGCAGCACATTTTCAACATACCAAGTAATCGCGTCCAGGTTGGGCGGGTGCCGGAAGCCACCAATGAACAAAATGCCATCGCGCTCTGCAAATGGTTTAGGGCCTGGCATGGCTTGATGGATAGTGGCGACGATTTCCACGCGCACGCTGGGCACAATTTCCGCCAATAACGCTTTCTCAGCCGGGCTGACCACCAAGGTTAAATCGGCGTGCGATATTGCCGTAAGCTCTTGGGCCCTCATCCGTTTGGCAGCGGCATTCAGAAGCGACCTGCTTTCTACGTCCGAGCCTAGCGCGGCCTGCCGTTGCTCTCGTAAAAAATGTAAATCCACAGTGTCAAAGATCAGCGTGGCGAGCGGCGCAGATCGTTTGACTAGGTCAACGTATTTGCAGGCTACGGTCGCACG
The DNA here is from genome assembly GCA_038224475.1 of Burkholderiales bacterium. GTDB lineage: Bacteria > Pseudomonadota > Gammaproteobacteria > Burkholderiales > Usitatibacteraceae > UKL13-2. The sequence goes on from JBBRFJ010000014.1 coordinate 8,322, forward strand.
CGACAACATAACCACATCAAATTTCGCTGCTTCTTTTTGCAAAAATTCCGCCAAATCCGGGACGAATGGATGAAATAAAACCTCAACGCCCAACGCTTGGATCTGACCCACATATGGCTCGCGGTATTCGCGATTATCTGCTACGAAGGTGACCTTGTACTTCATTTCAGCCATCAACCCAAGCATCTCAAACATACGCATCGAACCAGCATCATGATCAGGCGTGAGCATACAAGCATCCACCACCAGCAGCCGGCGCGTCGTGTAGCGATCACGCTCCAGTTGCGGCTGCATCCCGTTTACGCGATGACCCGCTAAGATCGCCCGCCAACGCTTGGCAAACGTAGCTTGATTCGTGATCTGGTGCTGCTTCACGCCCTGCGTGAGATCGGTGCCGGAGCTACGGCCTTCGAAATGCACCACCACAGCACGCGGCTGATAAATCACGCGCTTGCCGGCGTCGCGAACTCGAAAAGCCAGATCCGTGTCCTCGTAATAGGCGGGCACATAACGTTCGTCAAAGCCGCCGAGTGAGTTCCAAAACTCACGTCGCAGCATCAAGCAAGCGCCCGAGCAATAATCGACCTCGCGCAAATAATTGTATTCGGGCTTGCTGGCATCATCATTGCGACCGACATTCCATGCGGAGCCATCGCGCCAGACAATGCCGCCCGCCTCCTGCAAAACACCGTCGGGGTAAATCAGCTTTGCGCCAACCATGCCAACATTTTTTTTGCTGTCAAACACATCACGCATGGCCTGCAACCAGCCCGGGGTCAGAATAATATCGTTATTCAAAATGACGATATATTCGCCACGCGCAGCCTCTACAGCACGGTTGCAGCTGCGCAAAAAACCGAGATTGGTTTCGTTGCGTATAAATTTCACACCTTCAACTTTCGCCAATTCAGTCTGCGCTGGCGAAGGAGAGCAGTCATCGATCACAATAACTTCAATATCGTGTTCAGCGCAGGTATCAGCGATGCTTGAGAGGCAGGTAAAGGTAAGCAAATGCTGGCCATAAACAGGCACCGTGAGTGAAAATTCAGGCGTCGCTGATTGGGGCAGCGGCAGTTTCAACGCGCTCACCACACTTTCCACCTCATAAAGCGGCGTCGATGGTTTTACAAAACCTTCATCGCGATTTAATTTGTCGCGCACCCGGCTTGCCAGCGCGACCACCCCCTGTTCTCGCAAAATATGCGCGGCCATCGCGGCGTGATGTGGCAAACGGCGAACCCGGTAACGCAGCAAGCCTGCGCGCTTGAGTGCGCTTTTCAGCAGCCCTACAAACCAACGCGATGGTGCCGTCAGCTTCCATGACGTGCTCGCCAATACATCATCGAACGCGCGTCGCGCATCATCACGCTCTAGTTCGAGTGTTTCACGTTGTGTGTTCAGCGCAGCCCGAAGCTCTTCAACTTCCTGCAGATGAAAATCTCGCTGCGCAATAATATTATCAAGATCCGCTTTTGAGTTGGCCATTTGCACATCGGCGATGTCCACACGCCGCCTTAACTCATTTCGTGAATCAAGATGTCCACAGTCAACACCGGCCACCAACAAATCATGTAACGAATATTCTCGCTCCGGCCCCGGCGAAAATTTCAGATAGAACTGCGCAGCAAGTAAAGTTGGCGAAGACAATGCTAGCGGTAGCTCAGCGGTGGCGGGGCGAGAAATTTCGCGCGCGAACAGCGGCTGGAGATAACGATGCCGATATACCGAAGCCGCATCTGACGGAACCACGTCGATGGTGTCAGCCAGAGCTAACTTTGCAGCAGCCGAACGACATACCTTCACCAACGCGGCGTTCCAGATATCTGCCGCTGAATCCCATTCCAGTAATTCAACCGCGGCGTAACCGGCCAAACGTTCTTTAAATGAGCCTAAGCGCGACGCTACAATCGGACGGCCCGTGGCCATGGCAGCACTTAACGTGTACGAAAAACTCTCGGGAATTTGTGAGGGAAATAAAAATACATCCGGTTGTGCGAGTGCCATGCGCCGTGGCAGATCTTCGTCGCGATAGCTTCCCGAAATTTCAATCGGTAAATAAGGCCACTGCGCCACCGGGCGCGAGGTATGCCCCAGCACAGAAAAAGCCAACGGCAGCCCCTGGTCACGCGCATGAGTCGCGCAAGCCTCCATTACATCGAGGCCTTTCTCGGGCGTAAGTCCACCGAGCAACATGACCTTAAAATCTTGCGCATGAACTGAAGCCAGCGACACAAAATGTGGCCAAATTTCGAATTTTTGTTCTGGAAAAAATGCTGCAATTCGAGCGGCAAGGTCTTGGGAAGGGCTGATGACGCGTTCGGCTTTTGCCAACAAATCTCCAAGTCTCGAACGCCATTCTGGGGCCGTAAAACCCCACGCATGTTCGCGAACGCTGGCCGCCTCATCTGCGGGCATGGCAGCACCCGGCGATAGATGATATTGCGCGGTGATTGGAAAATAATCGTGCAGGGTAATGTCAAAAGGCACCTGCAATCGCTCTGCCAGTGTTAATACCTCAACCGGCAGCCCGTGTACGTGGTGAAGGTGCATGCGCTCCACACCCAGCTCTGTTAAAAAAGCAATCAGCTGATTAAACTCAGACCGGGCCTTAAAAAAAGCTTGGAACGCTTCGCCGGTTCGCAACCACGTCAGCGACAGCATATCGCCGCGTTCGGGCCGCATTTGAATGACCTCACAGTCATTTTCGATCAGCGTTGCCAGGTCGCGGACATGCCGCGCCGTCCCGCCGCCCCAGGCGTGCGTGACCATCAAAATACGCGGACGACCGGACGATTTTAAGCGCGCAATATCGACGGATCGACGATAGGGACGGGCGGGATCACGCTCAAAAAAATCAGCAACGGTGGCCTGATAATCAGGATAGCGTTCGTCAATGATGGCTTGAGCAACAGTTTTACGGCTAGTGGATTCACGTGCAAACGAGACTTCACCCTGATGCGCCACAAACGTGTCCGCGCATAAAATGTGGCGATACCCTGACGCCGATGCGCGAAAGCACCAATCGTTTTCTTCGCCATAACCGCGGCCAAACGCGGCTTCGTCAAACGCGCCGATTTCGTTGATCGCGGCGCGGCTCATCCACATACAAAATCCAACCCCGGTGGGAATTTCCACGCACTGCCCAGCGTTTTCTGCCGCAAACAAAGTATCAAGCATCGCCAATTCTGGAGCATCGGGCATCGCCTGACTTTCGCCGATTTTTGGATAGTTGCACAGCGTGGCGTTATTGGAGAAAGGGGTAGCTGATGCGATAGCGCCGCCTTGGCTTTCGTTGGTATTTGAATTAATACAAGCCACCATACGGTCCAGCCAATTGCCATGCACCCGTGTATCGCTATTGAGCAGCAACACATCACGCTCCGGGTGAAGCGCGATCGCGCGATTGCAGGTCGCCACGAATCCCACATTACGTGGATTCGTGAGCACCGTAATCTTTATATTCTGGCTCGATGTCAAACCAGATAGGAAATGCGCCATCCCCGGCTCTGGGCTTGCATCATTGATGATCACCAGCTCATAGGACGTGGTGCACGCGTTTTCCAACACGCTCTCGATACATGCCTTGGTCTCGGCCAACCCGCGATAGACGGGAACAATGATGTCAATGGGGTTCACTTACGCTTTGTCTTTGATCCAGAAAGTAGCCCTGATTATAGTAGACGCAATAGTGGAGGCTATGGCATGCCCAATTCTGCGCGCGACTGGCTGCCGCGAGGGCGATATCACACGATACTATCCGGGCGCACCGTCACGGGTCATTATTCCGCGCCAATTTCCGCCGATTCGCGGGAACTGACGGCTCCCGACTGGCCGGCGCTGCGTGCGGATAAAAATATTCCCAGCAATAGCAAGGAAAAGCCGGCCATCTGCAAGGGTTGAAAACGCTCGTCGAATAGCCACCAAGCCAGTAGCGCAGACGCAATCGGTTCCCCTAAAATAGCGACGGCGATCACCGTGGCGGGAGCGTGCTTTAGCGACCAGTTAATGCCGGTGTGACCGATTAATTGCGGTCCGATTGCCAGCCCGGCCAGGCAGGCCCAGGCGAGCCACGAAAAACCGACCAGCGGCGCGTGGGCAACCAATGCACAGGCCAAAAGTGTGAGTGCAGCGCTCGAATAAACCAGCCAGATATAGGCGAGCAAAGAAAACGTTTGGCGCAGCTTTCGCCCGATCAGTAGATAACCGCACACCGTCAACGATCCCACAATCGCGAGCACGTTGCCCAGCATGGGGTTGCTGCCGACATCAGCCATCGAGGCCCGTGCATCGGATAAAAATATCAGCGCACTACCGAGCATTGCCGAGGCAATTCCCACCAACAGCGAGCGATGCAAACGCTCGCTAAGAAAAAGCCACGATATCAGCGCAATCCATATCGGGTTGGTCGTCACTAGCGCGGTGCTGCTCGCAACCGAGGTAAAAGACAACGACGAAATCCACGACGCAAAATGTGCCGCGAGAAATACGCCTGAGGCCACGGCCAGCGCGGCCTCTTTAAGCGATAACGCGCGAATTTCATGTCGCATGGCGGGCTTGGCTGCCACCGCGAACGACAGAATTATCGCGGCAATGCCCAAACGCCACACCGCAATTGAAAGCGATGCAACACCTTCACCCAATGCGAACCGAATCATGATGGCGGAGGTGGACACGATGACCACCGATGCACCCAGTACCAACATGGGTAGCGCGCGAGAATTCATATTATTTTTCTATTCAATGCGGCAACGCGAGAGCAGCCAGCGTTCAATTTGGCCACAGGAGGCAGACGCTCGATGAAGAATGCTCATCGCAAACGACTCAATAAGAAAGATTAAAGCAGAAGAGCAAAGCAAAAGCGCAGGGGAAAAAATCAATGCCGCTACTTGATTTGGCGATTTAAGCACGGCACCAATCCACCATTTTCGTCGATAGTGACGACAACAATCACTGCCCCATCGGGCTCTCGTTAGTGGTTTTCATCACGCACTTCATGAAGGCACGGCCCGGATTCGATTCGCAGGTTTTAAACGCTTTCGCTTCGGCAACACAACTACTGGTCAGCTTGTTCGTAAGCTTGCCGCAATCAAGTGGGTTGGCAATCAAAAATTCGCGGTCACACGCAAAGTGGTCATCAGATTTCAGTGATCCGCATTTTTCCGCCATCTTTACGTGGCGCTCACATCTTAATTTGTCGACGCCTTCTTTTTTATCGCAAGCCGGCACATGCTCGGCGGCATTAGCAGCAGCTGCAAATGAAGAAAGTGCAATCGTCAACGCGAATAGGCCGGCTAATTTGGTGGTTTTTTTGGCGATTGTATTTAGCATTTCGATTTTCTTAGATGTGGATATTTTGATGGCATGACTCTCCACCACAAAACGTCTAAGTTTATCATTTGCTCATACCACCACAAACAGCTCCTGAACAACCGGACAATCCGAACAGGTTTCTCTGGATTAGCGCTATTTCACTGAAAAAAGCGCATGGCTCAGCTGGTATGGCTGGCCGTTGAACGCGGTCTGTGCACTGATCTGCGGTGCGGTTAAACCGGGCTTAGAAAGACTCGTTGAGCTGGAACTTGGTACAGCGGAGCCTGAACTGGCCCGTTGCCGTAACGGGGGCGCTTTGGCTGCGGGTGACGGTTTTGTTTCCGGTAGGGACATTGGCGCGGGCGGTGCAGATGCGGTCGCAGTCTGGCCGGATGTCGCCCCGGGCTGGGCAAATGCCACCACGGTCGAATCCAAAGAGCGATTGACGTGCTCGCGATTGAATGGAGCGCCGGCGGTCGACATCAGCGGCTCAATCACCAGCATCCCCGTCAATAATGCCCACAAGGCCATAAATGCAAGCGCTTTGAGCAGCGATCCGGCCTCGCCTTTAAACATGTCGCGACCCGCGAATTGCTCGGCATGGGCTGCTTTCTCATACGAAATCACGGTGGTAAATTGATTGTTCATGATCAACTCCAGACTATAAACTTGCGAAATATTGCAATGTTCAACCACACTAACCCAGCATTAACCAACCGAGGTGCTTTGCGCTAATCCCGCCGCAAATTGTGCATCGAAACGTACCGTAACCGGATGCAGCGTACTCACCTCGGGGGCATGGCTATTCACGCCTTGAATCATCGACAGGCCGCGCTCGACAATACTTTCAATCCGCCGCGCAGCAAAGCGGTCGCGCTCGACGATCACGAACCGAAGCTGGCCCGCGGCAACGACCAGGCCGTCTACTTTTGCCTTGACCTCAAAAGTAACCGATCGGTCTTCCACAATTGAAACGTGGCCTGTTACCGCAACCATACTGCCCACGGCAGCAGCGTGATCATGCTTGAGCAAAACTTCGGAACCCACCACCGATTCCACCGCGAAATTAATATGCGCAGCCAACTCACTCGCGCAAAGGTTTTCGATGGATGCGACCACGTGGGCGGTAACAAAACACCGCAACGATCTGCGATCCTCAACCGGCGCAATAGGTAAGCAGGGCAAATCATCGCGCGGCATCAAGTTTGGCGAGTCTGAGCGGTCTGCCGCGCTATCGCTGTCAGCGACCAGTTCCAGCGCATTTGCCTTACTACGCGCAGCATTAGAAGTCGCCGCTGCGTTGCGTCGCTCGCGCAGCGCGTAAGAGGTATCGGGAAACGGAATACGGAACCGCCCGTAAAGTGCAATTTCGCGAATGGCATTTTGGTTCATGACAAAATTGCGTCCGAAACGTCGTTCATATGGTTAGCGCTCAGCTGTGACGGAGGGAATGGCAATGTAGCAAGTTGCGCGACTGGCGGTAGTGAAGAAGGCGGCAAACCCCCGCTTGGCAGAGAGACTTTGAAAACCGCCGTTTGATCCAACTGGCTACTCATCAACCCGCTCATGAACCACACCGCAAATAAATCAATACGCATATTCGGCTCCAATTTAAAATATTTTTACTTCCTTACCTATCTAAACGGGAACGACTGCCGAAAAGCGACATTTCAATGAAAATAAATTTACCTTTGTTCACAAATCAACATCAAGCAACAGCAATGATCTTGGAGCATTTTCCGCCTGTGATGCCCGTCTTTGCTAGTGTTTAATTTCTTACGTTTCATTATTTTAGGCGCCTCACAACAGGAACTTTCACTCTTTTTGCTTTTTTTCTTTGCGATCTTCTCGCACCTGAACCAAAAAGCCATCCGTTGCTATCATCAGTACACCGTTAATCAATAAATCAGGCCTGCATGAGATTGCGCTGAGCAATTGATGAATAATGCACGGGCCTTGTTTCAATTCAACTTTTTTGCAAATTGCGATCTCTAATTCTGTCTTTTTGTGCGCTGCAACAATTACAGCTTCTTAACTTTTCCCCATTCTATGAATTCGCAACCCGTCAAACTGTACCCGGCGATACCGCGCACCTGCCAGCCTTGTACGGCCTGTTGTGAAGGTTGGATGAGAATTAATGTATTCGACCAGCCGGTCTACCCAGGCCGCGCCTGTCCTCATTTGGGCGACGGCGGCTGCAACAACTACGCGGCCCGGCCGCAGCATCCTTGTATCGATTTTGCCTGCGGATGGGTGCGCGACGACAGTCATCTGCCGGACTGGATGCGGCCCAATGAGGCAAAGGTGGTCGTCCTGCCGGCGTGGACCGAATGGCGCACGTTCCCGGTCGATTTAGCGTTGCCTGTTGGCGTTCGAATACCGCACAAAGCGCTGAAGTGGCTTATGGATTATTCGAAGGAGTCATTCCGACCGCTTATCTACACTGAGCAAGAAGCATCTCGCACCGGTAAATTCACGGGCAAGCAAATGGTTCGGGCTTTCGGTCCACAGCCGTTTTTAGCCGAGATGAAATCGGTAATCGCACAACGCAACAGCACTCTGCTGGCAAACACCTAGCGCACGAATAAACCGTGGGTGGTTGATGTCCGGTACATCTTCGAAGTCCCTCTCCCGACGGGAGAGGGCTGGGGTGAAAAATTTCAGGGCAAGCGACAAGCCCTACCAAAAGGCCATGAGGCCTTTTGGTTTGAGTCCTCAGCAAAGGGACCTGGACCTAGACCAAGCGCCTTACGCTAATGCCGCGAACCAGACGCATTAAGCGCGCAAATTTTTGTTGAAAAAATCCATGGTACGCGTCCACGACAGTTTCGCGGCCGCCTCATCGAACCGGGGCGTTGTGTCGTTATTAAAACCATGCTCAGTGTTGGCATAGGTGAACATTTCATATTTCACCTTCGCCGCTTTTAGGGCGGCTTCGTAAGCAGGCCAACCGGCATTGATACGCTCATCCTTGCCTGCGTACTGCACCAGCAACGGAGATTTGATCTTGATCACATCGTCGGCCTTCGGTTGCGCACCGTAATACGGCACCGCACCGCCAAGATCAGGCAGTTGTGTCGCCAGAAAATTGGCAATCCCACCGCCATAGCAAAACCCGACCACGCCGACTTTGCCGGTTGATTCCGGGAGCTTTTTCACAAAACCGGCAGCGGCTACAAAATCCATCCGCGCTTTGGCCGGATCCAGCTTTGAGAACATTTCACGCGCTTTATCCTCCTCGCCAGGATAACCGCCCAGCGTGGTTAATGCATCAGGCGCAAACGCGATGAAGTTATCCAGCGCCACGCGCCGTGTGACGTCTTCGATATGCGGGTTCAGGCCGCGATTTTCGTGTACGACCAACACCACTGGGAGCTTGCCGGTCAGCTTGGCGGGCATCACCAGATAGCCACGGACCTTGCCCGTACCATCGGGAGAGTCATACTCCCCAAATTTCGCGGTAATACGCGGGTCGTCTTTCTTAATCTGCTGTGCCTCGGCAAATTTCGGGCTCAACATCTCGAGCAGCATGGTCGCCGAAACGCCGCCCACCGCGTATTTAGTGGCGCCGGATAAAAATCCCCGGCGATCAATCACGCCGTGAACATATTCGTCAAAAAGTTTCATAACTTCGGGATCAAAATCTTTTGCTGTTTGGCGTTTCATTGGAATCCTTCGAAAAATATGAATATGCTGTGCAGGCCGTTTGACGGCGAACATTTAGTGGAGTTCCGCATCGGAAGCTAGGAACGGTCCAGCGAGAATAATTTATCATATGCGGCCAATAAAGTTTGATGCATGGCGCTGCCTTCGTAGTTTTTGCCCAGATTATCGAGTCCGAAAAACCGCTCGCTGCGGTTGATCAGCGCCTCGGCTTGTCGTACCGTCTCGGTGCCGTACAGCAGCAGCATCGAGCGTCGATAGTCGTTGACGTCATCGACGTTGAGCATGCTTTCTATGCATCGATAAACCAAACGGCGCGTCGGCGACAGGTCGGCGAAATGGTGAATCCAGTCGCAGCCTTCCAACACCGCCTCTTTATCTGCCGACGCAAGTGCCAGCAGGGTTTTTAATTCGCCGATGCGGAGCTGTTTCCACGGCGTATTGTCCGGGATGGCGAGGCCCAAAATTTCCCAAAGTGGACGATCATCGCCCATGTTGATGGTTTGCAAGTCGACCAGCAGTTCAGCACACTCGGTTACGGTCAAATCAAGCAGGCGAATCAATTGCGGCCGGAGCGCATTGCCAACACTGTTGTTTTCCCATTCCAGATCTTCTACCGGATAGATCTCTGACATACCGGGGACTAAAATGCGGCAGCTGTAAGCACCCTGCTCGCTAAAATCAGCCACATAAATGTCGCTACCTTCACCGTGTATACAATCCACCAGCCATTGATAATCCTCGGCGGTGGTGGCGCTGAAATTCCAGTCGGCAAAGGCAAAGTCGGGCGTATCACCCATGAAATTCCAGCTGATCACGCCGCTAGAATCGACAAAGTGAATTTCCAGATTGTTGACCGCGTTGATTTCTTCCATATCAAAGCCCGGCTCCGGAAAACCTTCCAGCGAATCCAGCGCCCGACCTTGCAACAGCTCGGTCATCGCTCGTTCCAGCGCAATCTCAAACCGCGGATGCGCGCCGTAACTGGAGAACACCCCCTGATCTTTAGGGTGAACCAGCGTCACGTTCATTACCGGATATTTGCCCCCGAGCGATGCATCCTTCACCAAAATACCGAACCCGGCCTTGCGCAAGCCGTCAATGCCCGCGCGGATATTCGGAAAACGCGAAATCACATCGTCCGGCACCTCCGGCAGACATAAGCCCTCGCTGATAATGCGGTACTTGACGCGCCGCTCAAAAATTTCTGACAGCGCCTGGGTACGCGCCTCCATCAGCGTATTGCCTGCGGCCATTCCGTTGCTCACATACAAATTGCCAATGATATTTACCGGAATGAACGTTTCGGCATCATCCTTCAAACGTTTGTACGGCAGCGCGCAAATGCCCCTCTCCGTGTTTCCTGAATTCAGATCGACGATCACATCACCGTGAATTTCGCCTTCGGGATTGTAGAAAGCCTGCAACTTAGCGTTCAGCAATTTCTTCGGCCATTTGCCATTTGCCAACGGCTTGAACCAGCGCTCTTGAGGGTAATGAACAAACGGGCGATTGGCGCGGTCCTCACCCAAATAGAAATGCGTCCAGAAGTAATGCGTGCCTAGACGCTCGAAAAATTCGCCGTACGCACTTGCTCGCGCTGCCAATTCCGTCGCGCCTTTGCCATTCGAAAATAGCATCGGGCAATCGTTGTCTTTCATATGTGTCGACCAAATGCCATCGACCTCATGCAAAAGCGAAGACTCATTTAATTTAAAGCCGCGTGCAGCAAGCTTTGCCCGCATCGTCGCAATAGTCGATTCGAGCGAAGCGTCCTTGCCGAGGATAAAAGTATTGGTCGTCATGTAGAGTTCTTTACGCGTGAGATTTTTGAATGGCGGAACTCTAACATCAGAATGCAAAAAAACTCTAGAAGCACCACGTTGCGAACCAACATATTTTCATTTCGTAAACGCTACGACCCGCACGCATTCCCAAGACTTTGTTACTCTGGTTGCACCGACTAGTTTCACATCCCGCCATCTGCTACGGACTCGCGTTAGATATGGCGAGTGACCATCAAGAACAGAGGATACTCAATGCTTGGGTACACATAAAAAAGCGCCTCCCCGGAAACCAAGTCATTCAATAACAAAACAAAGGAAACGCAATGAATAGTGCCAAAGTTAACGCGTTACTCGAGACCCTGCAGGCCGCCTGTAGCCGCCAGTTCCGCTTCAACCCGCGCCGAGTGGCAGCCGGGATGCGTTATGCGGGCACCGAAGGCCATGCGCCCAACATCGTGCATGTGTTTCGCGATTCCCACACGCATTCACAGATAGAGTTAAAGGCCACCATGGCGACGCTGCGTGAACACCAAGCCAGTGACGGACATCACGCGCATTGGTCCGACGCAGAGAAAGCACGTTATCGCCACACCGACGCAGAAATCGATGCCGAGATCGCCGCGAAACAAGCGGCATTCGAGTTCACCCGCACATGCGCGCTTTATCAGGACTATCGCGAATTTTTACTGTCGCACAATAAAAATTGGCCAAGCTATCAGCCTGGCAAGCCGACCGCGCGCGAAGCCGCACGCGCGCTGATTGGCGAACTGACCGCGGCGGGCGATGCCAGGCTGGCTGAATTTGCAACCCAGATGCAGACCCGTGATGCGGAGGAGCTAACGCATCTCTTGCTGGCGCCCTGCCACCTCGAAGTCGAAGAACGGATGAAACTTGCCCATTAAAGTGTCATCAATTATTTTCGGATTGGATCAAAGCCATCTTTAAATAGCCGTCTTTACGGCTTCGCTTCAACGCGATCGCAAACTTGGGGAAGTCCAAGCCGTAGCGCTTTTGCAACGCGGCAGCTTGGCTCTCGATCCAGCGCCAGCGCGGCTCAAAGCCTGGATCGCGGAACGCAAACACCAGGTAATTACCATCACTTTCAATCGGCAAAACAACAATATTTCCATCGAAAACATTCGCGATCAAATCGAGATGCGCCGCCCGAGCGACCTTCGGCCCGACCATGTTGGCTACCATCACGCCCTGCGACGACAGCGCATCGCGAACATCCAGGTAAAAACCGCGTGACGAAACAGCTGCCGCAAAGCCATGGCGATCAAACGCATCAATCATCACCACGTCATGTTTGCTTTGACACGTGCGCAAATAGTCAGCTGCATCGGCTTGCAAAATAGTCAACCGTGCATCATCAGGCGGCAGCAAAAACTGATCGCGAAACGCGAGCACATCGGCATCAATTTCCAGCGCCACGATCCGCGCCAATGGCAAATGGCGATAACAATATTTAGCCAGCGATCCGCCGCCCAAGCCCAGCATCAGAATGTTTTTAGGTTCGTGTACGAACAACAAACAGCTCATCATCATCTGCGTATACGCAAATTCCAGCGACGTTGGATCGCTTAAACACATTCCGCTCTGGGTAAACTCCCGCGAAAAATAGAGCGCTCGCGAATCGCCCTCTTCGATCACAAACGGTTTGTCATACGTGTCGTTTAACAATCGTGCAATCAAGGCATCGCGATCACAATCACCCGGCTCCAGCAAGCGGATCACGCCGCCTTCATCTGGAAACGGATTGGGCAATTCAATCATAGCAACATGTTCGCAGTGCAATATTTCTACCACGCACCTGTCACCTCGATATCAGCCAGCAGCATCTCGTACGTTTCATCCTCGCCGTCTTCATGTCCACCGCGATTGCCCTCACCGCCATCGCTTCCCGCAGCACGACGCATGCTCATCGCGTTCGACATCTTTTTCGGTGGCCGGGTGAACCAGGTCATGCAACCGCGCATCAAATCAAGCTGCGCCGCGCTACCAAAAAATGCACGTACCAGCTCATTGGTGAGGGCGATATTCGGTTGCAGATAAAAATCGCCCGCCGATTCGAGCGCGTCTGGTGACGCCGACATCGCAGTCTTTCGCCGCTGAAACATTTGCCGGGGAACGCGAACCCTACTCTCCAAACTCTCCCTACTGCCCCTGATCCCCCTCCTCGCCATGGCCTCCGGAAAAACCAGCGCCTGAAAATCAATCACATAGTCGTCGCACTCCAACCAGCAATGAAACCCGGTGCGATCACTTTCCACAATCTCAGCTTCCTGCGTGTTACCCGCCGACTTGGTCATGGCCAAGACCGTTCTTGGTTCGGCATTGAGCAAATAAAACGCCGACCCCGCCAGCACACGCGCTTCTCTTTTATAAAAATGCTTCAGGATTGCGGCACCGGACATACTCATAAACAGGCATGCCTCATCGCTATCATCCGCGGTGCTGCCCATCACTGCGCGCATCACCCGAAAAATTCGCACGTAGTCCGGCATCGGAATCACCAGATGATGCGTGGCTTTTTGCAGCTTCATGGGTTCTTGAGCGGAACAGATTTTGCAGCGCGCTCATTGCCACGTTCCCCGACGACCGGTTTGATCGCCGCAATGACTTTCGCTAGAAAGTTGTTCAGTGCTGGGCCGTTATCAATCCAGCGCACCACCACCAGCAAATCATTTTCGGTATCGATGTAAATAATATTTTGTCCATTACCGCGAAATGTGACGCTGGACTCTGGTGTGGCGGGCAATGCTTTTTTGCCGGTATTAAGAAACCAGTTTGCGTAGCCATATTCCGGATTGTCGCTACCCGGCGTGCGTGCCATGCGGATCCACTCAGGCGAAATGAGTTGCCGATCCTGCCAACGCCCGTTTCGTAAAAATAAATATCCAAAACGTGCCATGTCCCAAGCATTGATGAACATGCCACCACCCCAGTGACCGCCGCCCGCGACTGATTGCACCTTGCGGCCATCGAGCTCGACCCAGGCGTTATCGTAACCATGCCAGCGCCATGTGCTGGATGCGCCAATCGGCTCCATCAGCTTCTCGCGTAGCACCTCGGGCAGTGGTCGCCGCCACACTTGGAGCGTCGCCAGCGCCAGCACATTCACGCGAACATCGTTGTATTTGTAGTGCATGCCCGGCGCATGGAGCTTTCGGTTTTCCCACTCATCGGGTTTGCCCACCGGCCGGTCCGCCCAATCCGGCTTGCCCCATAAGCTGCCTTGCCAATCACTGGTTTGACGCAGCAAATGATCCCAGGTGATGGGCTGGTTGTGCGGCGCATCAAACAAGCCGACGTCAGCCGGCATGTAGGTCGCCGCGCGATCATTCACATCACGAATCAAGCCCTGCTGCCACGCCAATCCCACTACGGTGGATAAAAAACTTTTGCTGATGCTGTGCGACATATCCACGCGCTGGGTATCACCCCATTCTGCGACCACATAGCCCTTATGTATGATCAAACCGTTGATCGGGGCACGTGTTTTCATCGGCCCGATAATCCCGCCAAAACCAGGCTCAGCCGCGCCGAAGGTTTTCGCCCAGGCCATCGTTTGATCTTTGGGTGCGGGGTTTTCCAGCGTCATCACCAATCGCAGCGCATCATCAATCGCGCCAGCATCCATGCCCACTTGCTGCGGCGTGCGACGCTGCCAGTCAAAGCGCGCGGGGAAATAGGTGCCGGCATCTGGCGACGCGATCGCTGCTGGTGCCGCCACCTCAGGCGCAGCAAGCGCGTACGTGCAGATAAAAATAGCCGCCAGCATGGCTGCCACCCGCGCGGCAGAAATCACAACAAAACGTGACATCAGAGCTTCTCCCTTAAATGGCAAATCGCGAGCATAAAGCATGCACGCTGAATTGAATCGTTGACGATAATTTAGATGCCGAGATTCAAAACGTGCGCTCACACCAAAAAGCCCGCTACCACTGCGAATTCTCAATTATTTCTTTAAACCCCTTATTCGGCGGGTCTCTTGGCACATTTTTGGCTGAAACGGCACGCAGAATGGGGAGTTTCGTTTTCCACGCCAACAGGCTTTGCTAGGGTCGTAGCCCGCCCAAAATCGCGGCGATGGAACAGGTTTCGATGGTGTTCAATTGCACCGCGAGTTCGAGCGTCATAGATTTTGCGCTGATCGCGATATTGCTTGACTGCCATGTGCCGCGCTTGCCGTCGATGCATGCCAACGTTCCACTCGCCGCCAGACGCGCGCCATTGGTCGTGAAGTTGCCGTTGTAGCTGCACTGCAATCCGGTAACGCCTGCCAATGAGATGTTGATCGCCCCGCTCGAGCCCGTGCCGGTATTGATGTCGTACTGTCCGTAGGTCGCATGACCGCCATTATTTTGGGTGCTGGTGCAGTTGCTGCGCGTTTCAATAATGGAGCCAAACCACGTGCCCGCAAGGCCGGGGATCACCGGCGGCAGCGGCCCGAAATTGAAGCGGGTGATGGCTTTGGTATTGCCCACACCATCAATCGTGTAGCTCATCGTACCTGCATCGTTGCTGCTGAATTGAAAGTTCATGCTACCGACTTTGCCGACACCTATGCTGCTACCACTCCACGGCGCGGTTGGCGTCGCGCCTCCTCGGTTTTTGTTTAAATCCCCGTTGCAACCGGCCGCGATAATAACGCATGAGACGGTGTACCAGACGGCATTGCCGCTGGCATCGTAGACATACATGGCGGCAAATAATTTATCGGCTTGCTGGGTCATACTGACTCCCCAGCCTGATTCGCCGGCATTCCACCACAGACCAGTCAGCGGCGCTGGCGTTGCCGCGCTGGATGTATCAATGGTGAACGAAGGTGCTTGCGCATGGGCGGATCCTGAAACGCCAAAGCGGGCGATCAGCAGCAACCCGATAAGCACCGTCGCAAAAGTACCGTGCTTGAATTTATGGATGAGCATTGTGAGCAGTCACAGCATGTTCGGTCGTCAACAATGCCGCCAAAATTGAGCCCGACGGCAGATCAGCCACGCGTTCGAATTCCAGATCAAGTTTTACGCTCATTTGCTGGGTTAATTGAGTCATGGCGCGCCTATTGTTGCCGCCGCATGAAGATGTTCTTGCCTTGCGCCCCATCTTGCCTGACTTTTCACTATGGCGCAGCTTCTTATCATTCGCACCGGTTCTAGCCATAGGCGCGATTTGCATGGGGCACGGGGCATAGAGCACACGACTCAGCGTTCGTGCCGCATAATTGCCCGCATGGACTATCAAGCGATACTCAATCTCATCCACGACAAAATAAAGCCGTTAATTGGCGATGGCAAGGTGGCGAGCTACATTCCCGAGCTGGCCGGGGTCTCGCCAGCACATTTCGGCATGGCGATTGTCGATTTGCAGGGCCGGGTTTATGCCGTCGGTGACGCTGAAATTCCCTTTTCAATTCAATCAATTTCCAAATTGTTCGGCCTCACGCTGGCGTTTCATTTACGCGGCGATTCGATCTGGGAGCATGTTGGGCGCGAGCCGTCGGGTAATCCGTTCAATTCGTTGGTACAGCTCGAGCGCGAACAAGGTAAGCCACGCAATCCGTTCATCAACGCAGGCGCGCTGGTGGTCACCGATATGCTCTGCGCCCATTACGCCGACGCGCCACTCGATTCACGCGACGCAAACTTCGCACGCCGCGAACGTGACCGCGACTCAGCGGCCGCCAAGCATGCCAACAACGCGGTGATGGAATTTATTCGCAAGCTTGCCAACAACCCCGCGATTAGCCATGACCCAAAGGTGGCCGCGTCTGAACGCAGCACCTCGGATCGCAACGCGGCCATGGCCCATTTCATGAAAAGTTTTGGCAATCTGAGCAACAGCGTCGATGACATCCTAGACGCGTACTGCAAACATTGTGCGATCACCATGAGCTGCGTAGACCTCGCCCGCGCCGTCACGTTTCTGGCGAATCAAGGCATCATCCCGTGGTCCGGTGAGCAAGTGCTCGATAAAAGCTCGAGCAAACGCATCAATGCCCTGATGCTAACCTGTGGCACCTATGACGCGGCGGGCGATTTTGCATTTCGCGTCGGACTCCCGGCAAAAAGTGGCGTTGGCGGCGGCATTGTGGCCGTGATTCCCGGCGAATGCGGCATTTGCGTCTGGAGCCCGGCACTGGAAGAAAGCGGCAATTCTCACGCCGGCTCGATCGCGCTGGAAATGTTGACCACCGTTTCAGGACGGTCTATTTTTTAGTCCCGCTGCACTTTCAATTGCGCGACTGCTGCCCGAATCTACAAAACCTGCGAAACAACCACATCTGCCGATGTTGCCGTGACGCATCACGTATTAGCGTGGTTTGAATTGAGCGTGCCGCATCGTTCAATCAGCATTAAGTTACTTTGCATCCGGATTCGGATCACGCAATTTGGCCACAGGCGTCAGTGCGCCATCCTTGCAGATGTTGCAACAATGCTCACAGCTTCGAAGCCCTCGTTCGCCAGCACCGGCACTGTATTTAGTTGTACGCGTTGAGCGTTGACCTCCTGGACCCGTAATCTCATTGGCGACCACCTGCACGATTTCCCAAGCACCCCAGCAAATCTGCTCGCCCTCTTCGCAAGTCAGCTTAAGTTGCTGAACGGCGGCATCCGGCCGAATCGTATACGCCTTAGTTCTTGAAGGCCACTCCTGACGCGATTCTGCGCGTGAGAAAAATTTCAGGCTTAACGGACGTTCGCTATCGTTGACCAGTTGAAACGTGAGTTCAGCTGCGCGCGCGGACATGCCGCAAAAGTTCAAGGTCACAAAAAAAATCAACACGATTGCCGAAAAAGAGCGGGTGAGGCGGTTCATTTTTTCTCCTGAGGAATTTATGACAACGACGGTAACAACAATTTAATCTGACGAAGCCCAAGACTCGCGGTAACGGCCGACGATGTTAACGCTCTCAAACCAATCACCGGCGCCACTTTTATGCACCGACTGTAGGTTGGTGCTAAAACAATCTCAACAATACCGGGCCCGCAATCAACGCCCACGCGGCGACCATCAATGACACCGCCAGCAAAACCGCCGCGCTGCCCAGATCTTTGGCGCGGCCTGAAAGCGGATGGCGCTCGGTTGAGACGCGATCCACCGTCGCCTCAATCGCCGAATTCAGCAGCTCGACAATCAACATCAGCAACACCGTGCCAAGCAGCACAATTTTTTCGACCATCGTCACTGGTAAAAACCATACGCCGATGATCGCGGGAATCGCGATCAGCAATTCCTGCCGAAACGCAGCCTCGAAGCGCAGCGCATGCGAGAGGCCTTGCATGGAATATTGAAATGCCTTGCCAATCCGCGCGATGCCGCCGGTGCTTTTCAGGGCGGCGGCGGTGGAATCATCGTCTTTTTTGGACTCAGGAGGCATGTGCTATTTCTCATTCAAGTTTGATTACAAATCCGCGGTAGGACGTCATTGCCTACGAGCAGCACATGCTTTTCTTTATTCGAGCCAGTGTTGGGCGCCTTCACGATCAGCATCGAGGTCAGGCTTTAATGATGTCATGCATGACTTCCAAAACCGCGGACACATCTTGTGTGTTGTGCAGGAGTTTAAACCACGACCAGCCTGCAAGCAGCGTGTGTACCAAGCGCGGTCTATTCGCCCGCAGATGGCCACACAACGAAATCTTTTGACCAAATCCGACATCGCCACACCCCCGCTTTCGGGGGATTTCAAAATGCATTTTTTCGGTTGAAGATGCCGAACGATTATTGGCTCGCATGCAAATACTCACAGCAAGCAGGCAGCGCAGAAAGTGCGACGCACCAAGCGCCGTGCAGCGCCTGCCGCCAGCTTCACCGTGAAATTGTGAGCCCATCGATTGAACTTGCAATGGCTATTTTGCCGACACCATTTCGTCTGGGAGCACTATGGATCACATACTCTATTGGAACAACGTAGCACTGGAAGCCAACAAGCGCGATTTCAGCAACGTGCCTGGCACGGACAAACCGAGCCCGGAACAGGGAGGCCCGACGCTTAGCTCGCGCGCGCTCGCGATCGTGCACCTGGCAATGTATGACGCGCACGCTGGCGTCGTCAACAGCGCCGCAACCCTACCGCGATATCTCGCGGCACCGGCGAGTCTCGCAGGCGCTACCAAAGCAGCGGTCGCCGTTGCGGCGGCCGCCTACACCTGCCTCATCACACTATTCCCCCGGCAAAAAATGCAATTCGACGCCGCGTATCTGGCGGCGGGCGTGGCCGGCGAAAGCCTCACCCGCGAACATGAATTCGGACTCGCCGTCGCACGCGCTGTGCTGGCGGATCGGGCGGGGGATCCCAGCGCTGGCGATGCAGGTTATGCAGGCTCGGTTGCGCGTGGCGCGCATCGGTCCGATCCGGCCAATCCGGGCCAACCGTTTCACGCGCCGTTTTATGGTGCGCGTTCAAAACTATTCGCGGTGACTGCCCGTCACGAACTCGATGCGCCGCCGGCTTATGGCAGCCCTGACTATGAAAAAGCGCTCAAGCAAGTGCGCGGCAAAGGCATTGCGCCTGAACTCATGGGCACGCTGCCGACGACCTACCAAAAGCGCACCGTGGATGAAACCCTCGTCGGCATCTACTGGGCCTACGACGGCCCACGCGAGTTGGGTACGCCGCCGCGGCTTTATAACCAGATCATGCGTGAAGTGGCGATGGCAAAAGGTAACACGGTCGACCAAAATGCACGGCTGTTTGCGCTCGTCAATACTGCGATGGGCGATGCGGCGATATTAGCTTGGGATCAGAAATATATTCATAACTTATGGCGCCCGGTCATCGCGATACGCGAGCACGATGCATCCATGGGACCCGCGGCGACAACACCGACCAACAATATCGACAATGACTGCGATCCAGCATGGTTGCCGCTGGGCGGGCCATCAAGTAACAGCACCGAACGTAACTTCACACCACCCTTCCCCGCATACCCGTCGGGTCACGCCACGTTCGGCGGTGCGGCCTTTCATATGATGAGATTGTTCTATGGCGTGGCCGCAGGCAATCGCGCCAAAGACACCGTCTACAACGGCACATTCGTGTCGGAGGAATTAAACGGTATAACCCGCGACAACACCGGTACGGTGCGGCCAAGGCATGTACGCGCCTTTCCCAAAGGGCTATGGCAGATGATTGAGGAAAATGGCTTTTCGCGCATCTGGCTCGGCGTGCACTGGTCGTTTGATGCTTTCGCGCTAGATGGCTCCGGCCATCCAGACTTCAGCAAGAACATTGGCGGTGCAGCGCTCGGGTTAAAAATCGCAGAAGATATTTTTGCTGCGGGCGGTGGCAAAGCGCCGTTGAAGTCCGCAGTGGGACCACGGGCTTAGAGCGATCTGGCTACGACTGCGCTCAATGGCGCGGTCGTAGCCTCGTAGATCGAACAAGCAACTTGATATAACTAATGACACTCAAATATGCACAATCACAGATATTCAGCAGATAGCGCTTCGTGAAACACGACAAATCTGACTACCCGGCTTCGAACGTTCCTGTCATGAACCAATCCCGTCAAGAGCAACATAGCGATACTGGTAGTGTCACATCAACGGCGAACCAATTAGTTTCTTCTGCAATTCGTTCAAAGCCGCCTCGCTCGCTCGTTTGGCTGACAACGCGAAATCTGATTTGAACTCCGAAAACTCAGCTTTACCTTTACCTATCACGGTATCTTGCCAAACAACTTTACCGGAGTTGTCCGTTGCTTTTATTTCAATAATGACGTCAAAGTCTGTTGGTGGCCATGTGAACGGGCTAGACGACGATGAGTTAGTGGTGATTTTTGGACGCATGACAAAATTGATTTTCCTATCGGCGATAAAGCTTGAGTCGTTTTCATTTTTCATTTGGTCGACACTCGCGAACACGTTGCCGAGGACACGATATATACCAGCCTCAAGCTCTTTGTAAGGAGCGTATTCAACTTTATCGCCACCACCCCCCGGTGTAATTACCTTGCGAGCACGTTCCTCATCGCTGATGAAATAGGCGACTCTGTTGGCTGAAGGTTTTGCCACTGGCGTGCCGAGTTTGGCCGCGTCTGGGGTAATGACAATAGAGTGCGCGCATCCACCAATAAGAGAGAAAGCGGCTAACAGAGCTGACAGATACAAGAATTTTCGCATCATGATTTTATGGCCTTAAAAGTTGATTATTTTTTAATCGAATCGGCGAATTCCTTGTCCTCATACAACTGTTTTAGCAAGGCTGTCACAACAGTAGGATAATTTTGTATCGCGCGCGGAATTGCGATAGCGCCCAGAAAATTGGAATCCCACTCAGTCGTCGCCTCCTTTACTTTGTCAAAAGCTACCTTGTCGCCACGTTTAACCGTAAATCGTGCAGCGATCACAGCTGAGTTGGTAATAAATCCCGCCGCACTAATATCGTTCTTCGTTAATACAGCCGTCACTCGTATATCCGATTTCGGGTCAAGTAATTTTGCATCAGCGAGTTCTTGCGACAGAGCGTCTTGCAGATACTTTGCGAAAGTTCCTTTGGGCGAGTTCATCGAGTTTCCGCGTAAACCAATAGAATCATTGTTAGCCGGCGACTGCGAAGTAACTTCGCCAACGCTTACCGGCGCACCGTTACTATTCTTTAATGATTGAACGTTGGGAATCGATACTGAATAAGGCGGCGCAGGAGTTGAACAGCCAGCGAGAACAATTAGCGCCGAAGTTGCAAGCGAGAAAGAAACAGTTTTGAAATTCATAATGACCCCTAATGTTGAACGATTGATTATTGAGCTGCGTGTAGCGATTAAAACTAACACACACAAATTTAGCGACCGCTTCGCATGCCAATTTGAGCAGCGATTTATTACGCGACGTTATAGCGCCTAACTCTAACTTTCTGGTCAGGCGCTACAGCGCTACAACTTCCGTTCCTATTTATTTCGATGGTTCTGGCTTTGCAGGCGATATAACCGGCACCACTGTTCCCGCTGGCGTGGGGATGGGCGTTGGCGAAGGCACTACAGGCGCGATTGGTGCCGCTTTTGCGGTGTCGGTTACCTTCGCATCTGTGCTCGCTGCCGAGGCCTCTGACCGCGCGCCGACCATAACCGATTTACCCATTTCCAGATCGAAGCTCGACGGATAATCGTAGGCAGCTCCCGTCGAGGTGTCGACGATAGCTCCCACGACGCCACCCAAAAGAATATTACCGAAGGCCATGCCTTTAACGGAGGACTTCACCGTCATATTCGCATCGGGCAATGGTTCTTTTTTACAGACGACAACCATATCGCTGAAGGAGCGACTGACAGTGACAGTGCCCGGTGTGGTGACGTAATAAGTCCCTTTACCATTTGTTAACTCGCACGTCGCGCCAACAACGTTGGTGCCGCTTTGCTTGGTGGTAACCGTGAGTGGCTGAGTGGTGCCCGTGGTGATCGCGGCACAACCGCTAAACAATACGACAACCGTGGCCGCGAGGGCCAATGAGAAAATGCGCATGAAACTCCCTTGATATTTTAGTTAAAGATGCAATTTGCACAGTTGCGTGCAAAGCACTCTGTTTGCCAAGGCTTAATTTCATCATGGTCAACTGCGGACGTTACCGGTTTTGCTTTATCTAGACTACTTAATTTTTTTGCGGGTTTCTGACTAGAGTTCTGGCCAACGCAAAACAAGAGCGCGTCGCTCCTACAAACCGACGGAGGCATTTCCTACACGTTGCGCCGACATTTTTAACCAGAATTACAAAATCTTCGATGTGGGATTAACGCATCGTGAAAACCCTCATTCCCAAATCAGTTTTTCTACCATTCTTCTTTTCCCATTCATCCAACCTTCCCGAAAGAAACCGATGTTATTCGATCCTCTCAACACCCCGTCGTTAACGCTCAGCAACCGCGTTGTTATGTCACCCCTCACACGCAGCCGTGCGACCGAGGCCAACACGCCGAACCCCTTGATGGCGGAGTATTACGGCCAGCGCGCAACCGCAGGCCTCATCATCACCGAGGGCACCTCGCCGTCTGCAAATGGGCTGGGTTACCCGCGTATTCCGGGTTTGTTTAATGATGCGCATGTCAAAGGCTGGAAGCTCTCGACAGACGCCGTGCACGCAAAGGGCGGAAAAATTTTTATACAGTTTATGCATTGCGGCCGCGTCGGCGCTGCGGCTAATTTGCCAGCGGGCGCTGAAGTAGTAGCCCCGACTGACGTCGTCTGTCCGGGTGAAATGTATACCGATAGCCACGGTATGCAGCCGCATAACAAGCCACGTGCGATGACAGAGCAGGATATTGCCGCCGCGGTTGAAGAATATGCTGAGGCCGCGCGTCTGGCCATGAAAGCGGGTTTTGACGGCGTTGAGCTTCACGCGGCAAATGGCTATTTGATTGAACAGTTTTTGAACGCCAACGTAAACACACGCACCGATGGCTACGGCGGAAGTGCAGCCGCACGCAATCGCTTCGCGCTTGAAGTTGCGCGTGCCACCGTTGCGGCGATTGGCGCTGAACATGTCGGCATACGCTTGTCACCTTATGGCGTGTTCAATGCGACCGGACCATTCGACGGTGTTGACGCGCAATACATCGCACTGGCGCAGGAGCTCTCCTCACTTGGGCTTGCCTACATGCATGTACTCGATCACTCTGCCATGGGTGCGCCGCCTGTGCCTGCAGAGCTCAAAGCCAAACTCCGCGCGACATTCAAAGGCACGTTCATTCTTGCCGGCGGATTTGATCGCGACACCGCTGACGCAGCCCTGAAAGCCCATCAAGCTGACCTGATCGCGTTCGGCAGACCATACGTGTCGAATCCAGATTTGGTCGCGCGCATGAAGGCAAATGCGCCGCTCACCAAGCCGGATGACAAAACTTTTTACACACCCGGCCCGCTCGGCTACACCGACTACCCGACGCTGGCGCAAGAGGATTTGTTAACAGCGAAGATCGCTTGATTTAACAGGGCGCGCGATTTATTTGCGCGCGCAATTGCGCCGTTGAAAGTCTAGTATCCGCGCGGGGTTTCGATTAAGACCCCGTTGCGGGTATCAAGCATTTGGCTGAAACACCGCTTCGGTGCTGGTGTTTCGATTCAGTAAAGACACCGCGCCCTATTTATTGCTCTCCGCCCGATAAAACGCCTCGACCTTGCCGCTAAGCTTGATCAACAGCGGCTTACCCTTCCGATCCAACGCCTTGCCCGCAGGCACCCTCACCCAGCCTTCGCTGATGCAATATTCCTCCACATCCTTGCGCTCTCGACCGTTCACGCGGATGCCGAGGTCATGCTCGAAAAGTTCGGCGACATGGTGCGGGCTGCGGGGGTCGGCGGACAAGCGATCGGGGAGCGGTGGAGTTTGGATTGTTTCGGTCATGTTGTTCATTTTCAAAAAATAAAGTTTCAAGTAAGCCTGCGGTATCACGATTGCCTCGAATTTTCACACGGGTTGCGATGAAAATACGCTGGCAGGTCACTTTATTCTAAATTCGGCTCATTCTTCATAAGCGTTTCCTGATGCGCGTGATTGGGAAATAACTAAGGCGACGCGTATCACGCCCGCTAGGTGCTTTAAGCTTAAACTGATATCTATCCTAGCGTGTCCAATACGCCATCGAAGCTGAGGATAGTTACCGCCACTTTACTTAACTGGCGGTGTTCGTTGTTTAGAGCAGAATTTATCGGCCAAGCTAACGCGCTGTACTTGCCTTATTTCTGCTCTGCGGACGCCAACCTTAATGTGCAGTTTGAGGCGTTGAAAAATGCTCCAAACTCCACCTCATCGGGGTTTGCTCAGGCTAAGGGCGCCTAGCTGGATACCGCGCGATAAGTCCAAAACCCTAGCGCGGTGAGCGCGAACGATCCTGCTAAATGGGTAAACATGACGACCAACGCAGGCATCACGTCACCGCGTTCAAGCAACCCAACCACTTCCGCCGAGTAACTTGAAAATGTGGTTAATCCGCCCAGAAATCCGGTAATTGCAAATAATTTCCACGCGGGCGACAAATCCGGATTTTTTGCAAAATATGCGACCGCCAACCCGACCAGAAAGCCGCCGATCAAGTTCGCTGCCAAGGTGCCAAGCGGGAATTTCGAAACCTGCGGGTTTAACCATAGCGACAAACCCCAACGCAGCCACGCGCCTAGGGCGGCCCCGATGCCGACCGCTAAAAAGCCGCCAAACCAACCACCAACAATTATGTTCATTTGGCAGCCTCGCCTTCGGCGCAAGCGACAACCTTGCTAAGTAATTCGCGAATTTCGGCGGGCACCGATTTTGGTTTGTTATTGACGTAATCAAACCACACAATGACGAACTCGCCTATCGCTGCAACGCCACTTTCACCATCAATCGAAAGCGTATTGATTAAATCAAAGCTGGTGTTGCCGATACGCCCTGCCCTCAATTCCACATTCACCGCGGCAGGATAACCCACCGGTTTTTTATAGGTCACGGTCGCCTTCAACAAAATCATGCCTTCGCCGGTATTGCGCAATGGCCTGCCGACGGATTCGCACCAGTCGGTGCGGCTTTCCTCAAAATAGCGTAAATATTGCGCATTGTTAACATGACCGAGCACATCAAGCTCGCCCCAGCGGATTGGAAAACTCATGGTGTGCAGCAATATGCCGGATGGCAGGATGGCTGAATTTTTAGTGTGCATGCTGAGAACGATTTAAGAATGTGCGCGTCGCTATGATGGAACAACGAGCGCCTATAATACTTGCAAATATTCATCAAACAATTCACGAAAAAATCATGGCAGAAAATCAGGCATTGCCCGAACGCGAATCAATGGAATACGACGTCGTCATCGTCGGTGCCGGGCCAGCGGGCCTCGCCGCCGCAATCAGGCTCAAACAGCAGGCAGCGATTGACGGCGGCGAAATCTCGGTCTGCATCGTTGAAAAAGGCTCAGAGGTCGGCGCGCATATTTTGTCCGGTGCGGTCATGGATCCCCGCGCCATGAATGAGCTTTTTCCGGATTGGAAAGCACTGGGCGCGCCGCTGAATCAACCTGTCACCGAAGATCGCTTTCTGTTCCTCAGCGAAACAGGCAGCACAAAAACACCCCACTGGCTCCTGCCCAAATGCTTCCAGAATCATGGTAACTATGTCATCAGCTTAGCCAATGTATGCCGTTGGCTGGGCACAAAAGCCGAGGAATTAGGCGTTGAGATCTATCCCGGATTTGCCGCATCCGAAGTGCTGTTTAACGAAAACGGCTCGGTCAAAGGCATCGCGACCGGTGACATGGGCATTGGCAAGAGCGGTGAGCACACTGATCGCTATGCGCGCGGGATGGAACTGCATGCCAAATACACCTTCTTTGCAGAAGGTTGCCGCGGCAATCTGGGCAAGATATTGCAGCAAAAATTTAATTTGAACGAAGGCCGCGACCCGCAAACCTATGGCCTCGGCTTAAAAGAATTGTGGGAAGTCAAATCGGAAAAACATGTGCCCGGCTTGGTCGTGCACACCGCGGGATGGCCGCTGGACGCAGACACTTACGGCGGCTCGTATCTGTATCATTTAGAAAACAATCTGGTAGCGGTGGGCTTCGTGGTCGGATTGGCATATACCAACCCATATCTCTCGCCGTTCGAAGAATTTCAGCGCTATAAAACACATCCTGCGATTCGCGGATTTTTTGAAGGCGGCAAGCGCATCGCTTACGGTGCACGGGCGCTCACTGCCGGCGGCTTACAATCGCTGCCCAAGCTCACGTTCCCGGGCGGCGCGCTGATCGGCGACGATGCTGGATTTTTAAACGCATCACGCATTAAAGGCAGCCATGCCGCGATCAAGAGCGGCATGCTGGCAGCAGATGCCGCCTACGACGCGGTTAAAGCGGCGCGCTCATCGGACGAGCTGAGCGCCTATCCGAACGCATTTAAAACCAGCTGGCTTCATGAAGAGCTGCACCGCGCTCGCAACTTCAAGCCGGCGATGTCAAAGGGTTTGTACACGGGCACATTATTGGTGGGCATCGATCAGATTGTGTTCGGCGGCAAAGCCCCGTGGACCATGCATCACCAGCATGCGGATCATGAGATGCTTAAAAAAGCGTCCGAATGCAAACCGATTGTTTATCCCAAGCCGGATGGCGTGTTGACTTTTGACCGACTGTCATCGGTGTTCATTTCCAACACAAATCATGAAGAGGACCAGCCCGCACACTTGACCTTGAAGAACCAAAACGTGCCGGTGGAAACGAATTTAGCGCTCTATGACGGTCCCGAATCGCGTTATTGCCCGGCAGGCGTTTATGAATATGTCGAGGTTGGCGTGGGAAACAACGAAGGAAAAAGGAGATTACAAATCAATGCACAGAATTGTGTGCATTGCAAAACCTGCGATATCAAAGACCCAACGCAGAATATTGTGTGGGTGGTGCCCGAAGGTGGCGGCGGTCCGAATTATCCGAACATGTAATTTTTTCGCAATGCTTTGGAAAAGCGCCGAACTGATCGATCTGGGTAAAGATGTTATGCAGACAAATCTGTAACGGCATAACATGGTCCCAATAAACAACGTTTTTAGTTAAGTTTAGCAATCAATAAGAAAGCCATAAGGGACCAACCACACCGCCAGTCATTCACGAGGAGGCATCATGAAACCCGTCTCAGAACTGCTCAGCAAACGTTCTTCCACACTGTGGCTCGTCAAACCGGACGACACCGTTTTCGATGCGCTTAAATTGCTTGCTGATTACGAAATCGGTGCATTGATGGTGATGGAAAATGGCAAACTGGTTGGCATCGTGAGTGAGCGCGATTACACCCGCAAAATTGCCCTGCAAGGCAAGAATTCCAAAGAAGCTCTCGTCAGCGATATCATGACCAAAGATGTGCTGGTCATCGCGCCGAATACCCGCACCCGCCAATGCATGGCGCTGATGAGCGAGAAGCGTATTCGCCATTTGCCGGTGATGGATGGCGACACAGTCATCGGCATGATCTCGATTCGGGACATCATGGACGACATCATCGCCGATCACGAGCTTACGATTGCGCAGCTTGAAAGCTACATTAACGGTTAAGCAGCGCGCGCAACGTTAAAGTGCTGTTGGCATTTCAACACCATTAAATTCGCCTTGCCCCAACCACCCGAGCTCGCATGGAAGCTATGAAAGATTACATATTGCTCATGCACAACGACACCACCAGTCCGGAAAGCGACGTCGCGTGGGAGCACTATCTCAAGAAACTGCACTCGACCGGACAATTCGAGGGCGGCAGCTCGATGGGCGCGGGAGAATGCGTGGCGAAGTCGCGGCCGACGATTGGCATCACGTCACATTTGTCCGGTTTCATTCGCGTCCAAGCAGAAACACTGGAGGCGGCGAAGAAATTAATCGAAGGGAACCCCGTTTTCGAGGCGGGAGGAACCGTTGAGATTCAAGAGTTGTTGCGCGGATAACAAGTCTTTCCATTTTATGAAAATGATCATGGCGGATCACGACCTAACAACTACCAAACTTGTGAGCCATGGTGAACATCTGAGTTATGCCAAGCATTCGAACAAACATCAAGATCTTCTTGCTATCCATCGTCCTGAGTGGTTCAGCAGCAACACGCGCAGCGGCCGAAATTCCTGTTGACGCGCGAGCGTTAATTGAGAAGATTCACCTAAACGCCACCGCTAACGATATCTCAGCACTGGAGCCATTGATGGCCAAAGATTTCTTATGGAGCTTTGGTGGAGATGGCAGCGCAAGTCAAGCGATAGAAGCATGGCGAAATGACCCTGAATATTTAAAAAATCTCAGTCGCATCACCATAATGAAATGTAGCTACACGAAAGCAAAGTGCGTGACCTGTCCCGCGAATGCCGGAACTGGTTACCGCGCAGCATTCAAAAAGCTGCCCGAGGGCTGGAGAATGATTTCTTTTGTTGCTGGAGACTGATTGCGCAGTCGCGACCAAGCCGTTACATTACCGCATGCTCGAA
>JBBRFJ010000015.1:0-36967 GCA_038224475.1 Burkholderiales bacterium
TCGATGCCGGTGAACAGCTTCAGCGCCACTGATTCGATCGGTACCGTGGTCATGGTGAATAAAAATGTGAGAACCGTCAGCCCGAGCGAGATCGAGATCGGCATGCCCGTCAGCATCAACATAATCAAAAGAATAAAAATAATTGCCGCGTTCATTTGCGTGCTCCGGCGATCGACGGGGTCGACGCGGGTCTTGGCGCAGAAGCGATCAGGTCATCCGCGTTAACGTCTTCAATACCTTCAACGAAGCCATGGTCGTGGTGAGGCAATTCTCCGGTTTTTAGGTAGCTGAACACGACTTGCAGAAAGCGATAGCTCATCAGATACGATCCGAGCGGAACGCACAAATACACAATCCACATCGGCACTTCAAGGTCCGCTGATACCTGTTCGGTATGCGCCATCTGCCACACGAATCTTGCGCCGAGCGTCCCAACGATGCCGGTGAATGTGGCGCCAGCGAGCAGGCCGAAAATTATCAGCGCGGTCTTATATTTTCCGGTCAGTTTTCGAATAATTACATCAACGCCAACGTGAATACCGGTTCTAACGCCGTAAGCGGCACCGAATTTTGCCATCCACACAAACATGAATATGCACAGTTCTTGTGCCCAGCTGACGTCCATTTTTACCGTGTAATCCTGAATGTAAGGAACGCCTGACAAGAACCGATGAACCACCGCGAAAAAAATGACCAGGGTAGCCGAGCCCATCAGGAATGCAATCAGCCATTCTTCAATATGGTTCAAAAATCGATTAATCATTCATCGTCCTCGATTCGGATGTGGCTTTAATTATTTTCTTGGCCCGCGACAACCAGACGTTTGCTAGTCGATGTAACAAGTCGCACAAACGTCATATCCCGTTTTGTGTTCCGCCCCCTTGCCGGCGCAAAGTCAGTGTGATGACACTGACTTTGCCGGGGCCAAGTTAGATCTACTTGAGTTCTATTTTGGGGCCACGAAGCCCGCTTCTTTGTAAACGCCTTCAATGGTCGCTTTGCCGACGCGCGATTCCATTTCTTTATGCACAGGCATGAGGGCTTTTTTCCACTCGGTAATTTCAGCCGCCGTTGGGGTGTATATCGTGGTCTTTTTAGACGCCGCAATTTTTTCTAGCGCGCTGGCATTTTCGCTCGCAGCGATTTCATTGGCATAGATGGTCGAATCTTTAATGGCACCATCAATTACCGCGCGAAGATCTGCCGGCAAGCCGTCGTAAAACTTTTTATTGATAATCACGGCGTAAGCAAGATGCCCATGATTAGAAAGCGTGATGTGTTTTTGCACTTCATAAATTTTCTGAGTGAAAAAATTAGATGGCACACCTTCAGTGCCGTCCACCACGCCCGATTGCAGGGCCTGATAGAGCTCGGAGAATGCCATCACCTGGGGTATCGCGCCGAGCGCACGCATCTGTGCATCAAGCACTTTTGACGATTGAATGCGCATTTTCAAGCCTTTGAAATCGGCTACTGTATGCAGCGGTTTGTTGGCGCTCATGATGTGAAAGCCGTTATCCCAATAAGCCAGACCTTTAATACCTTTGGATTCGAGCTTCGCGAATAAGTCTGTGCCGGTTTTGCCGTTGGTCACTGCGCGAAACGCGGCGTCGTCCTTAAAAATGAACGGCAGATCAAACACCTCAAATTCTTTTACGCCGAGCGGGCCAAATTTCGCCAAAGACGGTGCCAGCATTTGCACAGAGCCCAGTTGCAGCGCTTCAAGCTCCTCTTTGTCTTTGTATAGCTGACTATTTGGGTAGACCTCAACCTTGACGCGGCCTTTGCTGCGTTCTTCAACCAACTGTTTGAATCGATCCGCGCCTTTGCCTTTTGGCGTGTCCGGTGCCACCACGTGGCTGAACTTGATGATGATCGGGGCTTGCGCGAACGCTGATCGCGCCGCGCTGAGCCCGAATACGCCACCGACTGCGCTAACCGCCACCAGCAGCTTTGCGATTTTTTTAAACGTCGCGCGCTTTGTGGAGGTCTGACCTTGGATGCTCTTATTCATGAATTTCTCCTCAAATTGTAAAAAGTCCGATTGTGTTGCATGCTTCTTTGGCATGCTCTCATACGAAAATCAGAGTGATACTGCTCCCGGAACGACGTAATCGGTATTGTGGTTAACCACATTTCAGCGTACGAATCTCCGTCCGTCATTTACGCTTTGATAGTCTGCGTGGAGGCGCTACACTTTGCTTATGGCCTCTACTGACGACTCACATCATTCTGCTCAGACCGCGGCATCAACCGATTATTTCGGGGCGCTGTCCGAGCCCCTGCGCGGTAGCCTTAACGCCAACAATCCTTCGCAGATTCCCTATTTATGGGCCGTCCCCATCATGCTGTCACTCGTGTTTGTGGTGGTAGTCATCGGCTGGTTATCTCGTAACGATGCCAACGACCGCGAGGAGCGGCGGCAGACCATGATCACCGACGCGTTGACGCTCGAGACCCAGCTGAGAGCGCAGCTTGATTTTGAAACAGCCCAGCTTGATGAGGTTGGCAAACTCTTCCAAGCGACCGACATTACCGCGATGCAGTTCACGGATCCGGCCAAAATGCCTGCTGAATTCAACGCGGGATTGGCTCGCCTTTGGCAGGAAGTCACTTGGCTGGATAAAGACAACCGGGTGGTGGCGCACATCGCCTCGCCAGCGGCGGATCGTAGCGTGCTGTCTGAACCACTTGCCGGGTTGTTCAACGGTGGCCGGAAAAATATACGCGGCCTTTCCTCTCATTTGGTCACGACTATCTATTCAGCAAATGGCAAAACAGCGGGCAGTCTGGTTGCTCGATATTCGCCGACCGCATTATTAAAGCGCAGCGTGCCTTGGTGGTTGGCGCGCAAATATCAGGTCCGCCTGATCGACAGCTTGGAACAAGAAATCGCCGCAAATGAAGAAGTGTTGCCGCGCGCGTATGGCGACAGCAACCCCAATCTGGAGCGATCTAATTACCGCATCAGCTTCGATCCGCCAATGCGCGACGCGTATCTTGAGCTGGTTGAATATGTGGCGTTTGTGCCTTGGTATCGAACCTCGCCGCCCGCGTTGATGCTGGGATTTTTGCTATTGATCGCGGTTGCAACCTGGATGCTGCGACGGCAGATGCATGGTGTCCTGCGGGCCGAATCTGCATGGAGAACCGAAGCCGCTTGGCGCAGTGCAATGGAGGACTCGGTGGTCGTCGGCTTGCGCGCGCGTGATTTTGATGGCCGGCTGGTTTACGTTAACCGCACTTTCGCCGAAATGGTTGGCTGGCCGCAACAAACGTTGATTGGCATGCTGACGCCGATGCCCTACTGGCAGCCTGATCAGCTGGAAGAAACGATGCAGCGGCACCGCCGAAATATGGCGGGCGATGCGCCGCGCGAGGGCTACGAGGCGCGCTGGCTGCATCGTGACGGCCACTCCTTGGACGTGATGGTATTTGAGACGCCGTTGGTGGATGCCCGCGCCAAGCAAATTGGCTGGATGGGTTCGATTCTAGATATTACCGAGCGCAAATTGATGGAAGCGCGCGAACGAAAACAGGCGGATGCCCTGGCGCACCACGCGCGCCTGACCATGCTGGGCGAGGTCGCGTCAACGCTCGCACATGAGCTTAATCAGCCGCTGACGGCGATCGCGAGCTACAACGCGGGTGTCATCAATTCACTGCGCCGGGATGGATTTGAAGACGTGGAGGTGCACAGCGCTCTCCAGCGGCTTGGTGAGCAGGCCGCACAGGCGGGGCGAATCGTCCAGCGCATTCGAGAATTCTTGACGCGACGCGAGCCCGAGCGCGAGGCGTGCGAAATTCACCAAGTTGTCGAGAACGCCATAGCGCTATTTCGTCGAGAACTCAACCGCCATGACGTCGGCATCACACTTCAAAACCCTAACCCCGCAGTCTGTGTCACGGCCGACGCTGTGCTGATAGAGCAGGTCATCATAAATTTGTTGCGAAACGCGACCGATTCGTTGGCCACACGCAAGTTGCAGGCGGGCAAGGAGGTAGGTGCTAGAGAGGGTGGGCGACGGATTGAGGTGAAGATCAATGCCGCGGGAGAGCGATTTGTGCGGATTGACGTCACCGATAACGGGCCGGGGTTGGGCGGTCGAACGATGCGAGAGTTATGCACCGCGTTCTATTCAACCAAAGCCGATGGCATGGGCATGGGGCTGGCCATCTGCCGGTCAATTGTTGAGGCGCATGAGGGCGCATTCGACGCGGAGGAAGCACCTGCAACTTTTTCCACGAGCGGAGCACTGTTCTCGCTTTCCCTGCCGCTGGTTCAGCCGCTCGCTTTGGATACGAAAGAGGTGGTTGCGGTGGCCGATCTATCGCCCCTGAAAAAACCACCGCCACCCGAGGAAGCCGTGGAAGGGGACGACAAAGGGCTCAGGCGGGTGGCAGCGTGATTAGCGAAAATGCCGTCGTCTATCTGGTTGACGACGAAGACGCCGTGCGTGATGCGTTGCGGTTTTTACTGCGTTCAAGGGGGCTTGAAGTGCGTGCTTTCGCGTCCGGTGTTGAGTTACTGGCGGCAATTGATGCGCGTGATCTGCCTGATACTTTGTGCGGTTGTTTTTTGCTGGATTTTAGGATGGAGCCGATGTCCGGTCTCGCTCTGCATGATGCGTTACTGGCACGCGGTCTCGGCAATCCTGTGCTTTTTCTAACGGGCCACGGTGACGTCCCGATGGCGGTCGCGGCGTTAAAAAAAGGCGCGTTTGATTTTTTGCAAAAACCATATAGCGACAATGAGCTGGTAGATAGGATTGAGCAGGCAATCTTAGTTGATGCGGGGTATCGACAGCATGACGCCAAAGTGGGCGAAAAAATGCGCCAGTGGAAGGCGCGACTCGCGAGCCTCACGCAGCGAGAGCGTGATGTCATGCACCTGGTCGTGGCCGGAAAGATGAATAAAATGATTGCCGACGAATTGTGTATCTCGCTGCGCACCGTGGAAGTCCATCGTGCGCGCATGTTGGCGAAACTGGGCGTGCGATCTGCAGCTGAAGTGGCCACCTTGCTGGGCGCCACGGCATAACGACAATCTTTACGTTAATTTGTAATTTCAAAAACCACTTCACATCATGAAAATTCTTGTCACGGGTAGTCGCGGTCATCTCGGGGAAGCCTTGATGCGTACCCTCCAAAATAGCTCGCACGACGCTGTCGGTATCGATATCATTTCGTCGCCATTTACGCATAAACAAGGCTCGATTGCTGATCGTCGTTTTGTGGCTGAATGCATGCGCGGTGTAGATGCTGTCATCCATACTGCCACGCTACACAAGCCGCACGTCGCAACGCACACACGTCAAGATTTTATCGACACCAATATCACCGGCACGTTGAATTTGCTTGAGGAGGCCGCACAACAAGGAGCACGTGCTTTCGTGTTCACGAGCACCACCAGCGTTTTCGGTCATGCCCTGAACCCTCCACCCGGTTCCCCTGCGGTCTGGGTCACGGAGGATTTAAAGCCTGTTTCTAAAAATATTTATGGTGCGACTAAAACGGCGGCGGAGGATCTATGTGAGCTGTTTTATCGTGACCAAGGTCTCGCATCGATTATTTTGCGAACCTCGCGTTTCTTTCCGGAAGATGATGATGAACCCGCCAAGCACGAGGCGTTCGATACAGACAATTTGAAAGTGAATGAGTATCTCTATCGTCGGGTGGATATTGAGGACGCGGTGAGTGCGCATTTGCGGGCGGTCGAGCGCGCACCCGAGATCGGCTTTGGTCGTTACATCATCACCGGCACCACGCCGTTTACCCCCGATGATCTGGTCGAACT
Organism: Burkholderiales bacterium; assembly: GCA_038224475.1. GTDB lineage: Bacteria > Pseudomonadota > Gammaproteobacteria > Burkholderiales > Usitatibacteraceae > UKL13-2. Next base: position 5,798 of record JBBRFJ010000015.1, read on the forward strand.
CCGCGCAGACGCTGCTCAGGTGGTGAAGCGGTACTACCCGGAATATGAAACGGAATACCAGAAATTAGGTTGGCTGATGTTTCCAACCATTGAGCGGGTATACGTGAATGAGCGCGCCAGGCGTGAACTTGGTTGGCGGCCCGAATATGACTTTGAAAGCATGCTGTCCAAAATCAAAGATGGTCATGATCTTCGCAGTCCGCTCGCGCGGCTGGTTGGTGCAAAAGGCTACCACCAGCACTAATATATTGACGGCAGCGAAGAAGGAAAAATTCCCACCATCTGCATCAACACATTGCATAATGCCGGACTTGGAATAGTTCTATAACAAATAATTCAAACGCGCATGAGCAGCCAACATTGCCCCGATAAAAATCATAAGCGCAAAGCAATGTGAAATTCATGAAAGCAATCTATAGCCGTACCCTTGCTTGGTGTCTTAAGTTAGCCCTGATATTTTTGGCGGCGATGCCTGTACTCGCGCTTAATGTGAACAAGCCTATCGGGGATTTTATCCACGAGACATGGTCCGTTGACGATGGGCTGCCGCAAAGCACCGTGCGCAGCATTGCCCAGACCCGCGATGGATACATGTGGTTTGCGACCCATGAAGGTGTGGCCCGCTTCGATGGTCGCAAATTCACTGTTTTCAACGATGCGAGTACGCCGGTACTGAAGGGTAGTGGTATCGCGGCGCTACGCGAGACGCGCGATGGGAGCCTATACATCGGGCTTCGCGATGGTGGGCTGGTGCGCTACTCGGGTGGAAAATTTGAGTCCGTAGAACCGATCGGCGGGCTGCCCAAGGGTTCTGTATCGGTGCTGGAACAAGATGCAGCCGGCGCGCTTTGGATTGGCACCAGTGGCGGTGGGCTTGCGGTGTTGTCAATTGTGGATAACAAGACACGGATTGTTACGACGGCTCAGGGACTGCCGCACAACATCGTGACGTCAATCAGCACATCGGCGTCCGGCGAAATATGGATCGGCACATTTGGCGGGCTGTGCGTCATGCGCGGTGGCGAGCTGGTGGTGCGCCCGACCGGTGAAAATATCGACACTATTTATATTTCTTCGATCCTGCAAGACCGACGCGGTGGCATGTGGATCGGCACGTATGGTAGCGGTTTGTTCTTTCGCGGAGCGCAGCCGCTTGTGGTTGAGAAAAGCGTAATAAATGACCGCGTGAACTCGACCCTGCGGGAATCGAAAATAGCGGCAAAAAATGTACCGGCCACGACACTAAAAACACCCTCAGCACTCGTGGCGCCATCTGCTGCGGTACCTCCTGCGTCCGACCGTTCGCAGGTCAGTCCGCAGTTTCGGTTATACACGCGCCGCGACGGATTGGTCAGTGACACCTTGACACGATTGTTTGAAGATCGTGCTGGAAATATCTGGGTAGGATCGATGCAGGGCGTGCAGCGTATCCGGCAATCTCCCGACGCGGGCGTCGCTAATGTCGTGGGCGCAGACAAGGCGGCCGAAAAATCGTCCGAAAAATACACCGACAACCATAGCGGTGGAAATGTCACCTTTGAAACCTACAATTCGTTGAGCGGCTCATCTAATAACTATGTTCGCGATATCGTGGAAGACTCGGAGGGTAGCTTGTGGCTGGGTACCGACCGCGGCATTGATCGATTCCGTGACGGGCGATTCACCACATGGGGTGCGCAGCGCGGCTTGTCTGAGGAATTCACACGGACCGTTCTCGAAGATAAATCCGGTGCGGTGTGGGTCGGCACCAGCGACGGGTTATTCCGTTTTTTCAAGCAGAGCGTGCAACGCTATGGCGGCGAAGACGGGCTGGTAAATCCGGCGGTGCTGTCTCTCGCCGAGGGCCAAGATGGTTCAATATGGGTCGGCAGCAACGCGGGCGGGCTTCATCGATTGCATGATAGTAAATTTGAAAATTGGGGCCGCAAACTCAATCTCGGGGCGGTCTCGGTCCGCTCCATTGTCGAGAGCCCCAAGGGAGATTTATGGGTAGGCACCAACACCGGCCTATATCGCACCACGTTGAATGGCGCTCGATATGATAGCGGCACCAGCAAAAACCCTAGTAAAAGTATTGGCAGCGAGCATGACACCAAAACGCAGCGTTACCAAGCGCCGGACGGACTACCGGGCGACCAGATAATATCTTTGTTTGAAGACGCTAGCAGCGTCATGTGGGTGGGCACACGTGAAGGCTTGGCGACGGTAAAAAATGGCGCGGCGAGCAAGCATCCTGTGCTGGGTGCCAGCGGGCCGATTTTATCGATAGGTGCGGACGCAGACGGCAATATCGTCGTCACCACGGCCAACGGTTTCGCAAAAATTGTTGCGGGCAGGACGCATCTATTTCAGGCGGCGCAAGGCCTGCCGGCGCGGGCATTTTTAAGCGCGGTGGACGACCTTCACGGCTCGCTCTGGCTATGCTCGAATCAAGGCATCGTGCGCGTGGCAAATCAAGAGTTGCGCGATATTGTTGCGACTAAACGCGAGCGCGTCGTGCCGGAATATTTCGGTCGTTCTGATGGCATGACCACCGTGCAATGTAACGGTGGCTCTGCACCCGCCGCATGGCGCGCGCGCGATGGCCGTCTGATGTTTGCGACGGCTCGTGGCGTGGCGGTCGTGGACGCCGACAAAGAATTGAAACCCAACGCATTGCCCCCGCCGATCCACATCACGAGCGTGATTGTTGATTCGGACCCGGTGTTGCTGACGCCACCAAATGGTTTGATCGCAGAAAGCAGTTTGGTTATGTTGCCGGGCAAGCATCGGCTCGAAATTTTGTATGTAGGCCTCAGCTTGCAAGACCCGGACAAGGTGCGCTATCGCTATCGCCTGCAGGGCTTTGACCGTGATTGGATTGAGGCAGGCGGTGAGCGGCGCGCGGTGTACACCAACCTGGAGCCCGGCAAATACCAGTTTCAGGTGCTCGCCAGCAGCGTTGACGGCATCTGGAGCGAACACGGCGCATCCATGACGATTGACTATCAGCCGCAATTTTATGAGCGGGCTGGGTTCCGGTGGGGCGGGGGCCTATTTGTTCTCGCGCTTGGCATAGCGGCCTATTTCGCCAGAGAAAGACGCTTGCAGCGGCAGGCAGACTCGCTGCTGCAATTGGTGGATGAGCGCACCCGTGATCTGGCGCGCGAGAAAGCGAAGCTTGAGCTGACCAATGAAGAAAAAGTCCGCCTTTTGGATCAGGTGAAAGAGCAATCCGAAGCCTATGAAAAACTCTCCAAGGAAGATGCGCTAACCGGCCTCGCCAATCGACGCGAACTCACCCGATTCCTGTCGTTGGAAGTGGAACGTTCTTGGCGCAACCAGCGGCCGCTTTGCGTGGTGCTTGCCGACTTGGATCATTTCAAATTGATCAATGACCAGTTTTCGCACGCCATAGGCGATAACGTGCTTCGTGTGGTGGGACATATTCTGCAAGAAGGCTGCCGCGCAATTGATATGGTGGCTCGCTACGGCGGTGAAGAATTTGCCATCGTGCTTCCGGAAACCGAGATTGACGAGGCTCTGCTGCTGTGTGAGCGCCTGCGCAGCCAAATTGAAAAGTTCGACTGGCATAAAATTCGACCGGGCCTGGTGGTGACGATGAGCTTTGGTATCACCGCCGCAAACTGGGCGAATAGCACGACCACCAGCGCAGCGCTCGATCACAACAAATTATTAGACGCGGCTGACGGTAAGCTGTACGAGGCTAAGCGCATGGGGCGAAATCGCATTAATAGCTGAAAGCGGAGTTGGACTTAGTGCAGGTAGTGATCAAAACAGCACAGTTCGTGAGCTGCGAGTTGCTCCAGTACTGCGGAGATTGGTTTCGGCGGCATTACTACGTCTAACGGCAATAGTGCGGCAAATTGCAATGTAAATACGGCAACCGGAAGCTGTTAGTAGGGGCTGACAACTAACACAGTCATGTCTAAGTTTTGTTGCTGATTACTGTCTAATGCTTACTAGACTTAATGCTGCCCGATAATAAAAAATTACGTTATTTAGATGGATAAGTTTCGCAACGTTGGCGAACAGCAGGCATCACAGGACGCCAGCGTTGATCGCATTTAGATCAAACAAAACTAACATTCAGACTCTAGAAAAGCAGGCGTATGCGATTTTCCTACATTGGGTTATTCATTGCTTTGTTCACCACGTTGTCGCTGCTAGCCGAAACGGCTTATGGCACTGAGACAAACCTGATGCAAGCCGAACAATTTGAGATCCCTACCAAAGATGGCAAAACAAAGTTGCGGGGTGAAATCAACTTTCGCGGAGATAAATCACGAGCTCGCCCCACCGTTTTCCTGTTGCATGGCACAGGCCCCGCTCAACGTGATTACATTGCCCAAGACGCATTGGCTGACGCCAGTCAATTTAGCCTGAAATATGCAATGTTTCTCATCATTGCCGAAGCACTGACCAACGATGGTTACGCTGTAGTCCGGTTTGATACGCGTGGCGTGAAGTGCAGCCAACTGAGCTGCCCAGATTGTGGACACGATCCTCAGCCCAAGCGCTGGGGTGAACTTTGTGTAGATAACGCAGTACGTCTCACAGCGAGCTTGACTGCGGTTACTGAAGACATACAAACAATTCATGACTATGCGTTGACACGACCCATGGTGGACAAGGAAAGAACGGCTTTCATCACGCACTCCGCGGGTTCATTTCAGCTAGGGCCATTGATACTACGAAAAACTGTAATCCCGCGCATGGTGATAATGTTAGCTGGCTTGGCAGAGAGTACGTTGGAAGGGATGCAATGGCAAAATACTGACCGCATTGTAACGATTGCTAAAAAGTGTGATTTGAATCGGGACGGCTTGCTCACGAGAGACGAGATTGATCGTTGTGGCTTGTCTCCCATGACTAAATCGCAGGTGATTCAGCCGCTACATTTGGACGAGGGGCCTAAGACCATCAATGACATCAGCACTAGTTGGCTGAGTAACCGGAAATTAGAAATCAATGCGTTAATTAAAAATATCTTAGCCAGTGATGAAAATGCGCGCAACCAGCCTGGAGGGATGGTGGCTGGTGCTGTAGTTGGCCCTATGGCCTACTCGTATGAGCTATTTCAAAATAAGCAGCCTGTAGTTGAGTTTTATTCCGGCATGACGGGCAAGCTTATTTACTATATAGGCGGCAAAGATAGCTCGATTGATATCGACCGGCAGCGCAAGGCGATCCTGCTTGCGGAAAGGCAAAATAAAAAAATTTCTATTCGCACCTTTTCGGAATTGGGACACTCCCTCGGCAAGGACGAGCTGGTTGGCCCGATGGACGATGCCATAGTGCCTCATTTGATCAAGGATCTTCAATCTGCGTTTGAATAGCAGTAGAAACAGATTGCGAATAGGTTATTTCTTGCGCGCTCCCATGCAGCATCTGTATTTTTTTCCGCGACTAACTTTAATGTCATGCAATATTCTTACCGCTGGCGGATAGCATTTTGTCGAAGATCGCGCTGTGATAGGAAATTGAAAAATAATTGAAGAGGTCCTTCGATTTCTTTTTTCACCTGTGCGAAGAAAAAATTGACGCAATCCGAGATGAGACTGCCTCTTTGTTACTTCGAAACTGGTTTGGCGTTTCGCATGTGCTCACTTACTACGTCAGCCGGAGGATCCATTGAGTATGAACACTCGAGATAACATATAAGCCCTAATAAGGGCGGGTGGTTTCAAGCAAAAGTGGCTGAAAAGACCCGCCAATGCTTGAGTTGTAATTTTAAAATTGTGCAATTTACGCTCCTGATGCCCATGCGCGCCACCGAGGATCCAATTAACAGATGTAAAAATTTTCGGGCGCGAACTGCGAATAGCCGAATATTGACGTCGCAACTTCGGAGCCGACAAGTTAAATTTGTTTTCTTGCATGAGGTTGAAGTATGTTTAAACAAAGCCGCATTCATGGCGCATTAAGATTTACCAAATTCAATTTAATTCAAATCACGACGCTGTCGGCCCTCGCCACGATTTCATATTGAATTTCGCTGACCTTTTTTTTGTAGTACTGCTCCCTGTTTTGGTTTGAAATCGTCACTTGCCTAAGCGGCATTGGTGCGAGTCAGTAATGCAACGGCAAGACATGTTTTTGCGAGGCCTATATTATTTCTTTCCGGATTTGTCCTGCATAAAATTACAGCCATCTTCGGTGTGCTCGCAAGGTTTTATTTCGAGCTGTAACGTGGTGTGAAAAACCTTGAATTGATCAGCGAGGGCGTCTTTAATGTCGTCGATCAACTCGGCTGACATTGCGTTTTCGTCGTAAACAACATGCGCTGTAAGACTGTTCTTGCCGCTGGTCAGCGCCCAGATGTGAAGGTCGTGCACGCTCTTGACGCCAGGTATCGCATTTATCGCTTTGCCGACCGCATCAACATCGATACCATCCGGAACGCCCTCCAGCAAAATGTTCAGGCTTTCTTTGAGCAAAAGCCATGTGCGCGGCAGCACCCACAGACCGATCCCCACAGCGACCAGCGCATCCAGCCATGCCCATCCGGTATACAAAATAATTACCGCAGCAATCAGAACACCAAGCGAGCCGAGCATGTCGCTCCACACTTCGAGATACGCGCCTTTCATGTTAAGGCTGTTATCTTTTCCGCTCGACAAGAGTTTCATGCTGACGAGGTTAACAACCAAGCCGATCACCGCAACCATCATCATGCCGACCGGTTGCAAGTCTGCCGGTGCGCGAAAGCGCCCGTAGGCTTCGTACAAAATATAAATTGCCACACCAAACAGCAGCAATGCATTAAACGCTGCGGCGATGATTTCAAACCGATGGTAGCCGTAAGTGCGTTTCGCATCAGGCGGGCGGCGCGCGATGCGTACAGCCACGAGCGCAATGCCAAGCGCTGCGGCGTCGGTGAACATATGCGCCGCATCAGCCAACAGTGCGAGACTGTTGAGCACAATACCCGCCGCAACTTCCGCTATTAGAAATGCAGAAGTCAGGCCGAGCGCCCACCACAATGCGCGCTCGTTTTGTGTAGACGGAATGGCGTGATTATGATCAGAGCTCATTTGTTATTTGACCTTTTGAATAATGGACGTTAATAGCAACGGCGGCGATCATGAAAGGCCTGACACCGGATGCGGCGGATCGGCGGCTACATCTTCAATCGACTCATCCGGACGGTGCGCCAGTCTATATATCAGCGGCAACACCAATAACGTCAACAAGGTGGATGACAAAATTCCGCCAATCACCACTGTTGCTAGCGGTCGCTGCACTTCAGCGCCGGTGCCCGTCGCCAGCGCCATCGGAATAAAGCCAAGAGAAGCCACCAGCGCGGTCATCATCACCGGCCGTAGTCGCGTGAGCGCACCGGTGTTGATCGCCTCGTCAAGTGGCATGCCCTGTTCGCGCAAAGTGCGGATGTACGAAATCATCACCAGGCCATTGAGTACGGCAACACCACACAGCGCGATGAAGCCGATGGACGCGGAAATGGACAACGGAATCCCGCGCAGCCAAAGTGCGACAATGCCGCCAGTCAATGCGAACGGGATACCGGTGAACACCAGCAAGCCGTCCTTCACATTGCCAAACATCGTAAACAATAACCCAAACACCAGTAGCAGCGCGACCGGCACCACGATTTTCAGCCGCTGGTGCGCGGATTGAAGCTGCTCAAACGTGCCGCCCCACGTAGCCCAATAACCGGTCGGCACTTTCACGTGTTGGTTAAGTTTTTCCTGCGCCTCAGCGACGAATGAGCCGATGTCACGCTCGCGTACATTCGCCGTCACCACCACGCGCCGCTTGCCGTTCTCGCGGCTGATCTGGTTCGGGCCTGGGGACACATCAAATTTTGCAACATCGCCCAGCTGCACATAGCCTGCAGTTTTCATCGCCTCGGTCATCGGCAAGCGAATCGGGATTCTTTTCATCGCTTCCATGTCGGTACGCAGAGTTTCGGGCAGGCGCACGATCACTTCAAAGCGCCTATCACCCTGAAAGACCGCGCCTGATTCGCGCCCGCCCACCGCAATCGATAGCGCATCCTGCACATCATGTACATTCAAGCCAAGCCGCGCAATTTTGTTTCGGTCAATATTAACCGTCAGCATCGGCAGCCCGGTGGTTTGCTCCACTTTCACGTCCGCCGCACCCTGAACGCCCGTCAGCACTTTCGAAATCTGCTCGGCAGTCTCGTTCATCACATCCATGTCATCGCCGAAAATTTTCACCGCGACATCACTACGCACGCCGGAAATCAGTTCGTTGAATCGCATCTGAATCGGCTGGGTGAATTCGTAGTTGTTGCCGGGAATTTTTTGTACTGCTTCCTGAATGGCCGACACCAGATTCTCTTTCGTTCGGGTCGGGTCGGGCCATTCGGTGCGTGGCTTCAACATCACAAAATTGTCGGCCACGTTCGGCGGCATGGGATCAGTCGCCACTTCGGCGGTGCCGATCTTGGCAAAAATTCTCTCGACCTCCGGAAACGACTTTACCGTTTTCTCAAGCTGGGTCTGCATCTGGATAGCTTGGGTCAAGCTGGTGCCGGGTATGCGCAACGCGTGCAGCGCGATATCGTGTTCATCGAGATTGGGTACAAATTCGCTGCCCATGCGTGTCGCCAATAAACCGCTGAGTAGGATTGAGACAATCGCTGCGGTCAGCACAATCGGTTTGTTGAGTAACGCCCAATTGAGCATCGGTTGATAGCTGCGCTTTGCCCATGCCAGTAGCCGATTCTCTTTTTCGTTCACGCGATCCCCGATGAAAAGTGCGATCGCTGCCGGGATGAATGTCACCGATAAGATCGTCGCGCCAATCAGCGCCGCCACAACGGTGAACGCCATGGGGTGAAACATCTTGCCTTCCACGCCCGTGAGCGTGAAGATCGGCAGGTATACAACCATAATGATGAGCTGGCCGTAGATGAGCGGGCGACGTGATTCACGCGCGGCTTCAAACACTTCATGAAAGCGTTCCGCGCGCGTGAGCGTGCGCCGGAAATGTGCCTGCGCATGGGCAAGCCGCCGCACGCAGTTCTCAACAATTACCACCGCGCCGTCGATGATGATGCCAAAGTCGAGCGCGCCTAGGCTCATTAAATTAGCGCTGACTTTATTGCTGACCATGCCGGTAAACGTGAACAGCATAGACAGTGGAATAACCATTGCGGTGATGATGGCCGCGCGAATGTTTCCCAAAAACAGAAACAAAATCGCGATTACCAGAATCGCGCCTTCGATCAAATTTTTCTTGACCGTATTGATGGCTTTATCCACCAAAATCGTGCGGTCATAAACCGTTTGTGCGATCACGCCGGTCGGCAGCGTGCGGTTAATCTCCTGCATTTTTTTATCGACCGCCAACGACACGGTTCGGCTGTTTTCACCCAGCAGCATAAACACGGTGCCCAGCACCACCTCGCGCCCATTTTCGGTAGCAGCGCCGGTGCGAAGTTCTTTGCCGATCACCACATCGGCAATGTCCTTGATCTTTACCGGCACGCCTTGCGGGGCCGACACGACAATATTGCCAATATCTTCAAGGCTCGACACCTGCCCCGGCGCTCGAATCAAAAACTGTTCGCCGCGTCGCTCAATATAACCCGCGCCGACGCTGCCGTTGTTGCGCTCCAATGCGTTCACCACATCCGATAGCGACAGGCCATAGGAAACGAGCCGATCCGGCAATGGCGCGACCTGATATTCCTTGATGAAGCCACCAACCGTATTGATTTCAGTCACACCGCGCACGTTGCGCAGTTGTGGCTTGATGATCCAGTCCTGAATTTCGCGCAAGTCGGTTGGCGTGTAGGGCGTGCCGTCTGGTTTGAGTGCGCCTTCTTTGCTCTCAACCGTCCACATGTAAATTTCGCCGAGTCCGGTCGCAATCGGACCCAGCGTGGGCACGATACCGGGCGGCAATTTTTCCTTTGCTTCCTGAATGCGTTCGTTGACAAGTTGCCGCGCAAAATAAATATTAGTACCATCTTCAAACACCACGGTTACCTGCGACAAACCATAGCGGGACAGTGATCGCGTTTCAGATAATTTTGGCAGGCCTGCCATCGCGGTTTCAATCGGGTAGGTGATGCGCTGCTCGGTCTCCAGCGGCGAGTAACCGGGCACTCCAGTGTTGATTTGCACCTGCACGTTGGTGATGTCGGGCACCGCATCAATGGGCAGACGCTGATAGTTGTAAACGCCGAGGGCGCACATGCCAAGCACGACGAGCATAATCGCCCATCGTTGCTGGATAGAAAATTTCAGAATTTTTTCAAGCATCATCTATTCCTCAATGGTCGTGGCTCGCACCAGCTTTGCCGATGTCTGCCTTGATGACGTAGCTATTGCGCGCCGCATATTTTTCCCCCGCGCTTAAGCCCTTGAGCACCTCGACCATCTTGCCGTCGCTGCGACCCAGCTTCAGTGGCCGCGCTTCGAAGGCGTTGTCATAGCGGCCGAACACCACCGACCAATCACGCAGTGTCTGGATCGCATCTGTGGAAACGGCGACCGCTACTTCCGCCTCTGCGGCCTCCACTTCAATATTGACAGGCAAGCCGGGGCGCCACGCGCTGTTCGGGTTCGGCAGCACCACGCGCGCCCTCGCGGTACGGGTCTGCTCGCCTGCGAGTGCGCCGACGTATGAAATCACGCCGCTCGCACCGCTATTGAATTCCGCGGATTTAACAATGACTTTCTGGCCGACGTGAATCACGTTCATATCTTTCGCATAAACAGTCATCTCTGCCCACACGCTGCTCAAATCAGCGAGCGTAAAAATATTGGCGTCTTCTTTAATCGCCTGACCCACAGAAAGATTTTTTTCCACAATCGTGCCGCTGATCGGCGCACGAATTTCGTAGCGCGTGAGATTGCTGCCGCTGGATAAGCCACCGATTGCGCTGAGCTTTTGTTGCGCACCTCGCACCGTAATTTCCGCCTCGCTCATGGCGTTGCGTGCTTGCAAAAAATCTTGTTCGGCTGAAATTTTTCCTTCAAATAGTTTTTTCTCACGCTCGAAGGTCGTCTCAGCCAGCGCCAGACGTTTTTGCGCGGCCAGCAATTCACCGCGTTGATCCGCCAATGCCGGGCTGAAGATGACCGCCAGCACTTGCCCTTTTTTAACGACATCGCCCGCATTGGCATTCGCCAACTCCACCACACCGGCAAGGCGCGGCACGATCAACACGGTGCGGTCGCCGTTTAGTTTGATATCGCCAATTAATTGCAGCGATGATTTGATCTTGGCAGGACCGGCTGATCTAATTTCGATGCCCGCTTCTTTCACCTGTGCATCAGTCATCTCGACGCGCGCTTCTTCCTGCGCGTAGGCGAATCGATGCGTCTTGCCCTCGCGTTGTGCGGCAACGGTCACTTCAAAAGAATGTGGCTCTACAATAACCGCGTTGCCTTTCAGGTAATCCACTACTTTGGTGAATTGAATTTGTTGTGGATCGCGGCCCAAACGCTTGAGTGTAATCGTGGCTGCCGTTCCAGAGGGATCCACCGGCTTGCCTTTGAGGTAGGTGTAAAGCCGGAACTCGCTTTCCACACCGGTTTCAAAAATAGTGACCTCCAGCCCGAAGTCACCATCGACAAATAACTTCCCGCCTCGCGGGCCTTTTAGCGCTTCACCGGCAGCTTTTGCGTCTTTGGCCCCGTGCTCCGCATGTGCCTCACCTGCGCCATGTGTGTGGTCATCGCCTGCTGGTTTGGCGCGATCCATGCCAAGAATAAATGCTGCTGCGAGCACGCCAAAAACAATAATTGCGGCAATAACAATAATTTGCTTACGTTTCATGTTCATTTCCTATTCGATATTCATCATCGCGGCGCGCTCGGCATTGAGCGGCTCACCGGTCAGGCGTTCAAGTTCTGCGATTACGCGGTGATATTCAGCCAGCGCTTTCACGTATTGCTGATTGGTTCGAAACAGCGTTCGCTGTGCGTCGAGCGCATCGAGAAAACCGAATTTGCCGAGCTGATAGCCAGTGCTGGCGGCGTCAAATGCACTTTTTGCACCGGGCAACATTTCTTCGCGCAACGTGGTTAATTCCATCTCGACTGCTTTGAAGCGTTCAAAGGTTTGACCGAGTTCGGATTGCAAGCGCGTGTCGATGGTTGATTGCTCATCTCTCGCTTTATCGACGCGGTGTAACGCCTCGCGAACGCTGCCCTGATTTCTATCGAATATCGGCAGCGGCATCGAAATCGTAAATAGCGGCAGGTTTTCGCGCGTATCCAGTGTGCGTTTCACGCCTGCGCCGAGCGTGAAATCCGGATAGCGCTTGGCCTTCTCGCCGTCCAGTAGCGCACCACGGCGCGCGACTTCGGCGATCGCGCGCACCCGTTCCGGGCTGCTGCGCGCGCGCTGCTCCAGCGTATCAAGTGACGGCACCGCAACCAGCAATTCCAGGTCGCCGCTGGCCTCGGTGAAGCGGGGCGTGGCATTGCCCCAAAATTGAGACAAGCGTTTGCGTGCGCTCGCCAGTTCACGTGCAGCCTGCTCGGCTTCAATGCGCGCTGTGCTGGCTTCTAACCTCGCCTTGGTTTCTTCAACTGGCGATACCTTGCCGGCGGTCACGCGTTTGCCGATGGCATCTGCCGCTTGAGCGGCGAGCGCAACCGCTTGAGCCGATATTTGCTTGCGACGCTGCGCGGCCAACACGTCAACGAATGCTTGTATTGCGCGGGTAAGCACGTCGATTCGTTTTGCATCGTATTCAGCGGTAGCGATATCACGGCTAAGACCGGCGGCACGAACACGCGCTGCGGGTTTCCCGCCAGTCTCAATCAACTGGCTGATTTCCAGCGATGTTGAACGGCCAGGTCTGCCGACCTCTTCCCACGTGGAACTCAATACAGGATTGGGAATAATGCGAGATTGTTGCGCAGCGCCGTCAGTTGCCGCAACTTCATTGCGCGCCGCGGCGAGCTCGCTGTTTTGCGCGCGCGCCAGTGCCAATGCGGCCTTCATGGTCAGCGCACTCGTTGGCTCGATAGGTTCTAACGGTCTCTCAAGCAGCGCGTGAGCCGCGTGTGACAAAGTCAGACTTGTGGTCAGACACGCAGCCAGACAAGCGACAAAAAATATTCTCTTCATGTTGTCCTCAAGCAATTGCGGGCAAATTTTGCCAGCGAAATTCGGATGAAATCCGGCGAGAGGGTGTCGCGCTTAATCTTGCTTAATCGAGATTAATCGTGATTAAGTGAGCGCAAAGAAAGCAAACAGGGCAACTCGCCGAGGTTTAAAGTCGAATGGCGAGGGGCGGACGGAACGGGTTGTCGGGCGAGCGGTGGGGAATGGATTGGCTCAGAAAAGTGATCTGTGTCGTAGCAAACTGTGGCGCCGACGTCGTCGGCAAGTGAATCATTGCAACCGGCGTTGAATGCTGACAGCTCGGGCAATCCAAATCACCAAAGCTGCCTTTCTTTGCCTTGTCTTCAGGCGTTTTATTAATATGCTTGTGTTCGTGATGCCCAACGTGATTCTGTCCCTCCGCAGCTTCTTCATGCTGACAATAATCGGCGACGGCCGCATAGCTCCACTGTAGTGGTAGCACCAATAAAATCAACAGGACTAAAAAACATTTCATAACATACTATAGCAGCCAAAATTAAATTGGCTAGCGAGCCTTCAGACAATGAGCCCACGATTTTGTTGCGTTGCTGTCGCTGCCAATGATGAACGAAATTCAGCACAGCAGCCTCATTTGGCGGGCTGTTTCGAACAAAAAAGTCTGAAAAGCCGCGCCAGTGCTTGGGTTTTAATTCCAGAATTTTGCTATTTGTGTTCAGGTTGGCGCGGGACGCGACTTATTACCCTGTCAACAAATATTAAAATATTCGGGCGCAAACCGCGCAAAGTCGAATATTGACGTCGCAACATCGGAGCCGACAAGTTAAAATCGTCCGGTTCGCATGAGGTTGAAGTATGTTGTACCAAAGCCGCATTCATGGCGCATCAAGATTTACCAAATCCAATCCAAAAATAAGTCTGGGGAATTTGCATGAATTCATTCAAGGGGGAAAGCCGGTTTCAGCCTGTCAACGCGTCCCGATTTGCTGCGCGTTCGAAAGACGCGTCTTGGCTTGGTGCGCTCAAGTTGAAGCCGATCTTATTGCCCACGTTTGGGGCATCTGCCGCACTATGTATTGCATTTTTGCCCGCCGCCACGGCACAGGTGGGCACTGACCGCATCGAAGGTCTGCGCGACAATACGCCGCGGTGGCATGCGATCACCGGTGCGCGCATCGTGGTTTCACCAGACAAAGTAATCGAGCGCGGCACGCTGGTGATACGTGATGGCGTGGTCGTTGCGGTCGGTGCGAACGTGGCGGTTCCCGCTGGCGCGCGCGAATGGAAACTTGACGGCCGCACTGTGTATGCCGGTTTCATTGACATGGCGAGCAGTGTTGGCGTGCCCTCGTCGCTGCGCGCACCTTCTTCAAATGCCGTGCCGTGGATGCGTGGTGTGCAGGCTCCCGCGCAGCCGGAATTAAAATTACCGTCGCGCGCGCTGGCATCGAACAACCGTACGGTCCGTTCGGAAATCGACGTGGCTCAGCAACTGGATTTGAAGGCAGACGAAATCAAGGCGGCACGTGAGCTGGGCTTTACGTCCGTGTTGGCCACGCCGGCCGCCGGTGTGTTTCGGGGCCAAAGTGCGCTATTGAACTTGGCTGATGTGGGGGAGGTCGGTGGTGCCTCCGGCGGGTCTTCAAACGCCAAATCGATGGTGATCATGCCGCGCGCGGCGCAGCATCTTGCCACCGAAATCGAACGTTCCCGCGAAGCGCAATATCCCAGCTCGCTGATGGGTGCGATTGCGCTGCAACGTCAAACTTTTTATGACGCCCGCTGGTATCGGAGTGCGCAGGAGTTCTATCGGGGGAAAATCAGCGCTCTAGAGCGCCCTCAAGAGAACGCGTCGCTGGAGGCACTCGCGGCGGCGCTGGCGGGACGTCAACTGGTAATTCATCAGGCGGACACCGAGCAGGATTATCTGCGTATCGCAAAAGTTCGCGATGAGTTTTCGCTGCGTTCGGTCGCACAGGGCAATGGTTATGAATACCGCCGCGCGCAGCAATTAAAATCACTGGCGCTACCGGTAATCGTGCCCATTAATTTTCCGCAGCCGCCTGAAGTTGAGAATCCGGACAGCGCGTTTGATGTGCCGCTGGAGGCGCTTCAGCACTGGGAGCAGGCACCTTCGAATCTGGCGAATATGCAAAAAGCCGGTATCGAATTCGCAATCACGCCGATGGGTTTACGCGAGGCCGGCAAAGACTTTTGGCCTAACATCCGACTTGCCGTGCGGCGTGGATTAAGCGCTCAGGCAGCGATTGCAGCGCTCACCACTGTGCCTGCCAAATTGCTGGGGGTGTCTGCGCAACTCGGCACGCTCGAGCCCGGCCATGTGGCCAATTTGGTGATTGCGAATGGCGATTTGTTCGACGCCAGCGACGCAATGCCGGCGAATAGTGCAAACGCGGCCGAGATTGAAATTGCGTTCGTGGATGGTCGCCCCTACTACGCCCCCGCCTACGATCGTTTCGATGTGCGCGGCAAGTGGAAAATAATCAAAGCGAGCGATCCCACTAAATCGATGGAATGGGATATCACCGGTAGCAAAGCGAAACCGCAACTGAAACTGGGCGGTGCAGCCTGTGACATCCGGGTACGGGCGAGACAACTGATCGTCACCCTACCATGCGGTAAAAATAGCGGTGATGTCGGCATTCAGGCCGAAACGATTGTGGCCGAATTTTCTGCCGAGCAATTGCGAGGCACCGCCCAGCAGGCAAACGGACGCCTCCAAGTGTGGTCAGCTCAACGCGTTGCTCCGTATGTCGCACCCGTCGGTGCCGCGGAAATTGCGGCGGCTGCCGTGCCTACCAATGGGGCTGCGCAAGGGAGCGTTCCTCAAGCGCCGATGCCGGTGGTTAAAGACGTGATGCCGCCACCGCTGCCGTCCACTTATCCAGCCGGGCCATATAGTGTCAGTACGCCGGTGCGTCCGGCGCAGCTGATGATTCGTAACGCCACCTTGTGGACAGGGGTTGGCAATGTCGCACCGATGAAAGCGGACATGTGGGTGCGAGATGGCCGGATCGCGGCAATTGGCGCCAACCTAACAGCGCCGGCTGATGCGACGATTATTGATGCGACCGGTAAACATCTCACCGCCGGTATCATCGATGCCCACTCTCACACCGCTATTTCGGCGGGCGTTAACGAATTCTCTAGCTCCATCACCGCTGAAGTGCGGATTGGTGATGTGCTTGATGCGACCGACATCAATATTTATCGCGAACTTGCCGGCGGCGTGACCGCGGCGAATGTGCTGCATGGTTCGGCGAATGCGATTGGCGGGCAAAACCAAGTCATCAAAATGCGCTGGGGCGCGGATGCCGAGGGGCTCAAGTTTGCCAATGCGATGCCGGGAATAAAGTTCGCGCTCGGTGAGAACGTAAAACAATCCAACTGGGAAAGTTCAGGGTCGCGCTATCCTCAGACCCGGATGGGCGTGGAGCAGATTTATCGCGATGCATTTCAAGCCGCGAAGCTGTATCGAGATGGGTGGGAGAAATGGCGTTCGACCAAAGCAGGACTTGAGCCGCGACGAGATTTGCAGCTTGATACATTGGTCGAGATTCTAGACAAAAAGCGCGTGATTCATATTCACTCCTATCGCGCCGATGAAATCTTGATGTTTGTAAAAATAGCCAAAGAGTTTGGCTTCACTGTCGCGACATTTCAGCACGTGCTGGAAGGCTATAAAGTGGCTGACGCAATGGCCAGCATCGGCGCAGGCGGATCCACTTTTTCAGATTGGTGGGGCTACAAAATGGAAGCCTTTGATGCGATCCCGACCAACGGCGTATTGATGTACAAGGCCGGTGTGTTAACGACGTTTAATTCAGACAGTGACGAGCTGGCGCGCCGCCTGAATACTGAGGCCGCGAAAGCAGTCAAATACGGCGGAATTTCAGAAACTGAAGCGCTGAAATTTGTCACCATCAATGCAGCGAAACAATTGCGCATTGATAACCGCGTCGGCTCACTCGAAGTCGGCAAAGATGCTGATTTCGTGATCTGGAGCGGCAACCCACTTTCGACCTTTGCCCGCGCCGAGCAAACCTGGATTGAAGGTGCGCGTTACTTTGACTTAAGAACCGATGGTGAGCTGCGTGAGCGCGCGCGGTCTGATCGCGCCCGTATCGTGGCGAAAGCGATGCCGGCGAGATTGGCGCGCTTGAGTGGCCCCGCCGGTGGCCCTCCGGGGGGTGCACCAGGTGCGCCGCGCCCTGGCGCTGACATGCCGCCTTCGTCAATATCCTCCGTATCGCAACTAATGGAGTACATGGCTTTTCAACGGTGGCTGCATGAGGCGGGGCAAATTCACGATGGTTACTGGAGCGGTGGCGCATGGCACGAATGTACGGAGGATGCACGATGAAACTGATTTCCCAAATTCTGAGCTTGCCAACATGGGCAATAGCTTTGACGCTAGCCGGTGCCGTAAGCCTGACTGCGCAGGCGACACCGAATACGCCGCCTGCCGCGCAAGCTAAACCGATCCTGATTACCGGCGCAACGCTGCACACCGTGAGTGGTGCGACGATTGCAGACGGCCGGATGTTAGTGGAGGGCGGTCGCATCACCGCCATCGGTGCGGCCGCGGCAATACCGGATAACGCGATGGCCACCGTGATCGCGATGCCCGGCAAACATATCTACCCCGGTTTGATTGCGGCAAATACGGCGCTGGGTCTGGTTGAAGTGGAGGCAGTGCGGGCCACGATTGATACCGCGGAGACCGGTGCTATCAACCCGAATTCGCGCGCGCTGATTGCGGTGAATCCAGATAGCGAATTGATCCCGGTGGCGCGAGCGAATGGCGTGTTGGCGGCGCTTTCGGTGCCGCGTTCAGGGCCGGCTGGCTTGATCGCGGGCACGTCGGCGTTGGTGCAACTGGACGGCTGGACCTGGGAAGAAATGGGGCTGGTTCCAGAAGTCGGCCTGCATGTGACGCTGCCTTCGATGCGCTTTAATGCGGCGCTTTACCCAAACCTGGCACCCGCCCGGCTGGAAGATATGCAGCGCATGGTCAATCAGCGGCTGCGAGTATTGGAAGACGCGTTGGAAGCCGCACGCGCCTACGCGAATACTCGCATTGCTGAACCAAAAACGGCGATTGATTCGCGCTGGGAATCGATGCGGCCGGTTTTTGCCGCTGATAGAACCAGTGGCAAGCAACGGCCGGTGTTCATGACCGCCAACGAGCTGCCGCAGATTCGATACGCCATTGGCCTGGCGGAACGGTTGGGCCTCAAGGTCGTCATCATCGGCGGAACTGACGCCGCGCTGATCGCGGATTTGCTGCGCGAGCGCCAGATCCCCGTCATCATTGCGGGTGTGCATCGGCTGCCGATGCGTCGTGGTGATGATACCGACGCGCCATTCCGGCTCGCCGGGCGATTGGCTGAAGCGGGCGTGCGTTATTGCATTGCACGTGGCGGCGGTGAATTTGACGCCGCAACCGAGCGCAGCCTGCCGTTCGAGGCCGCCACAGCCGCGGCGCACGGCTTGCCTGCGGATGAGGCGCTACGCGCCATTACCTTGTACCCGGCGCAAATTTTAGGCGTGGCGGACAGACTGGGTTCGCTTGAGACCGGCAAACTGGCGAGTTTTTTTGTCACCGATGGTGATCCGCTCGATATTCGTACCAACGTCGAGCGTGTATTTATTCAAGGCCGCGAGCTTGAGCTGACGGATCGTCAAACTAAATTACACAAAAAGTACGAGCAAAAATATTTGCAATTGAACGCTGCGAAAAAATGAATGGAGCAGGCTTGATCGGCAATACCGCGTCTCTTTCTATACCCAAGTCGAGCAAGCCTGCAATACCATCAACTTCGCCAGCCAACGCAGCCATGATTCATCACAGCGCTTTTTATAAATTTGTGCCGCTCGCCGACCCCGATCAAGTCGTGGCGGATTTGCGTGCATTGGCGATGCGCTCTGATTTGCTCGGCTCAATTTTAGTCGCCACTGAGGGCATCAATGGCATGGTGGCGGGACGCGAGGAAAGTGTTGATGTTTTCCAGTCGGCTCTGCTAAACGATGCGCGTTTTATGGCCATGCCGTTCAAGCGCAGCACTTGCAAAACCCCCCCGTTCCGTCGACTCAAAGTTTACAAAAAGCCGGAGATCGTACCGCTCGGGATTGACGGTGTGGACGCACGCAATACCGGCATTGATGTCAGCCCCGCCGATTGGCGCAAGCTGATCGCCGAGGACGACGTGGTGCTGCTTGATAATCGCAACAGTTTTGAGTTCCGCCTGGGGCGTTTTAAAAACGCAATTGATCCGCATGTGACTAATTTTCGCGATTTCCCCAACTACGTCAAAGAGCACGCTGCGGATTGGAAAGCCCAAGGCAAGCGGGTGGCAATGTATTGCACCGGAGGTATCCGCTGCGAAAAAACCAGTGCGTGGATGCGCGATCTCGATATGGAAGTTTTCCAATTACAGGGCGGTATCCTGAATTATTTCAAAGAGGTGCCTGACGCCGACAAGGATTGGGATGGCGAATGCTTCGTCTTCGATAATCGCGTCGCGCTCGACACCCGACTTCAAGAAACCGACACCACGGTTGAAGATGTCTACAACGGCGAGCCGGATGGCGAATGGCGTTTGCGTCGCGCCAAAGAACTTGACAAGCCGGTGCTAGATCAGCCGCGAGAGTGCTTGACGGAGAAAGCCGGCGGAGCCGAACATCAAGGCAGCCGCGAAGGCCGCGCTGAAGACCACGCTCAGCGCGATCCGCTGGCAGGATTGGAAAGTGAGCACTAAGGCGTTTCTGGCCTCGCTTCCCACCAAAAATGGTGTCGGCCCCAGCACGATTTCGCTGCCTCGCGGGCCATGGGTGTTGGTGATCGATTTTTTGGCGGAACGGTTCCCGCATATTGCACAAGATGAATTGGTCGCGAGGATGATTCGTGGTGACGTGCTGGATAGCGCGGGTGTAAAAATATCACCAGATCATGCCTATCAAGCCTGCGAGCGGCTCTACTACTATCGGGATATTCCTGTCGAGCCTCGAATTCCTTTTGAGGAAATTATCCTGTTTCAGGACGAGCGCATCGTCGTTGTCGACAAGCCGCATTTTCTGCCGGTGGCGCCGGTAGGCCGCTATGTTCAGGAAACTGTATTGGTGCGACTGAAACGCAAACTCGGCATCGATTCGCTGGCGCCCATGCATCGTATTGATCGTGAAACGGCGGGCTTGGTGCTGTTCACGGTTCAGTCCGACACGCGCGGCCAATATCAACGCTTGTTTGAACAGCGCGAAGTGAAGAAAACATACGAGGCAATCGCGCCATGGCGCAGCGATTTGCAAATGCCGCTGGTCTATCGCAGCCACATTGTGGAGTCTGATGCGTTCATGCAAATGCACGAGGTTGAGCGCGCAAGCGGTCTGGAATCCAACGCTGAAACCACGATCGAATTGCTGGAAATCGTTGGAGAATTTGCCCGCTACCGATTGACACCATCCACCGGAAAAAAACATCAGTTACGCGTACAAATGGCGGCGTTGGGCATGCCTATTTTGAACGATCAAATTTATCCTGTGCACCAGCGCCCAGCGACTGATGAATACACGAAGCCGCTGCAGCTGCTGGCGAAGCAAATCTCATTTCGCGACCCTGTTTCGGGCGAGCAGCGGGCATTTGAAAGCCAGCGATCTTTGCGTTTTTCTCAAACAGTTTCGTCTCAACTGAATGAATATGAAAAATAAGCCGATCTTGCTTTCGCTATTGCCTTTGCTACCAATACTCTGGCTTTCTGGATGCGCAATTGTTCAGCCAGAAAAGCGGCATTCTCCCTCAGAGATTCGTGGCTATGAGTTTGCGAATTTTATCGCGCCGCTGGCCTCAGACGTTGGCGAGCGCGCAGCTCGCGAGGAAGGCATGGAGAAAATTCGCGCGGCAACTGGAGGCTTGCGCCGTGATGGTGATGCGGCCGGCGCATTGCATGCCGTCGCGTTTTTGAATACAGAGCGCGAGCTTGCGCGCTCCGTGTTATTGGATCAACTGGTAGAAGTTTCGCAAAGGCCGGTTGACCATCAGCTGGGCATTTTGACCGCTGCGTATTCACTCTATCCGGCCGAAAGTGCGCCGCAACTAATGCCGTTGCTGGAGGTAATTTCTACTCCGCGTGAATTCTCCGTTGCGGCCTATGCCTTGTTGAAAGCCGATAGTAGTGTTGAAAATAAAGCAAAGTTACGCGCCGTCATTCAGCGACGGTTCGCGGATGGTTCCACGGAGCCGCGGCTGCGCGCATTGGATCATGTGCTCAGCGTGGATGTTCTTGATGAATTGAAAAATCGCCCGCCGCTTGTGGATTTATTGAGTGCAGAAATTCGACGTGGTGCGCCCGTGATATTCAGCTTTCAGCGCAAAGACCGAGCACGATTTGGCCTGGCGATCGTGCGCGGCGCGAGCGGCAGATTTGTGCGGAATGCTGATGGGAGTATTTTCAACATCCCGCATCTCGCACTTGCGCTGAGTAATCTGCCGGGAACCATCACCAACGGCAACACGCCGCAAGGTCTCTTCACTGTTGTGGGAGCGGGCACGGCCACCAATCCATGGATCGGCCCAACGCCTTATCTGGAATCCAAGGTGCCGATTGAAGCCAGCGTGGCCGAGTTTGAACATAATCCCAACATGAACATAGAGCTGAATTCAAACGATGAATGGACTGAGGCTCGTTTTGAAAGCTTTCTGCCCGCATCGTGGCGCAACTATTTTCCGTTTAAAGAAAGTTTTTTGGCAGGTCAGGCGGGGCGCAATGAAATGTTGTTGCATGGTACCGTGATCAATTCTGAGTATTACCGCGGCGCATCGTTTTATCCCGGTACACCTTCAGCCGGATGTCTGGTTGCAATGGAAACATGGTCGAAAGCCGATGGAAAAATGTTGAGCAGTGATCAGCTTTCGCTGGCGAAGGCGTTCACCATCGATGGATTTGATCGTGGATATTTGGTGGTGGTGGAATTAGATGATCGGCTGGACGCGGTGACGCTTGGGGATGTGATTGCGGATGTTCGCGCGGTCGAGGCAATTGCCCAGAAATAAGATTGAAAGGCTAATGCTGGCGTGCCTTTTAGGCAAGTTTGGCCTCAAGAAGCCCGTCCCTGCTAGGGTCCTGCTTTGCATTCATCTTGACTGTTAGGCACGTGGACGAAGCAGGGATGGATGTGGTTTGTAAAATTCGATTGCATCGGCCTTCGTCTAAGAGCGCCATGAAGCGGGCTGGTCATTAGCGTGTCAAAATTCACCGCAAGGAAATTGGTTCAGTTCAGATGTAAATGCCTTCTAAATGTCCAAGAAAAAGAAAACTGAGGTCTAGGGAAATGAAACCAACATTGAAGTTGAGCTCCACGCGAAAAATGATTCTCGGTGCGTTGCTTACGATTTTCGCGTGCGCGTCCACAATCGCGGTCGGGCAGCAAGCTACAAAATATTTCAATCACACCGCAAAGTCGGGCGATACGTTAATCGGTCTGGCGGATCGTTACTTGATTGAAAAAAAGAACTGGCAGTCGATTCAAAACGAAAACAAAATTCCGAATCCGCGGCGGATCAAGCCCGGCACCGAAATTCGAATTCCGATTGCGTTGATGCGCAGTGAGGTCTCTCCTGCCAAGGTCATTTCGCTGCAGGGCCCGGTTGAGGCCACTTCCGGCAAGCTCGAAAACGGTGCCCTCGTGAATGAAGGTACGGGCATTAAAACCGGTGAGAATGGTTTTGTGACTCTGGAACTGGCGGACGGCTCGACCATCGTCGTGCAATCAAAATCGCAGGTAAAGCTGGAAACATCCCGCGTGCTGGCCAACACGGGCGGTGTGCCGTCCACCACCATTGGGCTCGCGTCGGGCCGCGTTGAGTCAACCGTCGCGAAGCGGAAAGGGCAGGGCGCGCGATTTGAAATCTCGACGCAGACCTCAAACATGGGCGTGCGCGGCACCCAATTTCGCGTCAGCACCGATGAATCCAGCCGCAGCGCGCGCGGGGAAGTCATCGAGGGCGTGGTTGCGGTTTCTTCGACCACGGCGCGCCAAAAGCCGCTTGATTTAAACGCAGGTTTTGGCGTCGTCGTCGAAGAAGGCAAAGCCGCCACCTTGCCCGTTGCTCTGCTGGCTGCGCCCGATTTAAGCGCCGCTTCTGCGCTGCAAGAGCGCATCGTGTTGCGCTTTAAATTTGGTGGCGTAGTAGGCGCCACCAGCTATCGCGGGCAGGTTGCCACCGATAGCGCGTTTACAAATTTGCTGGCCGACGACGTATTCAAATCGCCAGAGGCCAAGTTTGGCAATCTCGCGGACGGCCTGTATTTTTTCCGGGCGCGAGCGATTGATAAATTTGCGCTCGAAGGCAGCGATGCCGTCCATGCATTCAAACTAAAGGCGCGGCCGGAGCCACCGTTTACCTCGCTGCCGAAAGACAAAAATAAATTTGCCGCAACAGCGGTGGAATTCAAATGGGCGGATGCCTCGGAGGCGGGTTCATACCGATTCCAGCTCGCCCATCGCGCTGATTTTTCACAGCCCGTGGCAGATGAGCGTGGCCTGCCAAAATCCGCATTTTCGCCGGCTGTGCCACTTACGCCGGGCGATTATTTCTGGCGGGTTTCAAGTGTGCGGCCGGATGGCGACATCGGGCCGTTTGGCGATGCGCAATCGTTCACCTTGAAAGCCATGCCGCCCGCGCCGAATCCGCCCAAAGAGGAAGGCAATCGTGTCGGGTTTTCATGGGGTGCCGAGCCGCAGCAGACATTCGATTTTCAGCTCGCGAGCGACGCTGGCTTTAAAACGCTGGTGCAGGAAATGAAGCTGACGCAACCCGAAGTCGTAATCGATAAACCTTCTGACGCTGGTATTTACTACATGCGGTTTCGTGCCATTGACGCGGATGGTTTCGTCGGCCCTTACAGCAGCGCGCAGACGATTGAAGTGAAGCCCAATCGCTGGTGGTTACTGTTGTTGCTGGTGCCGTTTTTGTTGTGATTTAGCATGACCACGTGGTTGACTGAAATGATGGACCACGATTATTTTTGAATTTAGACCTAATGCCAGTGCGGTGTGCAGGAACTAAATTGCCTGAACGCCGCGCCTACCCTGGTCCATGTATTTCTGGCGGGCAAGACAGGTTGCTCGCTGCGCTCGCTTTTCAGGGTGTGTTCGTCTGGCCCTGGCGGGTGCGCCGTCCTGAAATAATGTGGGCGATGAGAAGTGGAAACGCGGCGATGCCGATAAGCCAATGTGTTGCGCTGATGATGGGCCGCGATTCTTCGCCACCGAAATAATAGAGCGCATAGCCGGTGAGCGTTAACCCTCCCGCCAGGACCACCATTACGCCGCCGGAAAGACGATTTTGATGATGCTGCCATGCTTTCCGCACATGCCCGGGCAGTAGCGAGCCGACGATCACGAGGGTGGCCATTGCCGCTAATCCATGCAGCTTGAGCCACCACTGCTGGAGTGGATGCGGACCGTCGCCGAAATCGGTTTTCACGGCAATAAAATAGTGGAAACCCAGCCATAGCAGACCCGACATAAACAATATCGCGAAACTGACTGCCAGCCACCGGCGGTGCAGGTGGCCGAGGCGGTTATCAATAGTGCGTATTTTATGCATCAACTTTTCCGGCTGTTTTTTAATCAATGATGCGGGCAATCTACAGCCGTTTAATATTGCCCGCGCTGTCCAGCAGTGCCGCATATGCGTTGAAGTGATCGAGTGTTGCGCGACACGCCGCGCTATCGAGATCTTGTAGCCACATAATTTTGGTCAGCGCATCTGCGACCGCGCACGACGGCGCAACAACGCTAATGGATTCGTATTTCTGTGGTCGAATGCTGCGCCCGTCTGGATGGGGATTTACGATAGTGTCCGCGGTAGTGAAGTACATCGCAGTGGTCGCGCAACTTAAATTCTTTAGCACGGCAAGCGGAAAAACTTGATTCGGCTGAGAGGGCATGCGTACCGCAATGGTGTGTTCGAAATTACCAAAAACACGTAAATCTCCGCCCGCATTGACGACGCCTGCCTGAATACCGTGCGCTTGCAGCGTGATTACCGCCGCGTCAACGGCGTAGCCCTTGGCGATACCGCCTAAGTCGATCCAGACGCGTTTACGGACGCGAATATGGTTGTCGGCTTCGAGCGAAATACTTTCCGCGAGGCTTGATTGAAGCGCGGGCGTCTTCCGAGCTTGCCGAGCATGAACAGCAGCAGGTTGCGGGAGTACGCCACGTTGCACCAGAGTGGGGGCGACGGTGGGGTTAAATAGGCCGTTGGACCTACGTTCCATTTCAATCGCGAGCGATAGTGTTTTCCATGTGTCGCTAAAAATTCGTAGTCTGGCACCGACCTCTGCGTGCGCGATAGCGGCCAAGTCGCTGCTGCTTTCGTGAAAACTCATTGCGCGGTGAACTTCGGCTATGCGGGTAAATGCCGCATCGGTTGCGTCGACGAACTCAGCTTCATCGTTGGTATCAACCGCAATTTCCACGACCGTGCCGAGCAAGGGTGTGGCGCGTTTGCGCAACGTCTTGACCGGAGCCGCGATTGGCTCGGCAGCGCTCCGTGAGTTTGCCCGCCTCTTGGCCGAAGTCGTCGCCGCGATGCTGGTTGAGGATATGCTCATCGGGTTGATGCTTCCGTGACGCCGAAACGTTGTGCCGACAGATCGCTCAAAGCTTGCCCGCGACTCTCATTTGATCGACCACTGCAACGATCCTGCGCACCCCATCGGTGATGTGTGTGGCGCTCATGGTTGCCCCGCTGATGGACGCAATGTCTTCGCTTACACGCAGTTTGTCCGATTTATCTTTGCCTACGAATTGCCTGCGCCACGCCGGTAGGCGGACTTCATAGCCGTGGCTTTCGCGATACGCGAGAATCTCTACATTGCGTATCTTGCCATCCACACCGATACCCACCGCGTAATCGATCAACTCATACTTACCAATGACGCCATCAAAGACCACCAAGCCGAGCGACTTATCGCCATTCATCGCTGTAAGTGAGCGCCACAACGCGGGTTTGGCCGGTAAGCCGGTGGTTGCAGCGACTGCGCTTAATTGCTCCGCACTGAGCTGGAATACGCTCTCCTTAAACGTTGTGGCTTCTGGGAATGCGCGTTTCGCTGCTTCATCTGCGGTTGCGTATTGGCCTGCATAGGCGGGCGCTACGGCCGAGATCGCCGCAGCGGGTAGCCAAAAAAGTACGGATTTTTTCATTGATGATTAATTCGCAAGTGATGCGATGGACAACATTAAAACGAGAACCCCAGACCTAAGTTGATACGATCGGAATCTTTCACAATTTTATATTTTTGATAGTCGGCTTTGAGCACCACGGTGGGGGCGATATTGAAATTTAAGCCCGTGGTCCAAATTGTTTCGGTGCGGTACGACGTTGCATTAAGCGAGGGGTCAACACCGTCAAAACTCTTGCCGATATTGATGCGCTCAATACGGGTAAATGGTGACATCACATAGTCGCCGCTCAGGCGCAGACGATAGGCACCCTGTGCATAGTAGCCGTCGAACGATTTTGGTACGAGGTAGGGTGCACCTGCAAAACTTTGGTTAAAAGCCCCTGCACCAGAAATGGTGCCGCGTGCATAAACAGCCGACAAGTCCCATGCGCCTGGTGTCCAACGAGCGTGTACATCGGCAATCGTGGTGCGGGCATCAGGCGCCAAGAATCCCGCCGTGCCATGTCCCGCTTTACCGGTGGTGAAACCGGCACCAATACGCAAACCGGGAATGCCGCGCCAGTCTGCAGCGGCAAACAACGATAAATCTTTCGAACGAGCGAATTGGCCCTCTTGGTGCAAGGTGCGCAGTGGTGACTCGACAGATTCGCCATTGAGTGGATCCCATTTAGTTAAATCAAATCCGGTGGTGATACCGGTGCTCCAGGAAATGCCGTTGTCGTGTTCACCGAAGACCTGAATACCCGCTTCACGCAAAGTCGAGGGAATAATCGAGGTCTCGACGGCCGGGCGATTGACGCCGTAAAAGGTGTGCGGTTCGTGGTTTTGGTTGATCAGCCCCAGCGGAATCAAAAACAAACCTGCGCGGGCACCGAAGGTGTCATTGAGTTTGTGCTCCACAAATACCTGCTCTACTGCAACTTCACCGGAATCATCGGCAGAGGTAACCGCATGTTCCACTTCCAGCTCGGCAACGACTTTGGTTTTGGTATCGAAGCGATGCTGATAGCCGATCACAAAGCGCGCGAGATCCGTTTGCGTGCCGGACGAATCACCGCGCGGGCGCGTGTAATTTAGCTCTCCATATGCGCTCAATACCGTGTCGGAGCTTGCTGTGGGTGCGCTTGATGCGACTGGCGCAACGAGCGCGACCGCTACAGGTGCGGCATCCTGCTTTGCTTTCATCGACTTCAGTTCAGCTTTGACTTTCTCTAATTCGTTGGCGAGCTGCTCTAGTTTGCTGAGCAATTGACTCTCATTGCTTTGCGCTGACGCCGCTGTGGCAGTCATTCCCAAGGCCAAGCCTACGGCGATGGTAGTGGCAAACACACGGGCATTATATTTAATTGGTTTTTGCTTTGGATGCATTTTGTTGTCTTTCAAAAAATTGAAGAAATAGGGTTTCGCTTTTTTGCTGATTTTTAGCGGCGCTGAATTCGTAATTCAGCATCGATTTACTTGCTAACCTGCACAGCGCAATGATCCAAACAAACCCGCTGTTTCGCCCTCGGTGCCCGCGGCGAAATAAAGCGTAATGGTGTCGCCTAGGCTGGTGCCGTTACCACCGATGAGTTCCCCAGTGCCATCCAGGCCGATCACGCTGCTGCTGGGGTCGCGCATGTGGTCGATAATGCGGCCGATAGGTCAGTTGAACCTGGCGATTCGATAGTTTCGACTTCATGAAATGAGCTTCTGACGTTATTCTTAGTAATTCAGCTAACTTTCCAATTTGCGTTTTTTGCGATGGAAAAAGTTGATGATGACAGCCTACTAGTAAAGGCATTCAACAATAACGCAAATAAGAATGATTCGCATTATTGTATTGAAGTAAATCTTGATTGTCTACAAGAATTTAAAAGCACGTGTGAAAGCGCCCATGAGGCCCGCAGGTAGGAGCAGGTCTAACAACAATGCGGTAAGGCGTGCTTTTAAAAGGCTCCGCAGGCGATGCCGTTAATAGCGCCTCATGGTCCGTGCGCTTCTAGTCAATGTCTGCACGTACTCAATTCACGATCTCAACGGCAGTACTTTTTTCGAGCGATCTGGTAATCCATTCATTTAAGCTAATTGATTCAGCCGCCGCGGCGATAGCGGCGGCGGCATGAACTTCAGGAGGGATGCGAATCAGTAGGCGACCAGATGCTTGTCTTTCAGGTTTGACGCCTTCGGCTGCGCATGCAGCCAGGTAATGGTCGACCGCAAATTCAAAGTCGGCGCGAAGTTCGTCAACGCTGGCGCCGTGAAAGCGCAGCTGCTCTTTCATGCCGAAGACCACGCCAATCAGAATATTTTCCTTGGCGTCGTAATCGATGCGCGCGGTATAGCCACGATATTTCATGCTGTTCAATGAATTCCTGCTTTCGGTATTTCTAAAGCGGTTTTTAGGCATAGTGCTAAAACCGAATAAACAAATGATACCAATATTTGATACTACCAAATTAACTATGAAATCGCGACGACGAAATTACGCCAGTGTTAGCCGCTGTCTTTAAAATTTCATCGTTTATTCAGTGATTTAGACTTGACTTTAAATAATGCGGTCACTATTACTGCCTAAAACAGAAGCGATACATTGCTGCAGCGCGCGCGCTTTGCAGCTAGTGCAACATTCAAATTTAGGGATTAAAATGCTGCAAAGTGTTGCGGTGCATCATGATCAAAATTTAATGGCGCTGTAATTGTCTGCAGACTTCCGATCTGATTAAGTAAGGTAGTGCCATCACAACCGCACTTATTTGCACGCACGGCACGTCCATACGGCGCTTTCAGTATTAAATAGCGCCCAACGAAATATCAGCCCTGCAAGGTCAACCTGAAGGTTTCAAAAATGCCAGCCACACCAAAAGCCCGCCCGAAGTACTACGACCTTAACCTTTTCAACCTGCCCTTGCCCGCATTGGTGTCGATCTTTCACCGGATCACGGGCGTGGTGATGTTCTTGTTTTTAATTCCGGTGACCCTGTATTTACTGCAAGGCAGTTTGAAATCGGAATCCGGCTTTAATTTCTGGAAAAACGTGCTGACGACGTTTCCGCTCGTCAAGCTCATCATGCTCGGTTTCGTCTGGGCCTTCGTGCATCATTTTTACGCGGGTCTGCGCTATTTGCTGCTGGATCTGCATATCGGTATCACCAAGGCGGCATCACGCACATCGTCAATCGCGGTGCTGATTTTAGGTGTGCTCACAACAGCCATCATCGGAGCGCGGCTATGGTAGACCTCAACAAAACAGATATGCAGCCCGTTGGCGCGCATTACGGCTGGAGAGAATGGCTTGCGCAGCGAGTCACGGCAGTCATCATGGCAGTTTTTGCCGTGGTCATTTTTTCTTATTTCATGCTCAAGAGCGACGTTAGCTATAACGACTGGAAAGACCTGTTTGGCTCGCAATTATTCCGCGTTCTGGCGCTGCTGTTCTTAATTTCAGTCTACTACCACGCATGGATCGGCGTTCGCGATGTGCTGATGGATTACATCAAACCCGTGTCGGTCAGGCTATCTCTACAGGTGCTGGTTATTCTGGCGTTGTTCGCCTTCACGATTTGGTCGATTGCAATTCTTTGGGGACAGTAACGTCTATGGTGATGTTGCTTTTTCCCATTAAATATTGAGGCATTTTCAAATGGCTATTCCAGTACGAAAATATGATGCAGTGGTGGTAGGTGCGGGTGGTTCTGGACTGCGCGCCGCATTGCAACTTTCCACTGCAGGTTTGAAAGTCGCGGTGTTGTCAAAAGTGTTCCCCACGCGCTCCCACACGGTTGCGGCACAGGGCGGCGTCGGTGCATCGCTTGGTAATATGGGGGAGGACAACTGGCACTGGCACATGTACGATACCATTAAAGGTTCCGACTGGCTGGGTGATCAGGACGCGATTGAATTCATGTGCAAAAAAGCGCCTGAAGCGGTGCGAGAACTTGAGCATTTCGGGATGCCTTTTGATCGGAACGAAAACGGTACGATCTATCAACGTCCGTTCGGCGGCCACTCGCAGAATTTCGGTGAGAAGCCAGTGCAGCGATCATGCTGCGCCGCGGACCGGACCGGTCACGCGATGTTGCACACGCTGTATCAACGCAACGTCTTTGCGAACACCCAATTTTTTGTGGAGTGGATGGCCCTCGATTTGATCCGCAACGAAGCGGGAGATGTGCTTGGCGTGACCGCGATGGAAATGGAAACCGGCGAGACCATGATTTTCCAAGCCAAGGCAACGGTATTCGCGACCGGCGGGGCCGGGCGTATTTATGCCTCATCGACCAATGCATTTATCAATACCGGCGACGGTCTAGGCATGGCAGCACGCGCCGGCATTCCGCTGGAAGATATGGAATTCTGGCAATTTCACCCGACCGGCGTGGCGGGTGCCGGTGTGCTTATCACTGAAGGCGTACGCGGCGAAGGCGGGATCTTATTGAACGGGAATGGCGAGCGCTTCATGGAACGATACGCGCCAACCATGAAAGATCTGGCGTCGCGCGATGTGGTTTCGCGTGCCATGGCGACCGAGATCAAAGAAGGTCGCGGCGCGGGCCCGAACAAAGATTATATTTTGCTGAAACTTGATCATCTGGGGCCCGAAGTCATTAATAAGCGCCTGCCGGGTATTCGAGAAATTGCGGTCAAATTCGCGAATGTGGATCCAATCAAAGAGCCAATTCCGGTCGTGCCAACTTGCCATTACCAAATGGGCGGTATTCCCACAAATTATCTGGGTGAAGTGATCGTGCCCAAGGACGGCAATCCCAGCGCCGTGGTGCCCGGTTTTTATGCGGCAGGAGAAGTTGGCTGTGCGTCGATTCATGGTGCGAACCGTCTCGGCACAAATTCCTTGACTGACTTGTTGGTGATGGGCAAATCAGCGGGTGATTCGATGATCGAATTCATCAAA
>JBBRFJ010000016.1:0-35993 GCA_038224475.1 Burkholderiales bacterium
GGCTTAGCGGCCTTCATTCGCTCGCTGCGTGGGTATGCGCTTGTATTTGAAGCAAACTCAGCTGAAGCCGCGCTTCACCACATGCGCCATTCTCCCGTAAACCTGTTGCTCTCGGACATCATGTTGCCCGCCATGAGCGGCGTTGATCTAGCCCGTACCGTACATCACGAATTTGCAGACACGCGAATTCTGATGCTCTCCGGCTTTGATACGCCGGCGGCCATCAAGTCGTCACGCGATGCAGGCGCACACGGCCTTGTTTCCAAAATGAGCGTCACCAAAGATCTGGCAGATGCCATCACCGCGGTTGCCAATGGCAAGGAATTCTGGTCCGCCAGCGCCAAAGCACAAACGGTTCAGCCGGAGTCGGATTTTGGTTATGGCTCCGACTCCTCAGCAATGTTCCGTCCGCGCTCCGCGACTTTGTCGGTGCGTGAAAAAGAAGTCTTCCGCTATATCGGCCGCGGCTTATCGAGCAAGAATATTGCCCAGACCTTGGGCTTGAGCATTCGCACGATTGACGTGCATCGTGCCAATATCAAACGCAAACTTGGAACCCGTACGACTTCCGAGCTGTTGAGGTACGCGGTGCTGGCCAATGAACTGGATCCACCACCCGCGCCCCCGCCTGTAACTAAGCGGAAATAGAGCAAAAACCAACGATCTAGCCGTCTACGCTGGATCGTTTGCTTTCATGGCCTGATTTCCACGCTAAAGCTCAACCGCGCATCGCAAGCGTCCAACGATCGACGCTAATGACTAGGCTACGCCACTCGATCACGTGTGAGCCGGTACAGCGCCAGCGTGCCGAGCAAGTTAGGTAAAACGGTTTGTTCGCGCTCGTGGTTAAACACCATCCGTCCTAGCAAACGATATTTGCGATCCCGGCAGAACGCCTCAAAATCAGCAATCGTGCATAAATGCACATTGGGCGTGTCAAACCATTGATACGGCAGGTCGTTGGATACCGGCATATGCCCGCCGAGCGCAATCTGTACCCGGTGCCGCCAATAGCCAAAATTGGGAAACGTCACAATCGCCTCGCGCCCGACCCGCAACATATCGGCGACCACGCTTTCTGTTCGCTTCATGGCCTGCAGTGTTTGCGACAAAATCACGATATCAAACGAATGATCGGCGATTTCTTTCATACCGGATTCAATGTTCATTTGAATCACGTTCACACCTGTTTGAATACAACGCACAATCGAGGCACCGTCGTTCTCTATCCCATAGCCCTCGACATTACGCGTGGCCTTTAAATAAGCGAGAAGCGAGCCGTCGCCGCAGCCCAAATCCAATACCCGCGACCCTACGGGAATCCACGTTGCAATCGCTTCAAAATCCGCGCGCGTAATCAAGAATTTGCCTCGCTGCCCGTAACGCCCATAACAACATGTTCAAAGTAGGCGCGCACCGTGCGGTGATACAGCGCGTTATCGAGCAAAAACGCATCATGACCGTGCGGTGCATCAATCTCCGCGTAGGTCACCTCTTTCTTGTCATCAAGCAATGCCTTCACGATTTCACGCGAACGCGCCGGCGAGAAGCGCCAATCGGTCGTAAATGAAATGACCAAGAATTTTGAAGTAGCCGGTGCGAATGCCTTCGCCAGATCACCGCCATGCTCCGCCGCAGGATCAAAATAATCGAGCGCTTTGGTAACGCGTAAATATGTATTTGCGTCGTAATAACGCGAAAACTTTTCGCCTTGATATCGTAAATAAGATTCGATCTGAAACTCGGGTTCGGCGGAAAACTTTAGATCCGCAGTACCGTCTGTTGAGGGGCTAGTGATGTCTTTGTTGCTTTTGCTCAAACCCCGCCCAAATTTTGTTTCCATCTGATCATCCGAGATATAGGTGATGTGGCCGATCATGCGGGCCACCATCAAACCATTTTTCGGCACGGTATTTTTGGCCCCAAAATTGCCGCCGTAGAAATCCGGATCGGTCATGATCGCCTGCCGCGCGACCTCGTTAAACGCAATATTTTGCGCCGACAAATTCGGCGCGGCCGCGATCACGATGGCATGCCGGACGCGGGCCGGGTAGCGATAGCTCATGCACATCGCCTGCATACCGCCCAGCGAGCCGCCCATGACCGCAGCCAGCTGGCTGATGCCCAGCTGATCAAGCAGTCGCACATGCGAATCCACCCAATCCTCGACGGTTACCATCGGGAAATTTGCGCCATAGGGCTTTCCGGTGGCGGGATTGGTTGACAGCGGGCCGGTAGAGCCAAAACATGAGCCCAGATTATTTACCCCGATCACAAAAAAGTGATCGGTATCGACCGGCTTGCCCGGGCCGACCATGTTGTCCCACCAGCCTTCACTCTTGGCCTGGTTCTCATACACGCCGGCCACGTGATGCGACGCATTGAGGGCGTGACAAATCAGCACGGCGTTGGTCTTTTGCGCGTTCAGGTTTCCATAGGTCTCGAATGCCAGACTGTACTCACTCAACACGTCACCACTGGCCAGTTGCAGCGGTTCAGCGAAGTGCATTTTTAAGGGCGATGCAATCATAATTTCCAAACAACAAAAAAGCCCGATCAGTTTAGACTGGCGGGCTTTCTATAATTTCAGATAGCCGCTTTAGCCGTATTTATTGGAGATGGTGAAAAATCCCCGCGCCCGCAAGCTGATCTTCAAATCGGCGCATTCGGAAATTACGCTATCGCGCCGCTGGTGTCAAACCGGCGTAAAGAATCGGTCTCGCATTTCGCCCAACCCCAAGGTGTCCAGCACCTCATGCAGGCGCTCGGTCGGGCGACGGCGCGGCAGGTCTTGATAGCTTGCAATGATGAGCTCGTTTTTCATGGAGTGCTCCCAGCCGATCAGCTCGGTGACCTTCACCTGATAGCCATGCGCTTCCAGCTGCAGGCAGCGCAACACATTGGTAATTTGGCTGCCGAACTCGCGGGTGTGAAGCGGATGGCGCCAGATTTCTGTCAACGCATTTTTAGCCAGCGAAGCGCCTTTATGCTTGTTAAAGATAGAGGCAACTTCCGCTTGGCAGCAGGGAACTATTACAAGATATTTGGTTTTTTTTTCGAGCGCGAATCGTATCGCATCATCGGTTGCGGTGTTGCAGGCATGCAGCGCAGTCACGATATCGACGTTGCCCGGCATCAAGTCAGAGGCAATCGAGTCAGCTGCGGATAAATTCAAGAACGACATGCGCTGAAAATCTAGCTTTATCGCTAGTGCGCGCGATTTTTGCACCAGATCGTCTCGCGTATCGACGCCAAAAATGTGGCTACTGTCCTGACGTGCCTTAAAAAATAAATCGTACAGAATGAAGCCGAGGTATGACTTACCCGCGCCGTGATCAACCAAATTGATATCGGGTTGTATGGCAGCTATTTCATTCAACAATGGCTCTATAAATTGAAACAAGTGATAAACCTGTTTCAATTTTCGTTGACTGTCCTGATTCATCCGCCCGTCGCGGGTGAGGATGTGCAGTTCCTTCAATAGCTCTACCGACTGACCAGGGCGGAGGTCGTAAGTTGGAAGCGCTGCTTGCTTACCACCGAGCTTACTATCCGGCTTGGTCTTGGGTGTGTGGGATTTTTCGAAACCTTGTTGGGGGGCTGATTTTGATTTGGACATGTCGCAAGTTTATGGCTTTAGCGGGCCCGAATGTAAAAAACCCCGGCGAATTAAATTCGCCGGGGTTTTTAGTATTGCGATGGTGCAGTGATCAACCCTTCAAATGCTTTGCCAGAAATTTTTCCATCGCTTCATAAAACTCAAACTGATTTTCTTGGTTGCGAAAGCCATGCCCTTCATTTTCTTTCAACATATATTCGACGGCCACACCGCGTTTTTTTAGCGCATCAACAATTTGCTCAGACTCAGCTTTATTCACGCGCGGATCGTTCGCACCTTGCGCAACAAATAGCGGGGTCTTAATTTTTTCCGCTAAAAATATCGGCGAGACGGCTTGTAAAAAATCTTTATCTTTTTCCGGATTGCCGACCATTTCATAAAACATATCGCGCAGCGGTTCCCAATATGGCGGAATGGTTTTCATGAACGTAAACATATTCGATACGCCCACATAATCCACAGCTGCTGCATACAGATCTGGTGTCAGCGTCACGCCTGCCAGTGTCGCATAACCACCATAGCTGCCGCCGTAGATCGCCACACGTTTCGGGTCAGCAATGCCTTCTTTAATCAGCCACTGCACCCCGTCGGTAATGTCGTCTTGCATGGTACGGCCCCATTGGCGAAACGAGGCTTCCCAAAACTTGCGGCCATAGCCGGTGGAGCCGCGAAAATTCATCTGCAAAACCGCATAACCACGATTCGCCAAAAACTGTACTTCCGAGTTGTAGCCCCATACATCGCGCGCCCATGGCCCACCGTGTGGATTGATGACAACCGGTAAATTCTTCGCATCTTTGCCCTGCGGCAACGTCAGATAACCATTGATCGTCAGACCATCGCGTGATTTATAGCTGACCGGTTTCATAAACGCCATTTGCGATTCTTTAATAGACGAGTTGATGTCGGCTAGCTTGCTGAGTGCCCCACTTTTCGCATCGTACAAATAACGCGCGCCTTCGGTGCGATCGTTGCTGGCTGAGACGATCCAGCGCTTTTCGTCCTTGGTATGGCTCTGCAAGCCAATCTCGTAGCCGGGCAGTTTCGCTTCCAGCGCTTTGTAGAGTGCAACGGTTGCTGCGTCCAATACCTTGCGTTCAGGCTTGGCGGTCACGTAATTAATTTCGGTCAGCACTTTGCGCTCCTGCGAAAATGCCATGCTGCCTGCATCCACGTCAGGATGTTCGAACAGTACTTTGCCTTCTTTGGCGGTTACCAAATCGAGTTCAACAATCGCTTTTTTATCGCGCCCGCGATTGCTGTTAACGTACATGCGCTTGTTATCGAACGTAAAAAATAGCGGATCCACAGATTCGCGGAAATTGGTCGTTACCACCGGCTTAAATTCATCTTTTTCGGTGGCACGATATAGCAGACTCGTGTTTACGCCATCGCTGGTGCCAGCGGCGCGTACCTTACCCGCGTGGTCCGTCACCCAGCTGGTGATGTTGCCGGGATTTTTCGCGACCAGCTCACTCGCACCGGTTTTGACATTGATTTTGTATACGTCAAAGACTTTTTTATCGCGCTGATTATGCTGCACCAAAATATGCGCATCATCATTAATTAGATCATCGACCATCTCAGCGCGAACACCCGCGTAAGGCGTCAGATCTTTCACGGTGCCGCCGCCAAGCCCTCCATCAATGCCGACCGACACTACGTGGAAATTTTCATCGCCACCAAAGTCTTTCGCAAATAAAATATGGCCGCTGCTTTTCCAAGAATAGTTGGCAACATCCCGTGCGGTTTCGCTGGTCAACCGTTTCGCTTCGCCGACTGGTTTACCAGAAGCGTCAATTGCTTGAATGAAGATATTTTTACGCGTGGGATTCGCTGCGCCCGCACCGGCTTCCGCCCAAGGCTGCATATAGCTTAGATATTTCCCATCTGGCGAAAGCCGAAAATACGATTTCTCCGGCGTTTTGAAAAAATTGCGCAGCGGTATTAGCGCGGGGGCGGATCCCGCTGGTGCGCTTACCGCACCGGTGGTTTGCGCGCCGACCGCGAGCGGTGTTAGCACGCATATCGCCACTGATGCGCTGATCAGACTGAGCGTGCGCGCAGCATTTAAAGTCAATTTCATAGGCTTCTCCTGAGGATGAATTTAGGGGCGGCAACAAATGCCGCACTCTAAATTAACATCACCGGAATCCGAAAGGAGGTGACAAGCGACGAATTGCAGGTATCGCGGCATCAAATCTATCTTCGGCGTGTTTTCTTAGCTGAGATTATTCTGCCGTTAGCGTGTCCGACTTCGTGAAGAGCCAAGTGCGCGTAATGTGCAGCACATCAGTATCGCGTTTGATATTTTCGGGAAATCGATCATAGGGTGCAGCCAGATGCACGATCCGTTTCGCGGCTTCGTCCAACACTTTGTGGCCGGACGATTTATTGATCTGCACATCCTCCACCTCGCCATTCGCTTTGATTGCGATGGTGAGCTGGAGTGAACCATACAGTTTGCGCGATTTCGCTTCCTCCGGATAATTCAAGTTGCCTACGCGCTCAATTTTTTGACGCCAGCTATCCACATAGCGCGCAAACCGATACTCAGTGGTGCGCGCGCCGACGAATGTGCGTTTGGGCCGCTGCTGGTAGGCCTCGTACTCGCGCGAAATTGCCGCTTCCAAGCGCGAAATCGCCTCCGTTTTTTCAATCAGATCCGATGCGGACGGCGGACTGGGCGAACCGGACGGCTGGCTCGCCACTTCACCCTGCAATACCTTTGCTGATGATTTAGCCTGCGTCATCAGTGTTTTCATTTCCTGCTCAAGCTGCCTGATGCGTTCCTGCGCCGCACGCGCTTCGTTTTTAGCGGCTTGCTCAATGGCGGGTAACGACGTTTTTGCGCGTCGCGCTTCATCCGTATTCCCGCCGCCGTCAAGATTGGCTTGGGCCAGCGCATCAGCCTTGGTGGGTGCGGTGAGCGATTTCGAATTGACCAGCACCACGTCCATGACGTTATGCGGCGGTGCCAGCGCACTCGAATTGAGCAAGCCGAAGGTCATCAACAGATAGACCAAGAGGGCTAGTAAAAGATGCGCTGCAAGCGAAGCCAGCGTGGCCGTTTGCATCGGTATCGAAAGCGCAATCGCGCGATGCACAGATAGAAATACCGGCGGTGGTGGGATCGCGGCCACGACCGCAAGTTTGGCGTTGAACTTTTTTGCGATGCGGGCATCGACTTGCTTTACCACCTTGCGCGGCTTTTCAAGCATTGTTCACAAACCCAAAAAAATCAAAATCGCCATTCGTGAATTTTAATGTGCTTTCGATGCTGACGTGAAGCTTTGTGGATGTCCTCGCATCGCTTATTTTATCGATCTCGATTTCAATCCTAGACCGTCTCATCCGCTGCTTGCGGTGCGAGAGTGAATTGCCCGGAAATCGCCCAGTAATCAATTTCACCAACGACGACCTTGACGGGAGTTTTGCCTGGCAATGCCGGGCTTTTATCCAGCTTCACGACCAGCGGCAACAAACGCGCCCTGACCAACTCATCGCGAATCAGTGTGCCATCAAATTCGCGAATGCTTTCCTGCTCTAAAAAGCGGAAACACCAATAGCGTTCGAGTTCGCGCTGAAACTCCGCATACGCGTCATAAGTCACATCGAATTTCCGCACGATTTCGTTAAGCTCGGGCGAGCGTTTGGCGAATGGCGGCGGCTCAGATCGCAACAATGCAATCAGCTGACGTTGGTTGACCAGATCCACATAGCGACGTAGCGGTGACGATGACCATGCGTATTGAGCCACGCCCAACCCTTCATGTGGGAGCGCTTCCGTGGTCATGCGGGTTTTCTGATTTTGCTGCGCGCGATAAATGCCGGCCACGCTATTCTCAGCGAGTAACTTGCCCCATTCGCTATTCGCAAAAATCATGAATTCAGAGACCACCGTGTCAATCGGGCTCCCACGCTTGCGCGGTGTGATCAATACACGGCCTTCGTTGACCTCGAAATTGAAATCCAGC
This sequence comes from Burkholderiales bacterium, assembly GCA_038224475.1. Classification (GTDB taxonomy): domain Bacteria; phylum Pseudomonadota; class Gammaproteobacteria; order Burkholderiales; family Usitatibacteraceae; genus UKL13-2. Next base: position 7,597 of record JBBRFJ010000016.1, read on the forward strand.
TTGTCCTGCTCGGCTTCGTTTTTGCCGCGCCGCGCGCCCAGCTTTTTAGCGATTTTGTGCAGCAAAATCAGTTCTCGGCCATATTCGCCCTCGGCTAATCCCGCGGCGACCGACTCTTCGTGAAAATATCTCTCCAGCGTATCTATCCGCAAGTTACGCTCAATCGCAACCTGCTCAATTGCCGAACGAGTGGAAATAAGATCGAGTGAATCGGCCGCAAAACGCGCATAAAACGAAACAGCCGGACAAGTGCGACCTTCGGCGAGTGTCGCGAGCTCGACCGCCGAAGCAGGCAGCATGGTAATTTTTTGGCCGGGGAAATAGACCGTCGATAGTCGGTTTGCGGCCAGCTTTTCAAGCGCACTGTCACGATCAAAAAATAGCGCCGGCGCGGCAATATGAATACCAATCTCGATACTGCCATCCGCCTCATGATAAATCGAAAAAGCATCGTCAATCTCGGTCGTCGTCGCATCATCAATACTAAACGCCGTCACGTTGGCCAACGGCAAATTTTGCGGCGCCGTCGCGTCCACCGCGCCCTGATAATCCACGCCGCGCGGAAAATAATCAGCCAGAAATTTGCCCAGATGATAGTCGTGCGGTGCATTGGTCCGGTCGGTCCACGCGCCCGCGTTGAACAATAACTTCGGCAGCGGCATTTGCGTCTCGGCGACCGCCGCTTCGGCGGCTTTCATCAACAGCGTATTGCGATCCGGCTTGTACAGCAGCATGCTCAGATGGGGCCGCATTTCTTCGGGCATCACGCCTGATTTCAATTGGCTGGTCCAGGCCGCCATTTGTTCGGTTTCGCGTTTTTTTCGCTCGATACTGGCCAGCGCGGCCTTCAAATTTTCTTCGGGTGCCGCTTGATAGCGACCCTTGCCACGTTTATAAAAATACATCGGTGCCGAATGCAGTTTGATCGCAGCGGCGGCCGACTCGATGGGTGAGGGCGCGTGACCAAAATAATCCAGTGCCAATTGCTCACAGCCGAATTCCGTGGTGCCGCACACTTCCCATAAAAAATCCGCGTCAATATCGGCTGACAGTTTTTCGGCGGCGGGCATGAATTCCCCCAACGCGGACTCAAACTTGAGCAGGACTTGATTCGCTTTGATTTTGCTTCGTTTGCCGCTGATTGACTCAACCTGCAGCGAAGTGACGATGTCCGTCATCACGTGCGCAACTTTGAAACCGCCGTCTTCTTCGTAAAAAACATTCATATTTTGGCGGAGATATTTGTAATAACAAGAGCCAAAATTATACCTGCGGGGTTTGGCATAACCCATGTCGCATAATCGCGGAAGAAAATAAGGAATAAATATGGATCGAACCTACAAGGGCGGCATCGCCGTTGCATCACACCATGAAGCCGCAAAAACGGCCACGCATCTACTGCGCGAGGGCGCCAATGCCATTGAAGCCATGGTCGGGGCTGCGGCCACGATCGCGGCGGTTTACCCGCACATGACAGCGATCGGCGGTGACGCATTTTGGTTGATTCACCAGCCTGGCAAGGTGCCGGTCGCGATTGATGCCTGTGGTGCTGCGGTCGCGCGGGCCAGCATCGATTTCTACAAAAGCGCCGGCCACGATTCAATCCCAATCCGGGGTCCACTTGCGGCGAACACAATCGCGGGCACCGTGTCAGGCTGGGAAAGCGCGTTGATGCTTTCGAAACAATGGGGCGGGAAACTGCCGTTGACCGCGATTTTGGAAAACGCCATCCGCCATGCGCGCGAGGGCATCACGGTCACCAATAGCCAATATGCCAGCACCCACGCCAAAGCGGCTGAGCTGACACCGCAGCCCGGGTTCGCGGAATCATTTTTAATCGCAAAAGAGGCACCGGCAGCGGGCAGTAATTTCAAAATGCCGCGTCTGGCCAACACCCTAGAACATCTCGCCAAAAAAGGGCTTGCTGATTTTTATACCGGGGACATCGCCGACAGCATCGCGAGAGATTTTGCAAAAATTGGCGGCCTCGTTTCGTTCGACGATTTGCGCCAATACGAAGCAATGTTTCGCGAGCCGCTTAACCGCCCGCATTCGCTCGGCACGCTCTACAATATGACGCCACCAACGCAGGGTGTGGTGTCACTGCTCATCCTCGCCATTCTCGATAAGTTGGGGCTGGAAAACCTCGATCCCGTTGGCGCAGATTACGTCCACCTCTGCGTCGAAGCGACCAAGCAAGCGTTCAGCATTCGCGATAAGCACGTTACCGATCCGGCACACATGAAAGTGCATCCGCAATCGCTATTGGACGACGATATTGTGGCCGCGCTGGCGGCGAAAATCAGCACGCAAAAAGCCGCCCCGTGGGGCAAAAATCTCAAGCCTGCCGACACCATCTGGATGGGCGTGATTGACGGCGAGGGCCGCGCGGTGTCGTTCATACAATCGATTTATCACGAGTTTGGATCGGGCGTGGTGCTCGCGGAAAGCGGCATCAATTGGCAAAATCGTGGCGCTAGTTTCTCACTCGATCCGACCGCGCTGCTGGCGTTGAAGCCGGGCAAAAAACCTTTCCATACTCTGAACCCCGCGATGATGTTGTTCAGCGATGGCCGCGTGATGCCTTACGGCACGATGGGTGGCGATGGTCAGCCGCAGACGCAGTGCGCCGTGTTCACCCGAATTGCCAATTTCGGTATGAGCCCGCAGGCGGCGATTGATGCGCCGCGATGGTTGCTGGGCCGCACCTGGGGCACGTTGTCAGATTCACTCAAAATCGAGCGCCGATTTGATGAGCGCGTTTTCAATGATTTGAAAGCGCGGGGCCACGACGTCGAATGGCTGGGCGATTGGGATGAAAGTGTCGGGCATGCAGGCGCGTTGATTCGCGCAAAAACCGGCGCGCTGGCCGGCGGATATGACAAGCGCAGCGATGGATCGGTGGAAGGGTATTGAGAATTTAGGATTTGCAGATTTAAGATTTTTTTTGCGCGCCAAGTGATAAGAACGCCGACTGGCGGGGCTTTCGAGGCAGAAATTCGCCAAATCGACCGCCAGTAAAGGGGTTTACTATTTTTATGATTCGATTTGCGCGGCTTATCCGCCCAGCGCAAACATCATCAGCGCGGGAATATGCGCAGGAAATGACGCCAATTCATGGTCGCCACCCTCGAACACAATTTGTGCGGCATCGGCATAGCAAGCTACTGCCGCGCGATAGTCGAGCACCTCATCGCCGGTTTCAACGATCAATAAATATCGCTCGGCATGCGTGACCTGCGCCACAAATAAATCGCGCAATGCTTTGACATGGTTCGCCGTGAATTCAAAAACTTCACCGGTGTATAAATTTGTCTGCGGGCCGAGGTATTGGCCAAGCGTATCGAACGGCCGGATCGACGGGTTGAGTAGTGCCGCGCGACAACCCAGCTTCTCGGCAATCACCTGCGCATAAAAGCCGCCGAGCGAGCTACCCACCAGCGTGAGATCGCGCGCAGGGATATTTGCACAGCATTGCATCAACTCATTGATCGCAACGGCAGGATCGAAGCTGAGATCAGGCGCGTAAAAATGTATGTCAGTGTGATGCGCTAAAAGATAATCACGCATTTGCGTTGCCTTGCGTGAACGCGATGAACTTTTGAAGCCGTGCGCGTAAACAATCGTAGGCATGAGCGCTTAAAAAGTGGACGGTGATGGAGCGGCTAACGTGGCGTCGATCATCGATTGCATCCATCTGAAGTTCAATGCAAAAGCAGCGCCCTGACAGTTGAAGGCAGACAATGTCCTTAAACGAAACGCATCAAGAATTTAAAGTAATGAAGGCTCACGAAATAGTCTGCGCCTCACATCAGATCGCGCGGTGAATGTGGCGCTCATGTCCACACCCACCGCGCTGTCTGACTGGGTCATCTGGCGTGTCGCCGATGTCCGCGTTCTCCTCCTCGCATTCGCAAGACTGGTTGGCGCCAGTGTTGGATTTACAAATTTACGTTCAGCGTTTTAACGGCTGGGAGGATGCTCTGCAGGTCGCCTCATGCAGAACAAAACTACCTCGTAAACTAAAAACACACCACACACTTCGCTCAAGTGAATTGGAGACTACGGACTTTCAAAACAAAAAGCACGCTGCGCTGCAACATGCCGCCGCTGCTCGTCTCGTGCCTCACGGCATTTAATGATCGGCCCAGATAACCTCAGCGATTCAATTGGCAAGCGCCAATCGCATCCAAAAGTTTTCCATGCACACCGCCAAAGCCGCCATTGCTCATTACCAAAATATGATCGCCGGATTTCGCCATCTCGGCGATCGTTTTTACCATCGTGTCCAGGTCATTAAAGATGCTGGCTTTGGCGCCAATTTCTTCAAACGTTTTGGCCACATCCCAGCCCAAATTATTTGCATAAACAAACGCCATATCCGCGTTGCTGAGTGAGCCGGGCAAGGCCGAATTCATCGTGCCGAGCTTCATCGTATTCGAGCGTGGTTCCAGCACGGCGAGGATGCGCGCGTTCTTTTCACTGCCGATTTTTTTGCGCAGGCCGGTGACGGTGGTTTGAATCGCTGTCGGATGATGCGCGAAGTCGTCGTATACCGTGACGCCATTCACCACGCCGCGCACCTCCATGCGCCGCGCGACACCTTCAAACTGGTTCAGGGCCTCAATCGCGATCTTGGTCGGCACACCCGCGTGGCGCGCTGCTGCAATTGCCGCAAGTGCGTTCATCGTGTTGTGCGATCCCATTTGTCCCCAAGCGACTTCGCCTTTTTTGTCGCCATTGAGCAGCACATCAAATTGGCCTTCTTCCGCGCCGCGTCTGAAATCCCATGCATGACCGGGCCCGAACTTTTCAATCGGCGTCCAGCAGCCTTTCGCAATCGTCGCGTCGAGATTTTTATCGCTGCCGTTACTGACGATCAAACCATTCGCCGGAATTGTGCGCACCAGATGATGAAACTGCGTTTGAATCGCCTCCACGTTCGGAAAAATATCGGCGTGATCATATTCAAGATTATTCAGCACCGCGGTGCGCGGTGAATAGTGAACAAATTTAGAGCGCTTATCAAAAAACGCGGTGTCGTATTCATCCGCCTCGATCACGAAAAACGGAGAATCACCTTTGGGCGAACGCGCCGAGATGCCGAAATTTTTCGCAATCCCACCGATCAAAAACCCCGGTGCCACGCCCGCGTAATCCAATATCCACGCCAACATTGAGGACGTCGACGTTTTGCCGTGGGTGCCCGCCACCGCAAGCACCCATTTGCCGCGCAACACGTTTTCGCCCAGCCATTGTGGGCCGGAGATATACGGCAGGCCGCGATTTAAAATTTCTTCGATCACCGGTTTGCCGCGCGTCATCGCGTTACCCACGACGTAAAGATCGGCTCTGAATTCGTTCAATTGCTCCGCATCAAAACCTTCATGCAAACCAATACCGAGCGACGCCAGCTGGGTTGACATCGGCGGATAGACATTCGCATCGCAGCCACTGACGGTGTGCCCGGCTTCTTTGGCAAGCGCCGCCAACCCGCCCATGAATGTGCCGCAAATACCGAGAATATGAATGTGCATGTTGTAGACTTAAATGATCAAGCTCGCATTTTCTCACCAATTAACCAGGCAACTCTAAAAGGAAAACTCCCCCAATGCATTGGCGTGGATTAACGATTCGTGAATGGATCTGGCTGGTCGGGCCGTGGCTGCTGGGCCTTGTGGCGACGATTTTTGTAATCAATTATTTTTGGCAACCTGCGCCGCCGCGCACCATCGTCATGGCCACTGGCGCTGAGGGCGGGGCCGCATATCGTGCGGGTGAGCGCTATCGCGATGTGCTCGCCAAGCGCGGAATCACCGTCGAGCTTCGCGTGACCACCGGTTCGTTGGAGAATCGCGCGAAATTATTGGATGATGATTCGGGCGTATCGGCGGCGTTTGCGCAGACCGGCAGCGCCACGATGGAAGACGCGGTTTGGTTATCAGCGGTCGCCGGTGTGTACCCAGAGCCGCTATGGAGTTTTTATCGCGCCGATCCCAAACACACGATCACTCAGGTCAGCGATTTGGCGGGCAAAAAAATCGCCATCGGCAGTCGCGGCAGCGGTACGCGACGGGTGATGGTCGATTTATTTGCGGCATACGGCATCGATATTGAAACCCAGCCACACGCGGATTTGAACGGCATTCCCGCCGCGACCGCGTTGCTTAATCGCGAAGTAGAAGCCGTGGCCGTCGTCACCGGCGAAGACTCCGCGCAGGTGCAAACCCTGCTACGTGAACCCAATATCCGGCTGCTAGGGTTTGCGCAGTCCGCCGCATTAAGCCGGCATTTTCCTTCACTGACCACCGTGAAATTAGCGCCCGGTATGATCGATCTCGCCAAAAACATTCCGCCCGAAGAAGTCCCGCTGATCGCCGCCATGTCGCAGCTGTTGGTGCGCAATGATTTGCACCCCGCGCTGATTCGCATCCTCGCCGAAGCCGCTAAAGAAATCCATCACGGCAGCGGCTGGTTCCATAAGGCCGGCGATTTCCCGACCACACGCGGCACTGATGTGCCGATCCATGCGGATGCAGACCGATACTTCACATCGGGCGTGAGTTTTCTACAGCGGCATTTGCCGTTTTGGGTCAGCGTCTGGGTCGAGCGTGCGCTGATTTTATTGGTGCCGCTGTTAGCCATCGGCATCCCTGCCGCGCGCCTGCTGCCTGCGCTGTACAACTGGCGGATGCGTGAACGCATATATCGTTGGTACGCCGAAGTGCGCCATCTCGATAGCGAAGCCATGAACGCCAAACCCGCCAGCCACGACGCTGAGAATATTTTAGGCAAGCTCAATAAAATCGAAGCCCGCGCGGATAACGTCCGGGTCCCACTCGCCTTCGCGCGCGAGCTTTATGATTTGAAAGTGCATATTGAATTTGTGCGGGGGCGGTTGCGCTGAACCGTGAAACCCCGTAGGCGAAGTGGTGTTTGAGCATCGGCACCGGTAAGGGCCTTGACTTTGCTCGTGTTGGGTCTTTACTCCCACCTACTTTGCGTGCAATTCTTCGTGATGCTGTCCAGGCAGGTTACGGCCGGCTTTGGTACGGTTGCAATATGCCATCGTTGTTAAATCTAACGGCTGCGCTAGCCGGCTGTCTACCGTCACCCACCAAAATGATATGCCATCATCTCAGCAGCTTCATGCAGGCATCACTCGTGATAAAACATCAAAATTCGCATCAACTGATGTTAAGATTGGTGCGATCAAATGGAGGCGCTGAATGCGAACCACGGTAACAATCGATGAAAATCTTCTTTCTAAGGCGCTTAAACTTGTCGGCCCACTTGACCGGTCAGCTCTGCTCCAAGAAAGTCTGAAGGCGCTAATCGAGCGTGAAAGCGCCAAACGCTTGGCATTGCTCGGAGGCAGTCAGAAAAAACTGAAAGTCGCACCACGTCGACCTAAAAGTATCGCTTGATACTGGTCGATACGTCTGTGTGGGTAGATCATTTGCGCCGCAGAGATGCTCAGCTTGTCGATCTCCTCAACGCTAATTTGGTGTTCATGCATCCCCTTGTTGTGGGCGAAATTGCCTGCGGCATTTTGGCTGATCGCGCGCTGACGCTGGACTTGCTGTTGAATCTGCCGGCGGCATTGGTTGCCGAATCTGACGAGGCGCTTATTTATTTAGACCAACATCGTCTGCACGGCAAAGGGATCGGCTATGTCGATGTTCATCTGCTTGCCTCCGCTGCGATCAGCGGAGCAAAACTTTGGACGCGAGACAAGCGGCTGAGACTGGTCGCGTGCGAGCTTCGGTGTTCATTTACGGACGTGAGTGATGGCTGAAAAGTAGCCGTTCGTTGGGCAGCTAATGTGAGCACCTGGGTGCCCAATTTGGATCTTTGGAATTGGACGGTTTAACTTGATCGACTGAAACGGGTTAGAAGTGCAAACATATATAAAGAACTCGCGGAGAAATTGCTGCATCGTTCGGGCGTGCGCGCCGAGGTTGAGCGTGTTAGCGCGAGGAAAGTGCCCTCCTCGAGGCCCTACTCAAACGCGTCAAGATGCCGGACACACGCAGGCGCAAGTCGCAGAACGAATGGGCACGCAAGAGCCCGCTGTGGCACGTTTGTAACGGCAATTGGCAACAGGCAAGCAATCTCCGTCCATCTCGATGGTGCAAAGATATGTCAACGCGTTTGGGAGGCGCCTTGTGCTTCGTGTGGCGTGACGGACACATCATCTCTTCGCAAACTGTGCTAGCTCACCACCAATGATTTCGTCTGGCCGAGTTTTACAACTGCTTGAACCATTTGGTGAGCTGACGCCGCAAAAGGCCCTCGATTGGGACGGTTCGTTCGAGTTGCCGCCCGAGGTTAGTGCTTTCTATCTTGATGTCGGCCCTGTTGACCTCAGTATTCGTGGTTACGGTAATAGCTACTTCATCCCGCGCCTTGCCGATCTTTGGCGTTATCAAGTGGGCTATCGCATAGATGGAAGGAATGGAGATCGAATTCAGGATTGGGATGACGATTGGCTTGTCGTCGCTGACTGTGGTGCGGATCCTTTTATTTTCTCTCGGTGTTCAGGAGCGGTATCGCTTGCCTGGCATGGCGAAGGCTCGTGGGAGCCGCGCCCTATTTTTTCAAGCATCCTCGAAATGAGTGCCGTACTCGCAATTCTCGGTAACGTGGTTGCTGCGGCGGGACTCTCGCTCGTCGATGAAAAAGGTTACGTTCTCCCCAGCTGTCGAGCAGACGCTTTGGCCAAGTTAGCCGAAGCCACTGGGTCTACTAGCAAAGCTGAGAATGCCTTGGTACAGTTGGGATGGGGTTGAGGCTACGAAAACGCTAACCCTTAAAAATAAAATAAACCGCCCCCAGCAAACAAAGCCCCGCCCACAAATAATTCCAGCTCAGTTTCTCATTCATATACAGCAGCGCAAACGGCACAAACACGCTGAGAGCGATCACTTCCTGCAAAATTTTAAGCTGTCCCAAATTCATTTCGGTGTGGCTGATTCTGTTGGCGGGGACTTGTAGTAGATATTCGAATAGCGCGATGCCCCAGCTAATTAGCGCGGCAATCCACCACGCGAACTTTCCAAAACTTATCCGATAGATTTTTAAGGTGCGCGTACCACGCGAACGTCATGAACACATTGCTGGCGACCAGCAGCAACGAGGCGCTTAGGATCGGTGATGCGGAAAAGAATGTGGTCAGCGGATTCATGTGGTGGCATAACAGGCGGCGTTAGAAAGCACGTGGTGGAGTCAGAAAGATCTACGCCGCAATACCCTGACTTTGCAAATATTCATCATAGTTGCCGTGAAAATCGGCGATGCCGTTCTCTCTGATATCGATAATGCGGGTGGCGAGTGATGAAATGAATTCGCGGTCGTGCGATACAAAAATCAGCGTGCCCTTGAATTTTTCGAGCGCGGTGTTGAGCGATTCAATCGATTCCATATCCATGTGATTGGTGGGCTCATCCATCAACAGCACATTGGGGTGAGTGAGCAGTAATTTGCCAAACAACATGCGGCCTTCCTCACCGCCGGAAATAATGGTGCAGCTCTTTTTAATGTCGTCGCTTGAAAATAACAGCCGTCCCAATACGCCGCGAATGGTTTGCTCATCTTCGTTTTGGGTGCGCCACTGGTTCATCCAGTCAAATAGGTTCTCATCGCGCGCGAATTCCGCCGCATGATCCTGCGCGAAGTAACCCGGCTTGGCTTTTTCGGCCCATTTCACTTTGCCGTGATCCGGGGTCAAGTCGCCTGCGAGGATCCGCAATAGCGTGGTTTTGCCTACGCCATTCGGGCCAATGATGGCGATTTTTTCGCCTGCTTCGACCATTAAATTCAGATTTGAAAACAGCGGCTTGGGCATGCCGTCAAATTTCTTGTTGAGCTTTTCAACTTCAACAGCCAAGCGATGCAGCTTTTCCTTTTCATCAAAATCAAAACGGATGAATGGATATTGGCGCGATGATGGTTTGACCTCGATCGCTTCGGCTTTGATTTTTTCAATTTGTTTGACGCGCGATGTGGCCTGGCGTGCCTTCGATTTATTGGCAGAGAATCGCCGCACAAAATCCTGTAAATCCGAAATCCGCTCTTTCGCTTTCGAATTTGACGACACCATTTTCTCGCGCGCCTGCGTGGAGGCGAGCATGTAGTCATCGTAATTGCCAGGGTAGATGGTGATGTTTCCGTAGTCCAGATCGGCCATGTGGGTGCAGACCGAATTGAGAAAATGCCGGTCATGCGAAATGATGATCATCGTCGATTGCCGCGCGTTCAAGATATCTTCCAGCCAGCGGATTGTGTTGATGTCCAAGTTATTGGTCGGCTCATCGAGCAGCAAAATTTCGGGGTCAGAGAACAACGCCTGCGCCAGCAACACGCGCAGCTTCAAGCCGGGGGCGATCACCGACATCGGACCGTTATGAAATTCCAGCGCAATACCGGAGCCCAGCAACAGCTCGCCCGCCCGCGCCTCGGCCGAATAGCCGTCATATTCGGCGACCTTGGCTTCCAAGTCTGCCGCGCGCATGTAGTCGTCTTCGGTGGCCTCCAGATTCGCGTAAATCGCATCGCGTTCGTGAATCGCCGCCCATAGCTCAGTGTGGCCCATCATCACCACGTCGAGCACGCGAACGTCCTCGAATGCGAACTGGTCCTGGCGCAACTTGCCGAGCCGCTCGTGGCGCTCTTTTGCGACTTCCCCGCTCGATTGTTCGAGATCGCCACCGAGAATTTTCATAAAGGTGGATTTGCCGCAACCGTTGGCACCGATCAGGCCGTAACGATTGCCGTCGCCGAATTTGACGGAAACGTTTTCAAACAAGGGCTTAGCGCCGAACTGCATGGTGATATTGCTGGTGATGAGCACGCGATACTTTCAAAAATTTTGTGTGACATTTTATCATTCGTGCTGTGAAATAGCTTCGTCAATTTCCCCGGAAAACGTCACAGAGCCGGTGATCGAAACGGGGTAAACTCGACATCCCGGCGTGGGACTTGAGCAGCTTGATTTGCTTTCAGTCGCCCACATGTATGCGAATTCAACGTAAAAAAGGGTGATGTACTGGCTGTTTTTAAGGCGCGTGCAATAAGGTCACTGTGTTGCGGTCAGTGCAATCGCCAAAAACAATCAGTTTGTCGAAAAAACTATGGTTCCACATCTCACCACTTCACTCACCGGCCCGCTGCTTGACCTCGAGAAAAAAATTCTCGATTCGATGCCTCAGATCGAGCGCTGGTTTCGCAATCAATGGCTCGAAAATACGCTGCCGTTTTATTCCTCGGTTGATCTGCGTAATTCCGGTTTCAAGCTGGCACCGGTCGATACCAATTTATTCCCGGGCGGTTTCAATAATCTGAATCCGGATTTTCTGCCGCTGTGCGTGCATGCCGCGATGTCTGCGGTGCAAAAAATCTGTCCGGATAAGCAACGGTTTTTACTGATTCCCGAAAATCACACGCGTAACCTTTTCTATCTCTCCAACGTCGCGGCCATTCAAAAGATTTTACTGAGCGCGGGCATGGAAGTACGGATCGGTTCGCTATTGCCTGAGATTACTTCGCCCACCACCCTTGATCTGCCGAACGGGGAAAAGCTGGTGCTGGAGCCGATCATCCGTAAAGGCAATCGCTTGTCGCTGGAAGGCTTTGACCCTTGCGCGATTTTGCTGAACAACGATTTGTCGGCCGGCGTGATGGATATTTTAAAAGGCCTTGAACAGCAAGTGGTGCCGCCGCTTTACGCGGGTTGGACGACGCGTCGGAAGACGCTGCACTTCCACGCATATGATCGCGTTGCCGAGGATTTTGCTAAGATCATCGGCATCGATCCGTGGCTGATTAATCCAATCTTCAGCCAATGTGGGCGGGTGAATTTCAGCGCGCAGGAAGGCGAAGAATGTCTGGCCGCCAACGTTGAAGCGGTACTCGCCGAGATGACGGTGAAATACAAAGAATATGGCATCAAGGAAAAACCATTTGTCATCGTCAAAGCCGATGCCGGCACCTACGGCATGGGCGTGCTGACGGCGCGTTCGGCGGACGATGTGCGCGGACTCAACCGTAAAGAGCGCAACAAAATGGCGGTCGTAAAAGAGGGCCTCGAAGTAAATGAGGTCATCATCCAAGAAGGCGTTTACACCTTCGAAAGCGTGAACGGCGCAGTTGCCGAGCCGGTGGTTTACATGATGGATCAATTTGTGGTCGGCGGCTTCTATCGGGTCAATACAGATCGCGGCATCGATGAAAACCTGAACTCGCGCGGCATGAGTTTTGTGCCGCTCGCATTCGAAACAGATTGCCATACGCCCGATTGCGCGGGTGCGCCCGATGCGCCGCCGAACCGGTTTTACACCTACGGCGTGGTGGCGCGATTGGCGATGCTGGCCGCGGCAAAAGAGCTGGAACAATTGGAGAAAACCATTGATGTCGATGCGATTCCCGCGCCGCAGCCGAAGCTCATTGCTGCATAAATAGAACATGAAAATTGCCTTCATCACCGACCCGCTGGATCACCTTAAGGCGAACAAGGACTCCACCGTTTTTATGATGCGTGAGGCCGCCAAACGCGGCCATGCGGTGTTTGCGTTTGAAGTCGGCGATATGGTAATGATGCCCGGAGGCCTAATATCGGCGCGGGTTTCCAGCCTGTCGCTGGCGGCCGACAATGACGCGTGGTTTAAAGTTGTGGGTCAGGCGGAAACAGCACTGCATGAATTTGATGCCGTCGTGATGCGTAAAGATCCGCCGTTCGATCAGGAGTATTTGTACGCCACGTTATTGCTGAGCATGGCCGAAAACCAAGGCGCGCGCGTGGTCAATCGTGCCGCCTCACTGCGCGACTACAACGAGAAACTGGCGGTTGCAAAATTCCCGGAATTTGTCGCGCCCACCTTGGTCACGCGCGATATGAGCCGCATTCACGCCTTTATTGATGAGCACAACGATGTGATCGTCAAGAAGCTCGACGGGATGGGCGGCACCTCTATTTTTAAGGTCAGCAAAACCGATCCGAATCGTAATGCGATTTTGCAAGTCCAGACACTGGATGGTACCTGCAGCGTGATGGCGCAGCGCTATATTCCGCAGATTTCCGCGGGCGACAAGCGCGTGATTTTAATTAACGGCAAAGCGGTGCCGTACGCGTTGGCGAGAATTCCAAAAGCCGGCGAGACGCGCGGCAACCTCGCCCAAGGTGGCACTGGCGTCGCACAGCCGCTCACTAAGCGCGACCATGAGATTGCCGAGGCGCTGGGCCCGACGCTGGTCGCGGATGGCCTGACGCTGGTGGGGCTGGACGTGATTGGCGACTATTTGACGGAAGTGAACGTCACGTCGCCGACCTGCATGGTCGAAATTTTTGATCAGAAAGGTTTTAACAGCGCGGCGCTATTTATTGAAGCGCTGGAGAAAATGTCTGCTCGCGTTTGATTTTTGCAGGCCGCGTCGGGAATCTACGGGAACCTGACCGTCGCAAATTGAGATTGTCAGTTAGCCTTCGGCAAACGGGCTTGCAAAGTGCAATAACGGCGTGCGTTTCAGAGCAAAAGCGCTTCAAAACCCCCGCCAATTCTAGAGGTTTGTCCCCAAGCCGGCGAATACCTAAAGCAATGTTACTCGATCAAAGTCGAGCCCGCGTTCGACGAAATCATAGAGCGTGACTTGTTTTGAGTTGCCATGACCGTGCTGGAAAAGATCAATTCCGCGACCCCGTTGTGCGAGGCCGGACGGAACGATAAGCGTCTCAGGAATTTTGAGCGCGTCCATTGCAGGCAGGCGAAAACCCTGCACATAGGTCAGGCTGCCGCGGGTGCGCAAATCGCCGGAACGTACTGCGGCGGGTTCAGGCTTGCCGGGTAACATGGATACGGTGACCACGATATTGTTTTCCGGCTCTTCGACTATTTCGCGAATCACACCCAAATAAAATGCGCTTTCCTTGCCGATTTTCATGCCGACTAATTTACCGATCGCCACGCCGCGCGGCGAGTTTGCGGGCCGCAACAACCGGAATGCACCGCGGCTTTCGTCAATCACTCCCCAGGTTTCGGTGCTGTAATTGAGGTCGGCATTTTTGGCGCGGAGGGTGGCTTCAGAGACCTTGCCGAACATGGCGATATCATTGGTTTCCTGGCGGCTCATCTCGCGCTTGGCATCCGGCTGGTCAAACACGTCTCCCGACAGCAGGAAGTGGGTTTCGCCAATGCCGAACGATAAAATCGCATCTTTTTCGCGGGGCACGGTAATGGCACCGCGCGGTGGCCGCCCCTCGCACCATAGCAAATGCAGGCGCACCAACTGGTCGCGTGCGTCGAGAGGTTTCCAGTCGCCCGGCAGATCCATTGTGACGGGATCTTCACCATCGTTTAGCTTTTTGATACGGCGGCGAATGGAGCGCGAAATATCGGTCATATCAATGAAGCGGACATGTTCCGCGGGCGCAGCACTGGCACTAAAGCCGGCGCCGGTATTGGCGAGTAGATCGACGCCCAGCGTGAGCCCTTGGGCATTGGCGGCGGTTTCGCGCACGATCGATACTTTCTGCCCAAAGCGCTTCATCACAGCATCAACAAAATCAATCTGGCGCGCAGATAGTTCGTAGATGTTCGCGAGCTGGCCCAACACCACCGCTGTGTAGGCTTGCGCCACACTTGAATTGCCATCAATGGCACCCACCGAGTCTTTGACGCGCACATCGCATAGATTGCGCTGCTCGGCTTCCATCCAAAGCGAGTGGAGGCGCATCCACAGACTGGTGTCGAAGCGGCGATAGATAAAGCCGGTGAGCAGCATTTGCAGACCGAGATAGCGGATCGTTCGCTGGATGATGAGCGCAGCATGCGCACCCATGTGTTCATCTGAATTGCACACGTCCACCCAGCAGCGCCGATAGCCTTCCTCCATTTCTGCAACCAGGCTGCGCGAGACATTCCACGCGGTGTATTCGGTAGCGGCCAGAGGGATGGTCTTGCCGACAAATCTGGTTCGCTGCTCGCCCAGCAGATACGCGACCGTCTCACGCAGCAGCTCCATGCTGGTAAGTCTTTCAACCGGCATAAAATCATCGCTGCGATTCATCATCCGCAGTGAATCCAGTATGCCCTGCTGTGCCTGCGCAATATTGGTCATCGGCATCGACTTCAGCCATTCTTTGCAGGTGCGCGCGTCACTAAAAAACATCGACGCCGATTTGGGTGGCGGGAAATGATTTGCTGCCGTGTATGTTGCCATGTGAAGCTCCTCAATATCCTGACTGCTGCGCCGAACGGAGGGCACCAACTTTTAGGTTATGTTGCTATGTTGCAAACTGATGTCGAAGAGTGAAGTTTGAAAAGCTGCTTTCAACTTTTTCTTTAAGCTCAATGTTTAGCGCCATTCCGCCGAGCTAAAAGCTTGGCGAACTGCCTCCCGCCATGCCCAATCGGATGGTTTTAGATTACCGTTCGAAGATAGTGTACCAATATGGGCGCTAGCCTGTCCGTCTGCTTGTTCATTGGGATGCGGGCGATCCGGTGCCGCCCAAATCGGTTTCGGAAAAGTGGCATCGCCAACAAACCGCGGAATCACATGCCAATGCAGGTGCGGTGTCATATTCCCCAAGCTGGCGACATTCATTTTTTCAGGCATCAACCGCTCTCGTAGCACCGCCTCAAGCTTGAAAACCGTTTTCATGAAGCTTGATCGATCTGAGGACGGCAGATCGGTCATTTCTTTTACATGCTGATTCCAGATAACGCGACAAAATCCCCGATAAGTTTCACCGTCAGCGCCCTCGATCGCGACAATACGTAACTCAGCATTGCGATACAAAACTTCGCCACCGTCACCCGCGCACAGCTCGCAATCAACCGTATTCATCGCTACAGCAGCACCCGCTCAATGCCGCCGTTGTTGGCTTTCGCCACGTAATCTGCCATCCAGTTTTTGCCCAAAATATGCTTCGCAATTTCGACCACGATGTAATCCGCCGTGGTGCCCGAATCATCGTCAAATCGCGATAGCCCTTGCAGACACGATGGGCAAGACGTGAGAATTTTGACGTCGCCTTTAAATGGCTCTGCCGGTGTTCCGACCTCTGTTGAATTGCGCGCGGATACAACCGGCAAGGCTCGCAAGGCATCCGCCCCTTTGCGCATCTCTTCTTCCTTGCGGAACCGGACTTGGGTAGAGATATCCGGGCGGGTCACGGCCAAGGTGCCCGATTCACCGCAGCAGCGCTCATTCGCCGTCACCGGTACGCCCATCAATTCATTCACCACTTTCAGCGGCTGGTAGGTTTTCATCGGCGAGTGGCAGGGGTCGTGATACATGTAACGTGTTCCGGTCACCCCTTCGAGCTTGACGCTTTTTTCAAGCAAAAATTCATGAATGTCGAGCAAGCGGCAGCCGGGGAAAATTTTCTCGAATTCATATTTCTGTAGTTGATCCATGCAGGTCCCGCAGCTGACCACCACGGTTTTAATATCAAGGTAATTCAGCGTATTCGCAACGCGGTGAAACAGCACCCGATTCTCAGTCGTGATTTGCTCGCCCTTGGCCGCATTGCCGGACGCTGTTTGCGGGTATCCGCAACACAAATAGCCGGGCGGCAATACCGTTTGTACACCGACTTCATATAGCATCGCTTGAGTCGCCAAGCCGACTTGCCCAAACAAACGCTCCGAGCCACAGCCGGGGAAATAGAAAACCGCTTCCGCATCGACATTCGCTTTTACTGGGTCACGGATGATCGGCACAATCGTGTTGTCTTCAATATCGAGCAGCGCACGCGCGGTTTTTTTCGGCAGGCCGCCGGGCATCGGTTTGTTAATGAAATGAATCACCTGCGCCTTGATGGCGGGCTTGCCGATGGTTGCGGGCGGCGATTTTATTTGCTTGCGCAGTAGCAACGTTTTCTTGGCGAGCGAATGCGCAAACCGCTGCAGTTTGTAGCCCCAATCGATCATCACCGTCTTATACAGCTTGATCGTGGTCGGATCCTTAGCGTTCAGATAAAACATCGCGGCGGTTGTACCCGGATTGAATTTTTTCTTGCCTTGTTTGCGCAATAAATCGCGCATCGCCATCGACACATCGCCGAAGTCAATATCCACCGGGCAGGGGTTTTCGCATTTATGGCAAACCGTACAGTGATCGGCAACGTCAGAGAATTCATCGAAATGCCGCAACGAAACACCTCTGCGTGTCTGCTCTTCGTACAAGAATGCTTCGATCAAAAGTGACGTGCCAAGAATTTTATTGCGCGGTGAATATAGCAAATTCGCGCGGGGCACATGCGTTGCGCAAACGGGCTTGCATTTTCCGCAGCGCAGGCAATCCTTGATCGAATCCGCAATATGCCCGATTTCGCTTTGCTCCAGAATCAGAGACTCCGCGCCGAGCAACGAAAACGATGGCGTGTAGGCGCGCGTTAAATCGCCACCCGGCAATAACTTACCTTTGTTAAAGCGGCCTTCAGGATCGATCTTTTGCTTGTAATCGACGAACGGTGCGATTTCATCCGCCGTTAAAAACTCCAGCTTGGTGATGCCAATACCGTGCTCACCCGAAATCACACCATTTAGATTTCGTGCAAATGCCATGATCCGCGCCACGGCGGCATTGGCCTCTTGTAGCATGCTGTAGTCGTCGGAATTGACGGGAATATTGGTGTGCACATTGCCATCGCCCGCGTGCATGTGCAGCGCGACAAATACGCGACCCTTCAACACCTGCTTGTGGGTCTCGGCGATTTTGGCGGTTACCCGCTCAAAGACCCGGCCCGAGAAGATCTGCGACAGCGGCTGTTTGAGTTCAGTTTTCCACGACACCCGCAGCGCGTAGGTTTGCAGCAGATTGAAGACTGTGGTGTCCGACGAAATCGCTTTGATTTGTACATCGGTCAGACCGACCGCGATTAGTCCATCAACGATATCGGCGACCGGCACATCCAGATTCAGCAGCAGGAATTCCCAGCGGGCATGAATGTTCGCCAGCAGCTCATTTACCTGCTCAATGCGCGAACCAAAAATTTCCTCGCGCGAAATGTTCTCGTCATCTTCGTGTAATGGCAAATTGGTTTTGAACAGTGTATCGAGCGCGTCCAACAGGCGGATTTTGCTTTTGATCGACAGCTCAATATTTAATCGCTCGATCCCGTCCGAATAGTCGCCGAGCCGGTCTAGCGGAATCACCACATCTTCGTTAATTTTGAATGCGTTGGTGTGTTTCGCAATCGCTGCCGTGCGCGCGCGATCCAGCCAAAATTTCTTGCGCGCATCGGGTGTGACGGCCACAAAGCCTTCACCATGCCGCGCGTTTGCAAGTCTCACCACCTGGCTGGCCGCCTCCATCACCGCGTTTTCGTCATCGGAGACAATATCGCCGATCAACACCATTTTTGGCCGCTGATTGCGCCGCGATTTGGTTGCGTAGCCGACCGCTTTTAGATAGCGCTCGTCCAAGTGCTCGAGACCCGCCAGAATCGCCTTATCGCTGGTGTCCAGATAATCTTTGATCTCGACAATTGACGGAACTGCTTCTTTGACCTGTCCAAAAAACTCCAGACACACGGTGCGAATGTGCTTGGGCATGCGATGCAAAATAAATCGGGCCGACGTGATGATGCCGTCGCAGCCTTCTTTTTGAATACCCGGCAGACCGCTTAAAAATTTGTCGGTCACATCTTTGCCGAGCCCGGTTTTGCGGAATGCGGCACCGGGGATTTCTAGTGTTTCTTCCGACTTCAGCGTTTTGCCGGTCGGGTCGAAATGGCGTACGCGAAATTTTGCCATCGCGATATCGTGGATCTTGCCGAGGTTGTGCTCAAGGCGCTCGATCTCCATCCAATCGCCGTTGGTGTCGACCATTTTCCATGACGCCAAATTATCCAGCGCGGTTCCCCACAACACCGCTTTTTTTCCGCCCGCGTTCATGGCCACATTGCCACCCACACAGCTCGCATCAGCACTCGTCGGATCGCACGCCCACACCAAGCCGGCGGCTTCCGCAGCTTCCATGGCGCGGCGGGTGACGACACCTGCGCCGCAGCGGATGGTTGCCACCGGCTCACTCAGACCAGGCAGCGTGATGCGTTCAACCGCGTCGAGTTGGTCAAGCTTTTCAGTGTTGATGATCGCGGAGTTTTTGGTGAGCGGAATTGCGCCGCCGGTATAGCCGGTGCCGCCGCCGCGCGGGATGATAGTGAGCCCCAGTTCGATTAATGCGGCCACCATCGGCGCGCATTCATCTTCGGTGTTGGGGTAGAGCACCACAAACGGATATTCGACGCGCCAGTCGGTCGCGTCGGTCACATGCGACACCCGCGCCAAGCCGTCGAAAGCAATGTTGTCACGACGCGTGATTTTGCCTAAGCGCCGCTCGACTTTTTTGCGAAAATCCCAGGTTTCGCGAAATTCAGCTTCGAATTTATCGACTGCCCGATTGGCGCGCTCAAGCAGCATAATTACCTTGCGAGACCGCTCCAGTGCTAGGGTTTCAGAATTGGCATCAATCGCGGTGCCTTCGTTGCTCCGGTTACTGTCGTTGTTATCGATACCGCGCCGCCGCTCAATATCGCGCAGCCGATGGCGCATGGCTTCAATCAACATGGCGCGGCGTTTGGGGTTATCGAGCAAATCATCTTGTAAATAGGGGTTGCGCTCTACCACCCAAATATCGCCCAGCACTTCATATAACATCCGCGCGCTGCGCCCGGTTTTTCGCTCTCCGCGTAAATCCAGCAAAATTTGCCAAGCATCGTCGCCCAATAACCGCATGACGATTTCGCGATCCGAGAACGATGTGTAGTTGTAGGGGATTTCGCGCAAACGAATCGTGGAGCCGTCGTCGGCAATGTCATGATTTGCGCTGCCATGTGGCTTTTGCGCTAACGGAAACGGCAATACGTCGCCGCCACGGGATGTTCTAGCGGCTTTGGCAGGGGGCAAATAGGCGGGATTTAGTGCCATGGTTCACTTCAATAGATGAAAAACGTCGAGAGCGTGGCTGCCGTGAGTCGGTCGCGCCACGGACACCCAATTGGCTGGGACAGAGCTGCGGCAAAACTTGGACGCCCCTGCAACAGGCAAGGTTTCATTCTACCGCAGCGCAGCAAATCATGACTCAAGTCAATTTAGTCGCGACTGGCTGTTTGCCTTGATCTGGATTTGCGAGGGGTGAGGCTTTAGGTTGAGGCTTTAGGCAGGCATTAAGGGCTGTCACACTCGCCGTGCTAGTATTTGGCTCCTATTTTTTGCCTCTGCCGCCATGACCAAATCTGTCAGCTCTACTCCGTTACCCAAATTAATTCGAATTGCCTCCCGCGAAAGTGCCCTAGCCATGGTCCAGAGTGAATGGGTAGCGGCGCAGCTGCGTGAAATGCACGCGGGTTGCACGGTTGAAATTATTGGCATGACCACCAAAGGCGATCAAATCCTCGACAAGCCACTCGCCCAGATCGGCGGCAAAGGTTTGTTTATTAAGGAGCTTGAAGTCGCGATTGAGGAAGGACGGGCGGATATTGCGGTGCATTCGATGAAGGACGTGCCGATGACGCTGCCGGAAGGATTTGCGGCGACCATTGTCGGCGCGCGTGAAAACGTGCGCGATGCGTTCGTGTCAAACCGTTACGCCAGCCTCGAAGATTTGCCCAAAGGTGCGATTGTGGGCACGTCCAGTTTGCGTCGCGAAAGCCAGCTGCGCCATCATTTTCCCGAAATGCGGATTGAGCCACTGCGTGGCAACGTGAATACGCGTTTGAAGAAATTAGATAACAACGAATTTGACGCGATCATTTTGGCGGCAGCCGGACTGAAGCGATTGGGCTTTGAAGCGCGCATCAAAACCGAACTCGATGACGTGCGCTTTATACCGGCCATCGCTCAGGGCGCATTGGGCATCGAGTATCGCGCGGATCGTACCGATATTGCTGCCTGGCTGGCGCCGTTCGCCACCGCTGAAACCACGGCGATTGTGGCAGCTGAGCGCGCGCTGGGCCGTGCGCTGACCGGTAGCTGCGACGTGCCGCTGGGTGGACGCGGACAAATCGTTGACGGCAAATTGCGGCTGGAAGGATTTGTGGCGTTACCGGATGGCACCCGGGTGATTCGCGATAGCGTGACGGGCTCGATCAAAAATCCTGAAGGCGTTGGTGCGGCATTGGGAAAACTGCTGATTGAACAAGGTGCCGCTGAAATTCTAGCGACCCTCACGCGGCAGCAAAGCTAGCCCGATCATCGGATTGTATTAACCACCGCGCTGCACATTTGCCCATGCCAACCCCTAACTTCGACAACGCGTCTGATTTGACCGGTCTGACGATTGTGGTGACGCGGCCATGGCGGCAAGCCGAAGCCAGCGCAAACTGGCTTCGAGCGCTCGGTGCTGAGGTTGTGTTGTTTCCGGTGCTGAAAATCGAAGCACTTTCGGCGACGACCATCGACGAGACTTTTTCGATGTCGCACCTGAGGTCGGCCGATGCAATTATTTTTGTAAGCGCGAATGCGGCGGAGTATGGTGTGGCGACGATAGAGGCGCGCGGCGGCTTCCCGCAAGAAGCTGCCATTTTTGCAATTGGCAATGCCACCCGGCTGAGGCTGGTTGAACACGGCTTGAACAAGATTCAATGCCCTGCGTCCGGGAATGACAGCGAGGCGTTACTGGCCCTGCCTGAGCTGCAAGACATTGGCGGCAAAGAAATCCTGATCGTTCGCGGCGCCAGCGAAGGCGGCGGACGACTATTTTTACAAGACACGTTGCGGGCGCGGGGCGCGAAAGTCTCGACGCTGGAGTGCTATGTGCGTGGTGCCGTAACGGCGTCTGCGGGCGATCATGAGCGGCTTGATGTGGCGCTCCAGGTTGCGCGTATGCGCGGCGCGATGCCTGCATTTTCGGTTCTAAGTGTGGAGACACTGGAAAGCTTGCTGGACAATTTGGCGGGTCTGAATAGGGCGGAAGGCCTTCGCGAATGTATGATGCTAGTTCCGCATCCGCGAGTGGGCGATGCTGCCCATAAAATGGGTTTTACGAATGTGTCGGTGGTGCCGATGGGCGGCGAAACATTACATGCCGCCTTGTTAAAACTTAAGCCGAAATTACTTGGAAATCAAAGCGTGGCAATTGCAGATAAAACTTCGCACGCAAATTCGCAAATGAATCTGAAATGAACGACGACAACTCAGCATCTCACGACGCAACCTATGCCACCGCGACCGCCGTGCCGACCACGCCCGTGTCGACGAAAGCCGTGTCCGCCAAGCGCAGTTGGTTTGCGTCCGCTGCGCTGGTGCTTGCATCGGTGGCGTTGGCGTGCAGCGTCGGTGCGCTATGGGAATCGTATCAGTCCGCCCGTGATCTACAGTTTAATGTTGGCACGAAATTAGGCGAGCAAGGTAACGCGCTCAAAGACACCACCATCCGCACCGAACAGATTATTCGCGATTTGCGCGAATCACAAAATCGCGTGGCGTTGCTCGAAGGCAAGCTCGCCGAGTTCCAGGGTCAGCGGGTTGCACTGGAAGAAATGTACCGCGAATTAGCCAGAGCGCCGGACGATTGGCTGCTCGCTGAAGTTGAGCAGACGCTGGATATCGCCAGCCGTGAACTCACACTGGCCGGTAATGTGCGCGCGGCGCTGATTGCGTTGCAGGCGGCCGATCAACGGCTGGCGCGCGCCGATAAATTGCAGGTGGTGCAGCTACGCCGTGCGATCACACAAGACATGGAGCGTTTGAAAGCGATTCCGCTGGTGGATACGCAGGGCGTCAGTTTAAAGCTCGATAATCTGATGGCACAAGCGCCTACCCTGCCGCTGGCATTGCCGGATGCGCAAGCGCCGGGTGAACGAGTGACGCGCGAGAAGGCGGATGGCGACAACGTGGCGGCGCGTGTCGGCAAAGACATTTGGTTTGAGTTGCAGCAGCTGGTGCGCATTCGCAAGCTTGATAACGGCGATGCGGCACTGCTGTCTCCGCAGCAAAGTTATTTTTTGCGGGAAAATCTGAAGCTGCGGTTGTTGTCCGCGCGGACGGCGTTGATCGCGCGCGATGACATAAATTACAAAGAGGATCTCAAGATTGCCCGCGATATGCTGACCAAATATTTTGATCCCAAGGCGAAAGTAAATATCAATTCGCTGGCGATGATTAAGCAACTCGCTGAAAATCCGGTTTCGATTTCAGTGCCGGATATAACGGCCAGCCTGAATGCCGCCCGTGCCGCCCGCGCCGCGCGCGAGCGCCCGCAACGGTAGTGATTTCATGATTTCTCGCCCTATCCGTTGGACGTTATGGATCCTCGCGCTGAGTGCGCTGGCAGTCGCGATTGCGCTGGCGGGACGCTACGGAAGTGGCTATGTGGTGTTCGTTATTCCGCCCTGGCGAATAGAGCTTTCGGTGATGCTGTTTGTGTTGTTGACGCTCCTTAGCTTTGGCGCGGTCTATATGCTGCTCAGGCTTACCGGTAGTGCGATGCGGTTGCCGCGTGCGCTGAAATCAAAACGCAATGAGCGCGAGCGGGCCAAGTCGCGCAATGCGCTGTACGCCAGCATGAAAGCACTTTTTTCGGGCCAGTTTCGTGACGCCGAACGTCAGGCGAGAACAGCGATGTCAGCCGAAATGGCGCATGAAGGTACTCGGGATTTAGCGGCGGCGGTTGCGGCATGGTCTGCGCACGAGGGCGGAAATCTCGACGCCGCGGTGCCGTATCTGGAACGCATTCGTGATGCCAAATCCGTTGAGATGCGCGATGCCTCAAAAGCCTACATGCTGCTAGCGGAAGGGCGAGCGCACGACGCGTTGCCGTTATTGAAAGGTCTGGCAGTCAACGCGCCCAAAAACCCGGGTGTGCTAAAGATGAAAGTCGAAGCAGAGATGGCCGAAAAAGCGTGGGAGGACGTGCTCGCGACTCTGGGCCCGCTGACGCGGGCCGGTCTGATGCCCGCGCCTGCGGCCCAACAAATCCGCTTGAATGCAGAGCTCAATCTGATTAAATCAAAGCCCGCAAATCGGGAAATAATTTTAAGCACTTGGAAATCGGTTTCTAGTGAATCGCGCTACGACACATCGATCGTCGGTACCGTGGCGACGCGGCTGATCGCGCTGGGGTGTGGCGACGATGCGCAGCGCGTGATTGAAGAGGCGGTTGACGCACGCGGTCTCGAGCGCTGGGACAGCGGCCTCGCGGCGATTTATGCAGACTGCAAAGCAGAATTTACGCTGCCGCAAATCGAGCGCGCCGAGGGCTGGCTGCGCCAGCACGCACGTGACCCGGTGTTGTTGGCGACGCTTGGCAAACTGTGCATGCGCCAAGCGTTGTGGGGCAAAGCGCAAAGCTATCTTGAGGCGAGTGTGGCCTTGGCGCCCACACTGGATGCGCACATGACGCTGGCTAGGCTGATGGAACAAACCGGCAAACGTGATGAAGCGATCAGACACATCCGCCGCAGCGCCGAATTAGCGCGATAGTGATCAGGAATCAAGTTTTATGGCGCAGGCGATTGGCAATGTAGCGTTGGTGGTACGTGATTACGACGAGGCAATTACGTTCTTTACCCAGTCATTGGGTTTTACCCTGCGACAGGATTCGGATCTTGGTGGTGGCAAACGCTGGGTTGTAGTATCGCCAGATGTCACGGGCTGCGGATTGTTGCTTGCGAAAGCGGTAAATGCAGAGCAAAAGAAGGCGATCGGCAATCAATCTGGTGGCCGCGTGTTTATGTTTTTACATACGGATAACTTTGTGCGAGACCATGAAAAAATGGTGTCGAGCGGTGTGCGTTTTCTTGAATCGCCGCGCCATGAAAGCTATGGCACGGTGGCGGTATTCGCAGACATTTACGGGAATAAATGGGATTTGCTGCAACCGAACAATTAAGATTATTTTGAATGCTCGCCGAAGAGCCAATATCTACGGGCATCTTCAGGGGTTATGCTCTGAACGCCGCATCCGTATTGGTTCTCGGGGCAATGTGTTTTAAAAACTTAACGAGTGGCGTGATGAAAAAAAATAAACTTAGCTTAGCGTTCGTGATTTTTTTGAGCACAGGCGCAGCGGCGGACGATGGTGGCATGGTGCGTTGTCGCGGCTTGACTGATGCAGCCGCGCGGCTGGCCTGTTATGACGCATTGCCCTTGCCATCTGTGGCCGTAAAATCAGCGCCAGCATCGGTTGCGGTGTCACCCATTGCGCCGCAGACGCCAGCGCAATTTGGCTTGGAAAGTAAAGCTTACAAGACCGAGCTCGATTCAGTTCAAAGCCGCATTGTCGGGCGCTTTGAAGGCTGGAATGCGGGGTCTAGAATCAAACTCGAAAATGGCCAAGTGTGGCAAATCAGCGATGACACATCGCGATTCTTGGATTTAAATAACCCTAAAATAGTGGTGCGGCGCGGCGTGCTGGGGGCGTTTTATTTGGAAATCGAAGGCACTAATCATTCGCCCAAAGTAAGGCGACTACAATAATTTTGCGGTGACCGTCTGGCTGGCATAATCCCTTATAAAGCCATCAGCCATCAGCCATCGACCGTCAACCTTACGTCGCCAAGCCGAGCATCAAGCTCATATTCTGTACCGCTGCACGGCCCGCGCCCTTACCTAAATTGTCAAGGCGAGCCATCAACACCGCCTGTTGCGTTTTAGGGTTATCAAACACGAATAGCTCAAGCGAATTAGTGCCGTTCAACGCTTCCGGATCAAGCTCCGCAGGCGGCTCATGGGTGTAAGGTTGCACATTCACAAAGCGTTGGCCCGCGTAATGAGCGCTCAGCGCGCCATGCAAATCTGCGCCTAAAACGGAGGTGGGCAGCGACCATAACGGTAGCGGAATTTCCAACAGCATGCCCTGTCGGAAAGCCCCCACCGATGGTGTAAAAACGGGCGCATGGGTCAGTTGCGAGTAATGCTGCATTTCGGGTAAATGCTTGTGCGCCAGCTTCATGCCATAAGCGATAAATTTGGTATTTGCGTTGGCACCGCCCACGTTTTCAAATGCTTCCACCATTTGTCTACCACCGCCGCTATAACCTGAAACGCCCCAAGTGGTCGCTGCGAATGTTTTGGGGATCAAACCGGCATCGACGAGTGGCCGCATCAATGCAATAAAACACGTTGACCAGCAGCCGGGATTTGCAACCCGCTTGCTGTTGCTGATAAGTCCGGATTGCGCGGAGGTCAGTTCCGGAAAACCAAATGCCCAACCCGGCGCAATCCGATGCGCTGTGCTGGCGTCAATAACCCGCACGTCGGGATTTTCAATCATCGCCACGGACTCCCGGGCTGCGTCGTCGGGCAGACATAAAATCGCCAAATCAACGGCGTTCAGCAGGCGTTTGCGTTCGGCCAGATCCTTGCGTTTTTCAGGCGTAATGCTGACCACGTCCACGTCATGCCGATCCCGTAACAGATCGCGAATCAGCAGGCCAGTGGTGCCATGTTCGCCGTCGATAAAAATTTTGGCTGTCATAGAAAATTGCGGAAATTAATATGATTGGGGGGCTCAATCTCTTAGCGAGACTTGAGCTTGATTAAGGCCCCGCTTAAGCCCGGCCTTAGCCTTCCTTATACCTGACCCAACATTGTGGCCGCATCAGAGACCTCAAATTTTCCGGCAACTTCCAAGTTCAATGTTTTGATTACGCCGTTATCGACCAGCATAGAGCAACGTTGCATGCGGATGCCCATGCCAAATGCGGTGGCATCCATTTCGAGGCCCAGCGCTTTGGTCCAAACGGCGGAGCCGTCACCAAACATGCGCACCTTGCCTTCGGTTTGCTGGTCTTTTGCCCAAGCACCCATGACGAAGGCATCGTTTACCGACACGCACCAGATTTCGTCGATGCCCTTGGCTTTGAATTCCGCAACATGGTCTCGATAGCCGGGAACATGTTTGGCTGAGCAAGTCGGCGTGAATGCGCCGGGCAGGCCAAAAATCACGATTTTTTTGCCTTTGACCAAATCAGCAACATGAAACTTGTTCGGGCCGAGTGAGCAGCCTTCAGTTTCTACCGAAATGAATTCGCTCAGCACGCCGTCGGGTAGGGTTTCGCCAATTTTGATCATTTAAAGCTCCTTGAGGTGATTTTTGATTCAGGAAATTTTACTTGCGTTGATATTTCAATTGCACATTCAGGCTAGCGCGGGCGTCGATTTGGCGGGAGCAGATGGAGTCGAATAAGTAAATGAGTCAGCAAAAAATTCATCTTCAGGCAAGCCGCGCGCTGCAAATGCTTTTTGACCTGATTCGACCATGATCGGGGCGCCACAGGCATACACCTGGTATCCGCTCAAACGTTCAAAATCGTCGAGTATTGCCTGATGAACGAATCCGGTTCGACCTTGCCAATTATCGTCCGGTTTCGGGTCCGATAACACTGGAATGAAACTAAAATTTGGATGCTCTTTTGCCCACTGTACGGGCAGATCTGACATATATAAATCCGCGAGTGACCGGCATCCCCAATAAAGCACCATTTCGCGATCTATGTGGGTAAAAAATGCGTGCTCGATTACCGCTTTAATCGGCGCAAATCCCGTGCCGCCCGCCATGAAAATGATCGGTTTATCTGAATCTTCACGGAGAAAAAATGAGCCATGCGGGCCTTCAAAGCGCAAGATCGCCCGATCCCGCATGTCTGTAAAAACATAATCCGAAAACTGCCCGCCGGGAATGTGCCGCACGTGTATCTGAATGTAGCCATCTTGGTGCGGCGCATTCGCCATCGAATAGCTACGGCGGCTGCCGTCTTTCAATAGTATGTCAAGGTATTGTCCTGCTAAAAACTGCAGTCGCTCTTGCGCCGGCAATTTGAGTGACAGGATCGCCACATCAGGCGCGGGCTTTTCAACTTTCTCGACGCGGCAAGGTAAGGTGCGGACTTGAATATCACCCATCCCGCCAATTTCTTTGATATTGAGCGTCAAATCCGAGCAGGCTTTGCCGACGCAAAAGAGTGCTTTGCCCGCGGCTATTTCTTCGGGCCGCAGGGTGCGTTCCTGATAGACCCCGTAGTCGAATTCGCCCGAAACGACGACGCCTTTGCAAGATCCGCAGGCACCGTTACGACAGCCATAAGGCAAACCGATGCCTTGTCGAAGTGCCGCGTCGAGAATGGTTTCGTCGGCTGCGGCTTTGAAAGTGTTGCCTGACGGTGATAGCGTGATTTGATATTCAGGATTGCTCATTTGCTTGAATTTAGGACTTACCGATTGAGACGTGGGAACAAACACATTTAGTCGAGGCCAAGAAGCCTTGTGCTTCGATTTTGCTGCTTTAATTGTGCCGCCCGATTAGTGCGGCGGCGGTTGTGGTGCTCAGTAACGACTACTTTATACTTCACCGACTATGAATTCTGCATCAAAAATTTTGATTGTCGGCTTTGGCGACGTTGGTGTGCGCCTGGCTAAATTGGTCGCGCCAAAATATAAGGTTTTCGCGCTCAT
>JBBRFJ010000017.1:0-35872 GCA_038224475.1 Burkholderiales bacterium
GAAATAATTTGCGCGACAGAAATTGACGCGGGCTCAAATTTACCGCCATGGTGAGATCACGGAAACCGTCTTCGTCCCACATTTTGAGCTGCTTGCAGGCGGTGCGGAAAACCCATTCACCCAACGGGACGATGAGCCCCAATTCTTCCGCAATCGAAATAAAATCTTTCGGAAATACTTCACCACGCTGCGGATCATGCCAGCGCACCAGCGCTTCGACGCCGCTCATCCTGCCGCTTTTGACTTCGATGATCGGTTGGTACATCAAAAAGAATTCGTTGCGTTCAATACCTCGGCGCAGCCGGGTCTCGACTTCGAGGCGTTTTGACAGCAGGAAGTTAAGGTCGCTGGTGAAAAAGCGCGCGGTATTGCGACCGGCGTCTTTGGCCTGATACATCGCCGAATCAGCATGCTTCAGTAAATGTTGAACGTCGGTCGCATCGTTTGGAAAATGCGAAATACCGATCGAGGCGGTGATGGCGATCTCGTGACCGGCAACTTCGATTATTTTGCTGAGCTCGTCGAGAATTTTTGACGCCACGACCTGCGTATATTCCGGTTTTTCCAGCTCCGGCAGTAACACCACAAATTCGTCTCCACCTTCGCGTGACACGGTGTCACCCTCGCGCACTATGCGGGTTAACCGTTTCGCCACATCGCGCAGCACATAGTCACCCGTGTCGTGCCCCAGCGTGTCGTTGACCAGCTTGAATCGATCCAGATCAATGAATAGCAGCCCGACGTGCTTCTGCTGCCGCCGAGCCTGCATGACGGCCTGATTCAAACGGTCCTGCATCAAGCGGCGGTTCGGCAAACCGGTGAGCGCATCGTGATGCGCCATGTAGTGAATGGTGCGTTCGGTATTGAGGCGCTCGGTGATATCTTGCACCAGCGAGGCCACACCGATCATTTTCTGCTCACTGTCGGTGAGCGGCGTGTTGTACCACTCGGTGTGAATGGTGTCGCCGCGTTTGGTCTTGTTGGTCAGGCTGACGCGCGTGGAGCCGCTGGTTTGCAATAGCTCTGTCCACATGCTGGCGAGACGCTCGCCCGCTTCGCTCCCTTCGACCAGCATATAGCCCGATTCGCCAATCACATCGCCGCCCGAAAAACCGAAAATCGCCTCGGCCGAGGGATTCCAGGTCGTAACCTGAAAATCCATGTTCCACTCGATCACACCCAGCGGCGTTCGATCCAGGTGCAGCCGCAGGCGTTGCAGCGCAATAAGTTCCGAGCGCTCCGCTTTTTGCCGGTCCAGCGCTTCTTGCTCGAGGGCCCGATTGGCGCGTTCGACCCGCGCCTTTTCTTCTTCCAATCGCATGCCGATAAAAACATTATCGAAGCGGGCGGTTAGTGACTCATGCAGCGCCGCATGAACTTTCGCATGCACTGCAACCAATACACCCATCAGAACAATAATGGTCGCGCCGAGCATTGAGCCGGTGCGATCACCAAAGCCCATTGTCATCACGCCCATCGGCAGCAAAGTCAAGATGGCGGCCATGCCGAATAATTTACGATGCGGGGCGTAGTAAGCCACCGCGCCCGTCATCAGCAAGGCCAGCACCATCATCACCGGCAGCTGCGTGGGCCCCGCTTTAGGCAACAGCAGGGAACCCATCGCGCCCCAAACTGCCGCCATCACCAGGCTCAATGCCATAAAAAGCTTAGCCCACTTGTTGTCGGGACGGGCAAGCGAATTGATGGGCGGGCTGGCCCGGATGAAAACTTTGTAGAGACCGTAACGCGCCAGCATCGCTACAAATGCGCAGCCGAACCAGATGAACAGGCCCGGGTTCGCGGAAAAATCATCCAAATCGTTCCATAAAATCGCGCCCAGCAAAAACGTCACCAACAGTTCTGCCAGATAGCCGACGAGTGAAAATCGGTACAGCAGGCGAATTTGCTCCGCGCCAATATGCTGCGCCAGAAATGCGCGATCCTGCCGGTTTGGCGGGGTTGGCGGAGGAAGCGCTGCATCCAACACGGTGGCCGGAGATGAGGATAAAGGGGAGGGTGAGGAACTCAAGGGAATAGGCGGGGATGGCAAATCCGTGCCTAAAAACTCGGACTCATTTATAGGTTTTTGCATGGGATCGTCGGGTGGTGCATGCTATTGCTACGCGATGTGCTATGGCTGCACAGTTGTCCTGCGTTGATTAAATTTGCTTCTGAACGCAACATTGCCCCTTCAATTTAATCCTTGTTCGTGCACTAACCAGATATGTATTCAAACAGCCGCTGCAAATGTAGACGTTGCTTCAAATCCCAACGATCTGGCTCGGCATGGACTGCACTGCTTAGCTTGGCAAAGCATCAATACCGTCAACATAGAGCCAAGCACAGCGGGCGTCAAGGGGTGCGGTAAAATAGAGCGGATTTTTTAACCGGTTGCGCCTCTTCTGTCTGGGGCTCGCACAAGTGCGTTACACATACGCCTATCCACTTATCCACTTAAGTTTGTCAGCGACTCTCCTTGAATAATCCCGACTCAAACTTCGCCACTGGCACGACTAATGGTCCCCGCGTCATTCGTATCCTGCCCGAATTACTCATCAATCAAATTGCCGCGGGTGAGGTGGTGGAACGGCCTGCCGCTGCCCTGAAAGAATTGCTCGAGAACAGTCTCGACGCGGGCGCTCGCCATATCGAAATCGACCTGGCGCAGGGAGGGATAAAGCGGATTCGCGTCGCCGATGACGGGCAAGGAATTGCGGCGGAAGAATTGCCGCTGGCCGTTGCGAGGCACGCCACCAGCAAGATTCGTGTGCTGGATGATCTGGAACGGGTGGCGAGTCTAGGTTTTCGAGGGGAGGCGCTGGCCAGCCTGGCCGCTATTTCCCGACTCAGTATTTCAAGTCGCGCAGCCGGCGCAGCCCATGGATCGCGATTTGAAGTGGTCGGCGGCGAAGCTTCTGCCATTGAAGCCGCCGCGCTGGAGAGCGGCACGGTGGTCAGCGCCGAAGATTTATTTTTTAATACACCGGCGCGGCGCAAATTTCTCAAAACCGAGGCGACCGAGTTCGGTCATTGCGAGGATGTCGCACAACGTCTGGCGCTCGCCGTGCCGGATGTTGCTGTCAGCCTCACCCACAACGGACGCCGGCTGTGGCAGCTAAATCCGGGCAAGCCCAAGGCACGTGTGGCCGCGATTCTGGGCGAAGAATTTGCTGCCGCCAGTGCCGAGATTGATGAGCGCGCGGCGGCGTTTTCGATTGTCGGCTGGGTAGGACTGCCGCGTTATTCCCGCGCGGGTCGCGATCAACAATATTTATTCGTGAATGGCCGGTTTGTCCGCGATAAATTATTGGTTCATGCGATCCGTGAGGCTTATTCGGATGTGCTGCATGGCGGCCGCCATCCGGCTTACGCGTTATTTTTGAATCTCGATCCGGCCATGGTTGATGTGAATGTGCATCCGACCAAAGCCGAGGTCCGGTTTCGCGATTCGCGAGCTGCACATCAGTTCGTGTTTCATGCTCTCAACAAAGCGTTGTCAATGTCGGCGGCAAACACGGTGCCCGCCGTGGCCAATCCGCTCGACTGGATTACAAATCAGGATGGCCAGAGCGGCCACGGTATCCATACGGCGCCGATATCAAATACTCAGTCTTCGCAAACTTGGCAGCGCGCGGTGCAACCGAGTTTTGCGCAACTAAATGTTCGCGAGCCTAATGCTTTTTATCAAGTGTTGCGCGGCGAAACGCCTGCTCAGTTTTTCCACCTGAACCGCGCGAGCAACGGCGACATCCCCGTGAGTTCAGATGCGCAGCGCAGCGAATGGATTAACCAAGAATTTCCGCCGCTCGGTTTTGCCCTCGCCCAATTGCACGGCATTTATATTTTGGCGCAGAATGCGAATGGCCTGGTGTTGGTCGATATGCATGCAGCCCACGAGCGAATCGTCTATGAAAAACTTAAAGCCGCACTCGACTTAAACCAGCTTGCCTCGCAGCCGCTGATCGCACCCATCGCCATGGCGTTGGGCGAGCGCGACATGCAGCTGGCGGCGGGTCATCGCCCGTTTTTTGAGCAGCTCGGCTTTGATCTGGCGGCGATTTCGCCGACCGAAATCGCGATCCGTGCCGTACCTGCCATGCTGCCCAGTCTGGACGCGACCACGATGCTGCGCGAGCTGCTGGATGACTTGGCCGAGCATGGCGCGTCGCGTGCGTTGACGGAAAAGCGCGATGAGATTTTAGGAACAATGGCTTGTCACGGTGCGGTGCGAGCCAACCGGCAATTGGCGATCCCTGAAATGAACGCGTTGCTGCGCGACATGGAAGCCACCGAGCGCAGTGGTCAGTGTAATCATGGCCGACCCACTTGGTACCAATTTGCGTTGCATGATCTGGACAAATTATTCATGCGGGGTCGTTAACGCTTCCTCGGCATCACCGCGCCTAAATTTGTGAAACAGGACATGGCATTGCAGGCTGGTACCAGAAGCTGGCTGAACGTCTGGCGGCGCTATAATTTGCCACCTCATTAGAATTGGCAATCATGGCGAACATATCTGTCCTCCGCGAAAAAAATGTACTCCCTGACCGCGCCGTAATTGCAGACGAACACCGCAATCCCGGCACGCGCCTGGATTTGGGGCCGGTTAAAGATGTACGCATCAACCGCAGCGCGATTGAGCGCCGTGCCGCGACCCTTGGCACCCGCCGCACCGTCAAAAAGGAAGTGCAGGCCGCGTGGTTGCTGCATGCAGTCAAAACCATTGATCTCACGACTTTGTCTGGCGACGACACTGAAGGCACGGTGAAACGGCTGTGCGCGAAAGCGCGCCAACCGATTAGCGCGAAGTTGTTGAACGATTTGGGCGTGGCAGAGGTATTCGCGCATCATCCGCTCACCACGGGCGCAGTATGTGTTTATCATCGATTCGTCGCCACGGCTGTCGAAGCTTTACAAGGCACTGGCATTCCGGTTGCCGCCGTCTCAACGGGTTTTCCGGCGGGCTTGAATCCGTTTCCGCAAAAAATAGAAGAGATCAAAGCGAGCGTGAGAGCCGGTGCGGCGGAAATCGATATTGTGATTTCGCGCGAGTATGTCTTGACCGGTAATTGGCGTGCGCTCTACGACGAAGTGAAAGCGTTTCGCGACGCCTGCGGGCCTGCGCACATGAAAGCGATTATCGCCACAGGCGAATTGGGTACGCTCAAAAATATCATGCGGGCGTCAATTGTTGCGATGCAGGCCGGTGCCGATTTCATTAAAACCTCCACCGGTAAAGAGCCGACCAACGCGACGCTCGCAGGCAGCCTGGTGATGCTGCGTGCCATCCGCGCGTATCAAGAGCAGACCGGTGTAAAGGTCGGCTTCAAGCCCGCAGGCGGCATTCGCAGCGCCAAGCAGTCGCTGGACTGGTTGATGCTGATGAAAGAAGAGTTGGGGGACGACTGGATGCAGCCAAATTTATTCCGGATCGGTGCGTCAGCGTTGGTGAACGATATTGAGCGCCAGCTGGAGCATTTTACGTATGGTCGGTACGCGTCGATGCAATATCAGGCATTGGGATGAGTGCTAGTTAGTCCGGCGCAACACCACCATCCCCACGCACCTTCGCATGGCAAAGCGCAGCGAAAAAAGCGTAACGAAAAAAGCATAACGAAGAAGTACAGAAAAAAGAAAGTGGCTCCAGATATGAAAGTCGCAGAAATCTTAAAACAAAAAACGCTTCCGTATGGCGCAGCCCCGGAAGCTGCCGCGCCTGCGCTCGACTGGATTGCCGAGCATGATGGAAAATTCGGCCTGTTTATCAACGGCAAATTTCGCGAGCCACTTTCAAAGGAATATTTTGATTCAAACAATCCGTCGACGAATAAAAAATTGGCGCGCATCGCGCAAGCTAATAAAAAGGACGTTGACGATGCTGTAAAGGCCGCGCGCAAAGCGCACCCCGCGTGGAGCAGAACGCCCGGGCATATTCGCGCGCGTTACTTGTATGCAATTGCCCGGCAAATTCAAAAGCATTCGCGCTTGTTTGCGGTGCTGGAAACCATCGACAACGGCAAGCCGATTCGCGAAACGCGCGATATCGATATTCCGCTGGTCGCCCGCCATTTTTATTACCACGCGGGCTGGGCACAGCTGCAGGATGCCAAGTTGCCGAATTACCAATCACTCGGCGTGATCGGTCAAATTATTCCGTGGAATTTTCCACTGCTGATGCTCGCGTGGAAAATCGCGCCCGCGATTGCGATGGGTAACACCGTGGTTTTGAAGCCGGCTGAATTTACATCGCTCACCGCATTACTGTTCGCTGAAATTTGTAATTCGGTGGGCCTGCCGCCGGGTGTGGTGAATATTGTTACCGGCGATGGCCGCACCGGCGCGGCGATCGTTGAGCATGCCGATATCGATAAAATTGCTTTCACCGGATCCACTGAAGTTGGCCGCATTATTCGCCGCGCGACGGCCGGGTCCGGTAAAAAATTATCGCTAGAGCTCGGCGGCAAATCGCCGTTTGTGGTGTTCGATGATGCGGATCTCGATTCAGCGGTGGAAGGTATTGTTGACGCGATCTGGTTTAATCAGGGCCAGGTCTGCTGCGCCGGTTCACGCTTGCTGGTGCAAGAAGGTGTGGCGGAGAAGATGTACAAAAAACTTCGCGCGCGCATGGAGAAATTGCGGGTCGGCGATCCGCTCGATAAGGCCATCGACATCGGTGCCATCGTCGACCCCTCGCAGCTAAAACAGATTGAGGAAAAAGTCGCGCGCGGTGTGGCCGAAGGTGCGGTGCTGATGCAGCCAACGTGGGCAAACGAAAAAGGCATGCCGATGGTTGGCAATTACTATCCGCCGACGGTACTCACCGACTGTGGCCCCGCATCGAGCGTCGTGCAAGAAGAGATTTTTGGCCCCGTGCTGGCGGCGATGACCTTCCGCACACCCGAAGAAGCGGTGAAGCTCGCAAATAACACGCGCTATGGTTTGGCGGCCACGATTTGGAGCGAAGATATTAACTTGGCACTGGATATGGCCACACAAATCAAGGCCGGTATCGTCTGGATCAATTCGACTAACCTGCTCGATGCTGCGGCAGGTTTTGGCGGCTACCGCGAATCGGGTTTTGGTCGCGAAGGGGGCAAAGAAGGGCTTTATGAATACCTAAAGCGTAAATCAGAAGCACGGCCATCCACGGCTGCCTCCAGCCAAAAGTCCTTGAAAACACCCGCCAATGCGGGTGTTTCAATCGCAAGTTCCGCCATCGACCGCACCGCAAAAATGTTTATTGGTGGCAAGCAAGCGCGCCCGGATGGCGGGCTTTCCCTCAATATTTACAGCCCGAATAAACAACTCATTGGCGAAGTTGGGCGCGGCAATCGTAAAGATATTCGCAACGCGGTCGAAGCCGCGCGCGCCGCTGCCAACGGCTGGCAAAAAGCCACCGGCCACAATCGCGCGCAGATTATTTATTTCATGGCCGAGAATCTCGCGGCGCGAGCGGAAGAATTTGCGCTCCGCATCAGCCAGCAAACCGGCGCTAAAAATGCCGCCGCCAAATCGGAAGTCGACGCCAGCATCAGCGCGCTGTTCACCGCCGCGGCATGGGCCGATAAATACGATGGCGCGATCCATCAAACGCCGATTCGCAACGTCACCCTCGCCATGCCCGAACCGATCGGCGTGATGGCGATCATGTTGCCGGACGACCAGCCACTGCTGGCTTTCTGCTCGCTCGCGGTCACGGCATTTGCGATGGGCAACGCGATCATTGTCACGCCGTCAGCTGCGCATCCGCTAAGCGTCACCGATTTCTACCAAGTGATCGAAACCTCCGATGTCCCAAGCGGTACGATCAATATCGTCACGGGTGAACGTGATGAATTGGCGAAAACCTTGGCGGAGCACGATGATGTTGATGCGGTGTGGTTTGCTGGCCCGCACGACGGCCAAACCGCCGTGCAAAAAGCCAGTGCCGGTAATATGAAGCGCACGTGGATTTTGCCTGCAACTGGGGTGCTACCGTTGACGGAAGATGTGCTGCGCGAGGCGACGCAGGTGAAGAATATTTGGGTGCCGTATGGGGGTTAGGGTCGCTGAGGCGACCAAATCGAGGACGTGTGCGCGTTGTTGCACAGACACTTCCGTAATTCTGTAGCGTAATGCCCGCCCGCCTTAAAGCGTTCCAGCCTCTCCCGTTCCGAATCCGCGCCGATCTCTTCGCCCAACTCGC
Source organism: Burkholderiales bacterium (assembly GCA_038224475.1). GTDB lineage: Bacteria > Pseudomonadota > Gammaproteobacteria > Burkholderiales > Usitatibacteraceae > UKL13-2. Next base: position 8,186 of record JBBRFJ010000017.1, read on the forward strand.
GCAAATGGAAACGGCTGGGCTGCCGTTTGACCGTGCCTTTGCGGTGCTGAACTTACCATCTCCCGTGCAATCTCGGCTGGAAGCGATGCGGGGAATGCTGGCAAAAGGCATCGAATTCGCACTGGCCGGTGAGAAGAGTGGACTTTTTACGAAGTTGGAGTCGCGCTTGATTCGGGCGGCGATGAATGCCGGCAGTCCGGCGAATATGTATCGGCGCCTTGCCGATTTCTACACGGATCGTGCGCTGCAATTATCGACCATGAAATCGCGGCTGATGTTGCCCGCGTTCATGTTCTTGGCAGCACTTTTCTTGGCACCCATTCCCGCATTGGTCGGTGGCACATTGAGCCTTGCCGGATATGCGTGGAAGGTGGTCTCGCCGCTGCTGCTGGTGGCTGCAGTGATTTATGGGTTTCAAGAATTGGCGCGCGGTGATCCCCGATCAACCGGCAAATCGTTGTATCAAAGCCTGCCCTTGTATGGACCGATATTCGTCCGCCGTAACCTGCGCGATTTTTTTGAGAGCCTGGCTTTGATGTTGGAAGCGGGCGTTTCGATGCTCGACGCGCTGCCCGCCGCGCTCGATACGGTTGAGGATGGAGATATGCGTCGCGAGCTGTCGAAAATTCGTCCGCGTATACAGGCAGGCGCGCCGCTGGCCGGGGCCTTGCGTGGCATCAGTTACATCAAGGATGAACGCGTGATTCAATTTACCCAGACCGGGGAGGCGAGTGGCACACTGCCTGAAATGTTGATGCGTCATACTCGATTAGAAACCGAGGCGATCAATAGTTTCCTGGAACAGCTGGCGATGTGGGCACCGCGCGTGGTTTATGGAATAGTGGTGCTGTGGATGGCTTATGGACTATTGACCGGCGGCGGATTTATGCCGCGAGTGCCGAACGATATTTGAGTGTGGTGTGTCAAACGCGGTGCGCCGAAAAAAGCCGTTTGAAAATACATATAAATAAAAGGGTAATCCGGTATGCAAAATGTTTTTCATCCATTGCTTGCAATCAACCGGTTACCCCATGACGCGCAAACCTAAAGCTGAGATCGGCGCGAGCGGTAAACCGAATAAGTTGCCGGCCCTTGTAGTGCCGCAATCGGCTGCCGCCCAATTACGCGGTGGAAATAAAATTATTGTCGACGCCATCGGTGGTGTGACTGATATCGTCGAAACCATGCATCGCACGATTTCGGGCCTGACGCCGATTTTGGGGCCAGCCCCGAGCGGCTCGACTCGCGGCATCACCGGTATGGTTTACGGGAGCGTGCGCGGCGTCACACAAGCGGTCGGTGCGGGCCTCGATCTGGCATTCAAACAACTCATGCCGTACTTCGGCGGCCCTGCCGAATTTCCGCAACACGAGGCTACTTTTGCCGCACTCAATGGTGTCTTCGGCGACTATCTGGCCGCCACCAACAACCCACTGGCGATCTCGATGCAGCTTCGCCAGCAGGGCAAGCCTTTCGAGTCCAAAGGGGTTAGGGGCGGCAAGTTGCTGGTGCTGGTTCACGGACTGTGCATGAATGATTTGCAATGGAATCATGAGCGCGCGGATCGCAGCGCCTCGCACGATCACGGCGCGGCGCTGGTGCGGGATTTGGGCTACACCTCCCTTTATTTGCATTACAACAGTGGTCGCCATATTGCCAGCAACGGCAAAGAATTTTCCGACGTTCTGGAGAACCTGATTCAAACCTGGCCGGTTCCCATCACCGAACTGGTTATCATCGGCCACAGCATGGGCGGACTGGTGTCGCGCAGTGCGTGTGAATTTGCCAAAGCGGAGAAACTTCTCTGGCCGCGAAAATTAAAGAAGCTCATCTTTCTGGGTACGCCGCATCATGGCGCGCCGCTGGAGCGCGCCGGCAATTGGCTGGATATTTTGCTCGATGTGAGTCCCTACTCAGCACCCTTTGCGCGATTGGGCAAAGTACGCAGCGCGGGGATCAAGGATTTACGCCACGGAACAATTTTGGCGGCGGACAAAAAACGGTCGAGCTCGGCGGTGCCGGACGACCATCATGCGGGTTTGCCGAAAGGCGTGAAATGTTTCGCGGTCGCGGCCACAAAACAAGTAAAAACGCCGGTGAATAAATCGGCAGCAGCGGGTTCTGCAAGCCGCTTGCCTGGCGATGGCTTGGTGCCCGTCAATAGTGCGCTGGGCTTGCATAAAGATCCCGCACTGTCGCTGCCCATCCCAAAATCGCGTCAGCACATTAGCTATGGTTCGGATCATTTTGACTTGTTAAGCAGCACCGATGTTTACGATCGGATTTATCAATGGCTGGAATCGTAAAGCGGATAAAAGTATCCGTTTTGCTTGCAACGGATAATTTATTATCCAAAATTGAAAGCCTACCACGGGCGCGGCGTTAGGAGCAAAAATGCTTGAAGAGTGCCGCGGATACGCGGGTTTAATGTTTAACTTGAGAGGAAATGCATGACACCTGACGACTCAATACTATTGATCGAGCCTGCGCTGGCAAAATTTGTGGACGACGCTAAGGCCGCGTTGGGCGATGATCTACACTCAATCGTGTTGTACGGCTCTGCTGCGGAACAAAAATTGCGCGTCACGTCAGACGTCAATATCGTGATGGTTCTGCATCGATTTTCGGTTGCAAATATCGATCAATTTCGCGAGCCGTTTCGGCTGGCGCATGCCGCCATACGGCTGACCGCAATGTTTCTACTGGCGAGCGAAGTTGACGCCGCCGCCGAGGCTTTTGCGGTGAAATTCGGCGATATCGCGGCGCGGCACCGCGTGTTGTATGGCGCGGACCCGTTTTTGAATTTGCATATTTCGCGTCCGGCTACGATCCGCCGCTTGCAACAGGTGTTGCTCAATCTGGTACTGCGGCTACGTCACGAATATGTGCTGTCGAGTCTGCGCGAGGAACAAGCCGCGTTGGCGATTGCAGATGCAGCCGGCCCGTTGCGTGCGAGCGCACAAACTATTTTGCAGCTGGCAGGGCGCGCCGCACCGTCGCCAAAAGAAGCATTGCAGGCATTAATCGGCGAAGTGGACCTAGCCGGGTTTGCGGCGCTGCTGCTGGACCTATCGCAGGCGCGCGAAACCGGATTGCTGCCTGCTGATACCGCTGCTGCGACCTTGGCGCAGACTATTGCGCTCGCCGAAGCGCTCCATCAACGTGCGATGAAGATCGCGGAGGCAGCATGAATCCGTTTAATTTTTCCGGCCCGGCATTTTTGCTTTTTTTCATTGTCGCGATTCTCGCTGTCAATCTTGTGCTGCGCTGGTGGCAGCAGCGCACCGAGGCAAACTTGCCGATGCCCAAGCTTGATTTATCGGATCCGTATCGCATTGCCTATTTGCGCGGCGGCGCAGCGGAGGCGCTCAAGGTCACCGCGTTTGCGTTGATTGATCGTGGCCTGCTGGTGGTCGACGCGAGTCGCGATCAATTGACCGCCAAGCCGAACGCGGAAGAGCTGGTCAGGCGGCCCATCGAAAAATCGGTGTTGTCGCGGTTTCGTTATCCCGCCGAGGTGACGAAATTATTTGAAGGCGCCGAATCGAACGCCGCCTGCCAGCAGTATTTGCGCGAGCTTACCGACGCGCGTCTGCTATATGGCTCGGAACCCAAGACGCATCGATTGTCGAGCGTGCTCAGTGCGACCGGCGTGATTGGTGGGATTGCGGGCATCAAGCTGTTGCTCGCCATCCAGCGCGGTAAGAGCAACATCATGTTTCTGGTGATTCTGGCGGTGGTCGGTATCGGGTTTGCGTGGGCGTCTATGTTCTCGCGCCGCAGTGGCTTGGGCTTAAGGTTTTTAAAAGATCAGCGCACGTTGTTTGGTCGCTTGAAAAAGCAATCCAAGCAAATCAGGCCTGGCGGCGGCAGCGCTGATGCGGTGATTCTCGCGGCGTTGTTCGGGCTCACCGCACTGCCGGCCAGTGCGTTCCCGTTCGTCAAGAAATTGTTCCCGCAACCGAGCAATAGCGATGGCGGTTCAGGTTGTGGCTCGACCAGCACCAGTAGCGACGGCGGCAGCAGCGGCTGTGGCGGAGGCGGGGGTTGCGGTGGCTGCGGTAGTTAGCTTGGGAACTAAGAGCCACGAAAATAAGAGCCATGATCGGGTCGGCTTGGCGTGGCGCGATGCGCTGGCCGGCGGCATTCTGGCTAACCTCGATCAAATCGATGTGATTGAAGTCATCGCTGATGAATATTTTCATGCGGAGGCTCGCCGTATCCGCGCGCTCAATACATTGGCTCGACAGGTCCCACTCTATCTGCACGGCGTGGCGATGGGACTTGCATCATCGATTGCGGTGCCGCCGCAACGTCTTGACGCAATGGCGCGGCTGGTCAATAGTGTCGAGCCGGAAGGTTGGTCCGAGCATCTCGCATTCGTCCGCGCGGGCGGTGTTGAAATCGGACACCTCGCCGCACCGCCGAGGACCGATGAAGTCATCGACGGCACGCTCGCCAATGTTGCCGCGGCCGCAGAAGTGATCGGCGCATTGCCGCAGCTTGAAAATATCGCGACCCTCGTTTTGCCGCCAGCATCAACCATGGACGAGTCGCTGTGGATCGGCCGTATTGTTCGCGCCAGCGGCGCGCCGCTGCTGCTCGACTTGCACAACCTGTATGCAAACGCGCTGAACTTTAACCAGTCGCCGTCCGAACTGCTCGCGCGCATGCCGCTTGATCGTGTGCAAAGCGTGCATTTAAGCGGCGGCGTGTGGATTGACGAACCAGTGCTGTCAGGTGGTCAGCCGACGGCTAAAAAACGCCTGCTGGACGATCATATTCATGATGTGCCCGATGATGTTTTCGTGCTGCTCGCCGAGCTCGCGGCGCGCGCGCCACAGCCCTTGACCGTCATCTTGGAACGCGATGGCGTATACCCGCCTTTCGAGCATCTGCTGCGCCAGCTCGCCCGCGCCCGCGAGGCGCTGGCGGTCGGGCGTGCGCAGATGGAAATTGAAATGCAAATGCAGCGTGCGGCATGAGCGCGGCCGCGGTTGAGGAATTGCTTGCGCGGCTTTATACCGACGCCGTTTTGCGCGAGAAATTCTTATACGACGCCGAACGCACCATCGCTGATTTAACGCTTACCGACAATGAGCGCCGCGCCATGCTCGAAATGGATCGCGCGGGATTAGCCATGGCGGCTGACAGCTATGCGGCAAAGCGCGGGCAGCACCGTTCTGCAAAAGCGCCGCGTTGGAGAACAATCATGACTCGTCTTTTGCGTAAGCCGGAATGAGTGATGTGCAAAAGGTAGATAAATGGTGCGTGCGGCCGTAAATACGGTGGTAAATACGGTGGTAAATACAGCGGGTGTCTTGTCACCCATAGCAATTTAAAAGAGCGATAAATACTCAAAATAAAACGGAGGCGTTATGCAAATATTCTTCAGCAAACCATTCTTCACCAACACCAGCAAGATCGTTTTTTATTCGGCACTCCTGGCAAATATTGTTGTCCTGGCATTTGCTTATTCGGCCCACGCTGCCATGTGGCCGGATCATCCCGTGAAATGGATTGTCCCTTTCTCGCCGGGTGGGGCGAACGATCTGGTGGCGCGGGCGGTGGCGGAATCGGTTAGCAAACGCATCGGTCAGCCCATCATCATCGAAAACAAACCCGGCGCGGGCGCCATTCTGGGCGCGGATTATGTCGCGAAATCGAAGCCGGATGGCTATACGTTTTTAGTCGGCGCGGCGGGCGTGGTGACCAACAGCGCGTTACGCGACAAGATGCCGTATGAAGACAGTGATCTGATTGCCGTGTCGATGATTGCAGTCAGCCCATCGATAATCGTGGTGCATCCGAGCGCTCCTTTCAACACACTGAAAGAGATGGTGGAATACGCAAAAAAACAAGGACCCGACGGCGCGAATTTTGCCACCGCAGGAAGCGGCTCGACGCCACATTTCGTGATTGAAATGTTGAAAGACGCAAGCGGTGCCAATTTCACCGCGATCCCTTTTAAAAGCGGTCAGGAGAGCGTTACCGCGGTGTTGGGCAATCAGGTGACGGTGACCTCGGAATCCAGCGTGGTGGTGCTGCCGCAAATCAAGGCAGGCAAATTAAAGGCGCTCGCCGCGACTGCCGAAAAGCGCTTGACCGCCTACCCGGCGATTCCGACGACCGCCGAGGCCGGTTTTCCGAGCGTTCGGATCGGCCATTGGGCTGGACTATTCGCGCCCAAGGGTACGCCGACTGCGATTGTTGAGCGCATGCACGCCGAAATGCAGGCAGCGCTGAACAGCAAAGAATTGCAGGATCGCTTCATTCCCACCGGTATTGAGCCCGCGCCGGGAACATTGGCTTCGTACGTCGCATTCATTGCGGGCGAGCGTGAACGGCTGGGAAAAATCGCACGTAAAGCGGGCATGAGATCCGACCACTGATATCCCTGTCCGCGACGTTCTTTGGAAGCGACTCAAAAGTAAGCCAGATAGGCCAATAGGGCAGAGTTTCCCCGACGTCTGCGGCACGAGTCTGCACCGCAGGCGGGCATTTCATGTGTCGCGCGAGGCGCGATGCACTATCAAGGTGCGTCTTCCTTTTTGCTAGTAAACATTGTCGGTTGAGGTTCGGGTGATGGCCTGAGCAACTCCGGAAAATAGGATGCAAAGTGGGCTGGCATGCATCGTGCATTTGTACGCTCTGCGCTCAGTCAACACCATCCACCGCACATTTTCGGGAGAAATGTTTTGTCTATTTTCAATCAGGATCCGCTCAACGCAGCGGCCACGTACATGGGCTGCGCATGCGGCCAGCATGCATCCGCTGCTGAACATGATGCATCTGCGGCCAATTCAATCACCAGCAGTGAAGATCAATTATTCAACCGCTCGATTCAAGGCGGCATTCTCGCCGCGCTTTTTCCGAACGATGTCGAACGCCGTCAGTTCATCAAAGCGGTGGGCTCGTCCACCGCCTATGCCGCCATTGCCAGTTTGTTTCCGCTGGGCGCATTGAATGCCATGGCGCAAGAAAAATCACCTTTGGAAAAGAAGGACCTGAAGATCGGCTTTATTCCGATTACTTGCGCCACACCGCTGATCATGGCGGCACCGCTGGGCTTTTATGAAAAGCAGGGCTTGAATGTTTCGGTTGTGAAAACGGCCGGCTGGGCGCTGATTCGCGACAAAATCACCAATAAGGAATATGACGCGTCGCACATGCTGGCACCCATGCCGCTGGCTATTTCGATGGGCGTCGGTTCAAATGCAGTGCCGATGAATGTGGCCACGATTCAAAACATCAACGGCCAGGCGATCACGCTCGCGATGAAGCACAAAGACCGTCGCGATCCGAAGCAATGGAAAGGGATGGTGTTTGGCATCCCGTTTGAATATTCGATGCACAATTTTCTGCTGCGTTATTACCTCGCTGAAAACGGGGTTGATCCCGATAAAGATGTGCAGCTTCGCGTCACCCCGCCGCCGGAAATGGTGGCGAATTTGCGCGCGGGCAATATCGATGGTTTCCTCGGCCCGGATCCTTTTAATCAGCGTGCGGTCTATGACCAGATTGGCTTTATTCATATCCTGACCAAGGATATTTGGGATGGTCATCCGTGCTGCTCATTCGGTGTGCGTGCCGAATGGGTGAAAGAAAATCCCAACACCTTTGCCGCGCTGTATCGCGCGGTGCTGAACTCGGCGCAGATGGCGATGAATCTCGAAAATCGCAGCACCATTGCAGCGGCCCTTGCGCCTGCCGCCTATCTCAACCAACCGGTGACGGTCATCGAGCAAGTGCTCACCGGAAAATTTGCGGATGGTCTTGGCAATGTAAAAACAGTTACGGATCGGGTTGATTTTGATCCGGTGCCGTGGAGCGCCATGGGTGTGTGGATTCTCACGCAAATGAAGCGCTGGGGATACATCAAGGGCGACGTTAAATACAAGGAAATCGTCGATAAAGTCTATCTGCTGACAGATGCCAAAAAGCGTATGAAAGAAGCAGGCATTCCGGTGCCGGAAAAGCAGGTCAAGAAAATCATTGTCATGGGTAAAGCCTTTGATGAGACCAAGCCGGATGCTTATGTGGCCAGTTTTAAAATCAATAAGGTGACGGCGTAGTTTCAATGAAGGCGTCGTTGCTTTCATTGCCAATCAAGGCGGCAATATTGAGTGTGATGTTGCTCGCGGTTTTTTTGCTGATCTGGCACATTGCCACCGTCCCCAAAGAAACTGCGTCAGCGACCGATACCGAGTACGCCAAGTTAATGGGCGGTGGAGCGCCCAAAACGACGGGCCTGCCCACTCCGGGGCAGATTGGTGAGGCCTTATTGAAGCAAATCCGCAATCCGTTTTACGATAACGGCCCCAACGATAAGGGCATTGGTATCCAGATCGCTTATTCGCTGGCACGCGTGCTTTCTGGTTTCTTGTTGGCAGCACTGGTGGCGATTCCGCTCGGTTTTTTGATCGGTATGTCGCCGTTGATTTATCGCGCGCTCAATCCGTTCATTCAGGTGCTGAAACCCATCTCGCCGTTGGCCTGGATGCCGCTGGCGCTTTACACGATCAAGGATTCGGCCACCTCGTCGATCTTTGTGATTTTTATCTGCTCCATTTGGCCCATGCTCATTAATACGGCGCATGGCGTGGCCGGGGTTCGCCGCGACTGGCTGAACGTGGCAAAGACTCTTGAAGTTGGTATTTTCCGCAAGGCTTTCCTCGTGGTGCTGCCCGCTGCTGCGCCGACGATCCTGACCGGTATGCGCATCTCGATGGGAATTGCCTGGCTGGTCATCGTGGCCGCCGAAATGCTGGTGGGCGGCACCGGCATTGGTTATTTTGTCTGGAATGAGTGGAACAATCTCTCGCTGACAAATGTGATTTTTGCGATTCTGATGATTGGTGTGGTGGGGATGCTGTTGGATATGCTGTTTAGCGTATTGCAGCGCGCGGTCACCTATGTTGAGTAACAAAAAGAAATTTTTATGAGTTCGCATTCGTTTCTCCAAGTTCGTCAGCTGCGTAAATCCTATTCGGACGCACCGGACGTCAAGCCGGTTTTTCATGCGGTTAATTTCGACATCGAAAAGGGTGAATTCATTTGCATCATCGGCCACTCCGGATGCGGGAAATCGACCATCCTGAATATTCTTGCGGGTGTTGATGAGGCCAGCGGTGGCACCGTGATCATGGATGCCCGCGAGGTCGCCGGCCCGAGCCTGGACCGCGGCGTGGTGTTCCAGAGCCATGCACTGATGCCGTGGCTGACGGTGTTGAAAAACATTGCGTTCGCGGTGAAATCACGCTGGCCTGACTGGAGCGATGAAAAGGTCAAAGCGCACTGCCAAAAATACATAGATCTGGTTCGTTTGACCGGCAATGAGCAAAAGAAACCGTCACAGCTTTCCGGCGGTATGAAACAGCGGGTAGGTATCGCCCGCGCGTTCGCCATAGAGCCAAAAATGCTGTTGTTGGATGAGCCCTTCGGCGCATTAGATGCGCTCACACGAGGCACCATTCAGGATGAATTGCTGGCCATCTGCGCGAAAACCCAGCAGACCGTTTTTATGATCACGCATGATGTCGACGAAGCGATTTTGCTCGCCGATAAAATCATGCTGATGTCGAACGGGCCGGAGGCTCGCATCGCCGAGATTGTGGTGAATACCCTGCCGAAAACGCGGACCCGCGCGGACATTCACCATCATCCTCAGTTTTACAAAATTCGCAATCACCTCGTGGATTTTTTAGTCAATCGATCCAAGACCGTGCAGCAAACATTTGTCAGCGATCCCAATTTGATCGCCTTCCCACCGCAGGTAATGCCGGGGCTTGACGGCGATTCAGTTGATCCCGCTGCCGCCCACAAGGCACCGCCGCCTGTATTGAAACAAATTAAATAATCTCTTATCACCTAACACCCGTTCTCCAAAAGGAAAAATATGAACCGCCAAGATGTTACTGAAATGATCCTCTCCGCAAAGCGAAAAAAAGGCTTGAAGTGGTATGACATCGCGAAAAAAATCGGCCACAGCAAGGAGTGGGTGACGGCGGCAATGTTAGGCCAGATGACGTTGACCAAAGTGGAAGCCGAAAAAGCGGGCAAGCTGTTTGGCCTTGATAAAGAGGCGGTGCAAATTTTGCAGGAAGTCCCATACAAAGGCTCGCTACCGACCGCGGTGCCGACCGATCCGCTGATTTACAGGTGGTATGAAATCGTCAATGTTTACGGCACCACCATCAAGGAGCTCATTCACGAAGAATTTGGTGACGGCATCATGAGCGCGATTGATTTTTCGATGGACATCGTGCGCGAGCCTGATCCCAAAGGTGACCGCGTAAAAGTCGTTTTATCCGGTAAATTTTTACCTTATAAAACCTATTAAGCAAGCGGTAGGCTAATATCGGCGGGCGTTTCGCGCCATTTATGCTCGAAACGCCGCCTCCTACTTAGGTTTTGAGATTTTCAGCCGGAGGGTTTCTGGCAGGCCAAAAAAATTGTCTTGGCGCGCTGATCAAGCGACTGAACAAGATGCCGATCAGCATCCGTGTCTGGCTGAATGCGACGCCGCGCGCACGCATTGCGACCCATAGCGCGAGCGCAAAACTCACGGTGAGATTGAAAAAGCCGATCATACCGATGCCCAGCAGGGTTGTGCCGATGGTCGCGCCGTCTACCGCAAAGTCGAGCGACGCGAGTGCCAATCCAAAATTTGCGGATGACAGCGTGACGTGCCGAACGTCAATCGGCAGGCCGGTTAAAAAACCGATGGTGCCGACCAGCGCGAGCATGACACCGAGAAAAAAATTGCCCGCAAGGGCACCCAAATTATTGTCCATGTAAACCGCGAAGCGGGCGAGCCGTGCCTGACCCAATAGCGACTGCAGCCAGCGTGCATGTTCGATGCGCTCGCGAATGCGCTCATAAGAAGCGAGGTTGTCGTAATAGCCTGAAATCAATCCTGCGATGAACAGACACACGCCTGCAATCGCCGCATGAAACAGCGCCAGACTATCGAAAGGGTCTAACTCTTGGATAAGTTTGTGCGCTTTTTCCGGGCTCATCAGCGGCTCACCGGTGATGGCGGGCATCGCTAAACCGATTAGAATCGCGGTCGGTATCGCGATCAAAACATTGCCCAAAATAGCGGCGATCTGGCTGCGGATCAGGTCAACGACGAGGGTGGCTAACCTCTCCACATCGCGCATGCGTCCGCGAATTTCGCCAATCGCCGCGGCGATGGTCGATGCCGTCATCGCGGGCTGCTTGGTGGCGAGCGTGAGATGTAGCGCATGAATAAACATAAAGCCAAAAGCGTAGTTCATCGCATAGGCCATAAAGTAGCCGAGCGGCGCTAACGTTAACTGTGATGAGAGAAGTTTGATCAGCGCCATAAAGCCGACGATAAAGCCGCCACCCATCGCCAGTCGCCACATCTGCAAATATTCTTCGCGGGTGCTGGTGATGTAGTGATCGCCGGTGCGACTGGCGTTCTCGGTCACGCGCAGTGCGAGCAGGCCGATGGTGCCGCTGATATGTTCGCGAATACCTTGGCGCTGCCCTTCGCCACGGATCGCGTGCTCCACAAATTCCACCCACAACATGACCAGCGACTTCTCGTCGTCGCCGTTTTGGGCAGCCACAGAGGATTCGGTGGACTCAGCTGCCTTAGTGGCCTTAGTGGCCTCAGTGGCCTCGGGTGTCGATCCATCAGCTGCGGTGCGGTGTTGCATGGTCAACATGCAGACAATCATTTCAAGGCGATGCAGACTTTGTTCAAGACGCGATAGCAGGTAGGTGAGCGAGAGACTGGTGCCAATACTGACCGCGCGCGCGCGCACTCTGATAATGATTTCGCGGCACTGATCGATCAACACCATCAACTGCAGCTCATCTTCAACAGGCCGCTCTCCCGCCACCAGATATTGCCGGTAGCTGGCGGACAATTGCTGTGTCTCCTTGGCGAGCGCGATGAACGGCGAATCGTGCTCCTCAATGCGCGGTGACAAGCGAATCAGCTCCGGCTCCAGCCCCATGGCACCAATGCGGATTGCGAGCACGTCCCCGGCATCAAGCATCTGCGATAGGGTATCGGCCAGTATTTTTTCATCGGTCTGGCGGTTTGGGTCGTTGATTTGTTTGATGCGCAGCGCATGCCAGAAGCGCCGTTTCAGGTCGATCGGAATGGCATCGAGCCAATCACAATCATCGCGGCGATGAAAAATTAAATTGATGAGGTCTTTCAGCGATCCGGGGTCTTTAATGGCCGGAAATATACGTTGCACCATCCGCCGCCACAGTTCAGAAAAAAAGCCGCTATTCGGCAGGATGCCACTGTCCGCAAAAAAACTGACCTGTTTCCTGCCGTTGAATAATTGCAACAAGCATAGCCGCAAACTGTGCCTGAGCGCTTCATCGGTCTCGATCGCTACGCACATCGCGATAAAACGTTTGATAGCCATCGCGAGATCATCGGCGTTGGTGGTGCTGCGCGGGCGCAGCACGTCGACCAGCGCGATCAGTTGCACGGGAGCCGAAAGTGGCGTGGGCGAAGACAGCGGGTCATCTCCGGCTGCCACCGTCTGCAACGCGTTTAGCGCGTGCGCAAGATCAGCAGGAATGTCGATTGGGAGCGATGTGGATTCTGGCATGGGCGGAGGGCAAAGATGAGTGCATTACAACCTGCGGCGAGGTTACAGGGCAAGGCGTGTTGGTAGTGTGCGTGGTGCGCACACGTGGGGAAGCTTAACAGCGCGAGCGGCAGAGCGCATCAGTTCGAAATCGCCGTTATTGCGGTGTTGCAGTGTGACAGACCGCCCGCTCCTTCAGAAGTTCTTTATTAGGGCGGCGGTGGCGTGTCCGTTGCTGTTGCGCCCAAGGAGGACGCAATTGCCGATACCGCATTTCGATGAGACGTTCTCAGAATCAGCGGGAAAATGCCCCGCCTCCCGGAATAAACCGGAAAGCGGGGCATTTTGTAAAAATTAATTTATGCTGTTATGGCCGCGCGGGAACGACTACGACGGTATCGGTATTCGTCTTGCCAGGTTCGCCTGTTTTGCCGGTATCGCCCATTTTGCCGGGCTCGCCCGTCTTACCGGGTTCACCGGCTGGGCCTGGCACCGCTACCACTGTTGGCGGCGCGGCGGCTGGTGTGACCACCACCGGTGCCACAGGGCGATCACAAGCGCTAAGAAACACACTGACGCCTAAAGAGAGAAGCGTTGCGGAAGCTATTTTCAAATGTTTCATGTTGATCCTTTGAGGGGTAAATTTTTGCGTGTCTGCAAGGTGTTGTGAAGCGAAAAAATAGCCCCGCTTCAGTCGGAACGAAGCACAGATTGGTGACCCAATTTGGAGCTCGCGAGGATATAACTTTAAGCCGGCGTACAGGCGGGGGCTGTAGGCGCGCACGCGTTTACGCGTAGGCGTTTGTGACTTTTTGAATTTTATTCGTGCAATCACCCAGCCATTGCGCGTGCGGTCGTTTGCGATCCTACAGCGGCATCAGCAAGCGTCCTACAGGCTGCGGTACTTTCTGCTGTCAGCCAGCCGCCATGCGAGCGCTTACTGTTTCAGCTCGCGTTCGAGTCCGAGCAAGAGTCCGCTATCCAAACGTCAAGGGTCCCATGATAAAAAATCAGCTTGTAAAAATTGTCCACCGAGAATTTATTTGTCGCCTCGCGCCAGTGGTGTGTATGGCGGTGGCTGTCACGCTCAGCGGCTGCGGCACACTCGCCGACTTTAAGGATGAAAACAAAGGCATTCAGCTCAATGCGCTCAAGGTCGAGCCGGGCTTCAAAGTTGCTGTTTATGCGACTGACCTGCCCAAAGCGCGACAAATGGCGATGGGTGCGCGCGGCACATTATTCGTCGGCAGCAACGACGGCAGCGTGTATGCACTGTCGACCAACGGCGGCGCGGTCGCACAAAAGCGCACGATTTTGAAAGGCATCAACGGCCCCAGCGGCATCGCGTTTTTTCAAGGCGCACTTTACGTTTCAGCCAGAACCAAAATCCTGCGTTATGACGATATTGAAAACCGTCTCGATTCACCGCCCGTGCCCACCACTGTGATCGAGGGCTTTCCTGAGAAAGAGCGTCACGGCGCGCATGTCATGGCGTTCGGCCCGGACGGAAAATTATATGTGTCGGTCGGCTCGCCATGTGATTTGTGCGAAGCGCAAAATGATGAGTACGGCACGATTATCAGAACCAACCCCGACGGTACAGGCAAGGAAATCGTTGCGCGTGGAATTCGTAATAGCGTCGGTTTTGACTGGCATCCGCAGACGCGCGAACTATGGTTTACCGAGCAGGGTCAGGATAATTTAGGAGAGGCATCACCCACCGACAAGCTCAATCGCGTGTCGCGCATGGGTGAGAACTACGGCTTCCCGTACTGCCATGATTCCGGCATTGCCAATCCAGAATTCGGCAACAAGCGTGCCTGCTCAGAATTCACGCCGCCCGTGTTCGCCCTCGGCGCTCATATCTCCGCCATCGGCACACGGTTTTACACGGGTGATGCAGTGCCGCGCGAATATCAGGGCAATATGATCGTCGCCCGCCATGGTTCGCACCCGCCATCACGGGTCGGTTATGACGTGGTGCGACTGGTCATGAAAGACAACCGCGTCGAACGTATGGAGCCGTTTCTTACGGGCTTCTTGCAAGGCCGCAGCTACTGGGGACGACCTACCGATGTGCTGATCCTAGCCGACGGCAGTATTCTCATTTCGGATGATCTAAACGGCGCGATTTATCGGGTTTCGCGGTAGGCGCCATCACTCTTTGATCGGCAGATTGCGCGTGACGTTACGAAGTTACCTGCTGTCTGCCGCGAACGAACTCGTGTGGTTGTGCTGCGCTGTATGCAAAACGATATCGTGAAGTCATGCTTTAGAACCCTAGTATCGGCGGGCATCCCAGATCAAAAGTGCCCTAAGAGCCACGCCAATGCTAGTGTTATATTTCAGGAAACGGGATCGCATCAAACTCTTCACCACGAATTAATCGTAAATTCCTGCCCAGCTCGACGTTGGTATGGAAACTTACTGCATTGCCACAATCCACAGCTGTGCGCCCTGAGAGGTTGACGGTGTCCAATTGATGGAATAAACCCCGGCAGCGGCCACGATTCTGAATGCGGATGCGCCCTGTACATGGTTTGATGCCAGCGACGATGTGTGGTCTAGCCGAGTCCACGCCGCGTCGACAGCCGGGTTTAGTTCGCCGTTGCTGTTGTCGCCCCACCAGAAGGCGGCCAAGATTGCGGGGCCTGTTGTGCTGACATTTGCGCTGGTGTTGGGTGAAGTCAAATCTTCTATCCACTGGCTATCCGCGATGCGGGTAACATTTTTGAACTCCGCCGCCATTACGGTGACCTCATCCACCGGCGACGGTTTGGTGGCGCTCACGATATGACCACTGCCGCCTGCCGCGCCGATCTTCGCGTAAAGCGCGGTTCCTGATGACTGATAATTGCGATAAGAATGGGCCGTGCCGACTTGGCTGTAGTTACCGTTATTTTTGTTGTCAGAAACTGTTGAGCGCTGAAAATCGGCAAGCGCACCGCGGCCAACGCTGGCTAAGATGATGCTGCCGCTCGCGGATGTGAATGAGTTGGTTTTCACCGCAGTGTTAGAGGTGTTGATGAAATCCAGCCCGATGCCATGACCTCCGATTGCAGGGTCACCGGCGATACCCACCGGGCAGGATTGCGCATAACCGAGGACGGGTGCGCTGAGCGAAAGCGCTATAAACTGGCGGCGGGCCATACGAAAATTTCGACAATTATTCATGGCTTACTCTGCATCGTGTCAGGGAAAAAGAATCTTACACAAATTTCGGTTTATCAGTGTTTGAGTCAGCGATCGTCAACATGTTTGAGGGAAAGTACGAGCCGTTGTCCCCGCCGTGCATACGCATCACAGTTTTATGCAGCTTCGCCCGGATCGCTTTTAAACCCGCTACCGCGCAGTGCTGGCATTGACCCTGCCTGCCCGCGCGGGACTGCGGTGTTTGAGTTTCCATCAAACCGCATTCCCTAGAATCGAAACAGTGTACTCACCGTGGGCTGCGTCACGCCATTCAAGCCGTTCACGGTAGGTCATTTTCGCGGAGATTGTGTCGCGGAAATCGAAGCTGGTCGCGATCGCAGTCGGCGACTCGCTGCGTTGCGCTGTGGCACCCCGGGCCGCAGCCACGGAGGGGAGTTTGAAGGAATCAAGGAAAGTGGTGAGTGGACGCACCGTTAGGAAGTCCTATGCTGGATTGGTGATTAAAAGCGGCGGCCAGGCTTATGATTCACGAGATCGTGCAAGTAAAGCTGATACTCGACTGCCCAGGTCGGCAACCCAGTAACTCACCGCAGCGTCGGGCTTGGGCGCAACAAAGTGGTTTACCCAAAATGGCCCCAAAAAAGCTAGCGCCCACATAAGCGAAATCGCGGTCTCTAATAGGCAATCAAGTCCAGCTACTTTACCGCGAGTTTAGTCTGGTGATAAAAACAGTCCCACTTCGATGAAGCGGGACTGTTTTATTTATGGCTCGTGACCTTGCGTGATCATGCGATCCATTCTGCGGCCTAAGGAATGACGCTTAAACTTCCCGTGCCGCTCAATCCCGCTGTGGCCGCAATGGTCGTACCATTCATTAACCAAGCCGTGATACTACCGTTCAAATTGCGCCAGATAAGGTCCGCCTTGCCATCGCCGTTAAGGTCGGCGATGTGACTGACTCGCCAGTTCGGGTCGGCCCCGATTAGTCCTGCGCTGCTGGCTACGGTGGTGCCGTTCATGAGCCACATCGTCACCGCTCCGTTAGCGTTGCGCCATAAGAGGTCAGCTTTGCCATCGCCGTTGAAGTCGGCGGTGTGACTGACACTCCAGTTGGGGTCGGCTCCTAATATTCCCGCAGCTGAGACAGTCGCGGTGCCGTTCATGAGCCACATCGTCACGGCTCCGTTGGTGTTGCGCCATAAGAGGTCGGCTTTACCATCGCCGTTGAAGTCGGCGGTGTGGCTGACACTCCAGTTGGGGTCGGGGCCGAGAATACCGGCTGCTGAGACAGTAGCGGTGCCGTTCATCGTCCACATGGTGACGGCACCATTGGTGTTGCGCCACAGCAGGTCGGCTTTGCCGTCGCCATCAAAATCGGCAACGTGACTCACGCGCCAGTTGGCATCGGTGCCGATAAGTCCGGCCGCGCTGGCGATAGCGGTGCCGTTCATGAGCCACATCGTGACGCTGCCGTCGTTGTTGCGCCAGAGCAGGTCCGCTTTGCCGTCGCCGTTGAAATCTCCGACGTGGCTAACGCGCCAGTTAGGATCGGCGCCCAAAATACCCACGGCACTTAATACGGTGGAACCATCCATAAGCCAGATCGTGACGCTTCCGTTTACGTTACGCCAGAGGATGTCAGCTTTGCCGTCGCCATTGAAGTCGGCGATGTGGCTGATGCTCCAGTTCGGGTCGTTGGTGAGGAGGGCGGTGCTGCTGGAAATGGTGGTGCCGTTCATGAGCCAGGCGGTGGTGGTGCCGGCGCTAGATTGAACGAGTAGATCGCTCTTGCCGTCGCCGTTGAGGTCGGACGGTACCTGTTCGTCGGCTATCGTGACGTTTGCGGTGACGGCCGTCGCCACCGCATAGTTCGCGTTACCAAGCTGAGTGGCTGAGAGGATACAACTGCCGAGGGCGAGGAAAGTGACAACATTGCCGGATACCGAACAGACGGCAGGGGTGTTGCTGCCGAAGTTCACGGCGAGGCCGGAGGTGGCGGTGGCGTACAGGCTCAGAAGCGTGCCAAAGTTACTGGCGGTAGGCGGGTTGAAGGTGATCGATTGGGGGGCTTGAGCGATCGTGACTGATTGACTGACCTGTGGCGCAGCGCTGAAACTCGCATTGCCCGGTTGATTGGCCGCGATCAAACAGGCTCCGGCAGCGCTTGCCGTCACAGTGTTGCCAGCGATTGCGCAGGCGCCGGAAGTAACGCTATAGCTCACTGCGAGGCCGGACGAGGCGGTGGCTGCCAACGCGGCTGAGCCACCGCTCCAAACGAAGGAGGGAATCGCTGGGAAATTAATCGTCTGCGCGGTCAACGGCGCGGCGGTCACGGTGACTGTCTGGGTGATTTGCGAGGCGGCCGTGAAATTAACATCACCCGCCTGATTTGCGCTAATCGTGCACCCACCCGCCACGGATGCAGTCACGGTGTTGCCGCTCAAGGTGCAAGCACCCGACGTTACGCTATAAGTCACTACCAGACCCGAAGAAGCGGTGGCGGAAAAGACAGAGGAACCACCAGCGACGAACCCGGGTATTGCGGGGAAACTAATGGTTTGTGCGGCGGCTGAAATGGTCACCTGCTGGGTGACTTGCGGCGCAGCGTTGTAGCTGGCGTTACCCGCCTGATTCGCGGCGATCACACACGTACCACCACCTGTCGCGCTGACGGTTGTGCCCGCAACAGCGCAGGGGCCCGAGACGACGCTGTAAGTCACCGTTAAACCCGATGAAGCGGTCGCGGTCAGGGTTGCCGAGCCGCCGCTCCACGAAAACGAAGTAATCGCGGGAAACGTTATCGTCTGTGCAGCGATCAGGTTCAAGCCGACTAAAACCGGATCGTGATCAGACGCGCGGAAGGGGGTAGCGGCAAAGTAATCGGGCGTGGTGCAGCTACTGGTGCAGCCAACCGTGTTTTTGGTCTCGACGTTGTAATCAAGGTAAACCGGTTCATCCGCATTGATGTGCCATTTGCCGGATCCGCTTATTACCGTCATCAGCGCCGCATTGCCCAAGGCGTGATCGAGTGAGCCGGATAGGCCGTTGAACATATACGAATAATTGTTGTTGACAATGGTGCTTAAACCGCCGGCACGCATAATGTCAATCGGGTCTTCCTGCTCATAGGCATTGAAGTCGCCCATGGCGATGACGCGTGGCGTCGTGGCAGCGAGCGTATTGATAAAGCCCAAGAGCGCAGCGGCCTGCAGTTTGCGTGAGTTGTTGAACGCGGCCTGGCCGTCATTTTGATCGGCATCGAGTCCAGTGCCGGTTCCGCCCTTTGATTTGAAGTGATTGATGACGGCAACAAATTGTTCGTTATTGCTGAGCAGTCTGAAGGTCTGTGCAACCGGTGCGCGCGCTTGTACAAAGGCGACATCGTTTAACGCGGTGGCGAGCCCGACCGGGGCCACAACGGCGGTTTTGTAAATGAAGACCGGGCGGATCGCATCTGTTCCGCCGTTGATGCTGCCGTAATTGACCGGATCGGCAACAAAGTTCCACGTGCCCGCACCAGCCGCAGCATTAAGGCCGTTGACCAAATCCTGAATCGCGGATTGTGGGCTGGTGCCATCGTTTTCCATTTCCAACAGACCCACCACATCGGCATTGAGGCCGGTGAGTGCGGCAACAGTTTTGGCACGTTGACGGGCAAACTCATTGGCCGAATTCGCGCCGCGTGCTGTCGGGAAACCGCCGCCTAAACCATCACCATTGAAATAGTTCAACACGTTAGCACTGGCGATTTTCACGTTACCGCCCACGTTTGGCGGGGTGGCAGGACGTGGTGCATAACTAAATTCAGGCGCGACTGTTGCATACAAACGATGCGCCCCAAAAGACTGGCTGAGCACGCCCGTGAGGTTTGATACGGTGCTGCCGAGGCGCAAAGTACGCTCAACCGGATCCGCAAATGGAATCGTGGCAGGATAGGTCAGCGTACTGGCGTCATCTAACAATATGCTGGATCGTGTGTTTAGATTCTCGTAAGCCGTCACTGCCGCCGCGTTGCCGTTGCCACTGCTAGTGGTTCCCGATGCGACCGCATCGTTGGGGTCGACCTCGCTGGTGGGCTGGAACGAACGACCATTGACTGACAGCGTGATTTCGCCGAAGTGCGCTAGGTCAAAATTATCGCTAACGGTGAGGGATTGCGTGAAGCGCACGCGCATACCTTCATAGCGTTCCAGATCGCCGACTGCGGTCACCGGCAGCGCGACATCGATAATCGCGGGCAGCGCATTGCCCGTTGACAGTGTCGTGATCGCGGGTGCGACCATTTCGGTCAAGGTGTTCGGCGCAGTACCAAATTCTGTCGCTGTAGCAGTCACGCGCACCCGGTCACCAAGCGCCACCGCATAGGGCGCTAGATTGGTATAAATAAACATGCCTTCCGAGGTCGCAGGATCAGCATCTGCCTCTGCATCCGGTGCCTGAATATAGAAACCCTTGAGTTGATTTGGCCCTTGAAAATCAGCGGTGACAATACCTTCAATGGTCACGCTGGCGCCTGCAAGTGGCGACTGAGTTCCGCTTCCCTGCACGCTGTGGATCGGGGTGGCGTCGTCGTTCAAAATCGTGCCGAGGCCTTGCGCATCAAGCGGAATTGCGTTCACCACATTGGTGATATTGACGAAGAAAGTTTCGTTTGGCTCGCCGACCATGTCGCCGTTCACCAGCACATCAAAGGTATAGCTCGAACTGCCCGCGGGAATCGTCTGCGCGGTGAGCGTTTGCGCTACATAGTCGCTGCCTGCGGTGGCTGTGCCATCCGCCGTGGCGATATCAAACGTCACGCCGCCGGCGGGCGCAGGCGCCGACAACGACAGGGTGAATGTAAACGTGGCGGTGCCGCTATTGCCTTCGGCAAGTGCGACATCATTGATTGTTAGATTCGCTGCCGCATCATCATTGGTGATTGTGCCGGTGCCTTGGCCGGTGACAATATTTGCATTCACCACGTTGGTCACGTTGACAAAGAATGTCTCATCAGCTTCCGGTGTTAAGTCACCGAGAACATCGACCGTGAATGTGTAGCTGGTACTGCCTGCGGGAATGGTTTGCGCGGTCAGTGCTTTGGCAGTGTAATCGCTGCCTGCGGTCGCCGTATTATTGGCCGTGGCGATATCAAAGGTCACGTCGCCAGCCGGTGCGGCAGCACTTAATGTGACGGTGAATGTAAACGAAGTGACGCCGCTGTCGCCCTCGTTAGCGGTGACGTTGTTGATGGTGAGGCTGGGTAATGACGAGCAGGAATTAGTCGCGCTGCCGCTGTTGCGTGGGTTGGCCGCGCTGGCGGTGAAATCGGTTCCATTGTTATCGCCATCCGTACAACCGTTGGCGGCACGCGAGACCGAATTGGAATTGCTCGGGGCGGGTGTGGGTGCTGTTTCAGAACAGTTCGCGGTGGCGCCGAAGCCGACAAAGTCAACATAGGCGGCAGCCGCCGGACAAGTCCCCGTGAGCGCGGTGGTGACATTTACCAATGCGACCTTGCCCGCGGTACCCGACATGGCGATGGTACCAATGGCATCGGGAGTCGGCAGGCTCGTTGTACCGCCTGTGCCCGCTGCCTGTTGCACCAGAAAATAACCGCCCGCGGGAATGGTGATGTTCGGTAGCGTCGTCACCGACCACATTGTGCCGGTTGCCGACGTGTATTGCACGCTCCAACCGTTCACGCTCACCGGCGTTACGCCGCGATTAAAAAGCTCGATGAAATCGTTTCGATACACCGAGCCGCTATTGCCGCCGCCGCCGTAGACCTGACTGATGACAATATTGGGCGAGGCCGCAAATGCGGATGTGGCGGCGACGATTGTAGTGAGGATTGTCGCCAGAAACGCGACCAAAACGGAGGCAGCAACTCGCCGGTAAATCTGCAACATGCGGGCAACGTGGGTAAAGGTCATTTTTGGTTCCATTAGCTTGGGCAGGAGTCGAGACAAAATCGTCAGCCGCCGATAATGCCATCGTTTGCCGTTTAGTTTTATGACAGTTGGGTAAAAAATGCAGGTTTTGTATATGAACAACACATCGACGCAATATGTGATTGAAGCCACATGCACATGAAACCACATGCACAGCGCAATGAAAAATATAAGGTGCACGACCGGCGTGCTGTTCGAGCGCATTTCGGCTGAAGACGCCCGACGATGCTTGGGTTTCGCTTTCGCTACTAAAGCCCTGGCGGGTCCCTCGACGTACTGCTACCTGGCAGGGATTTTAAAATGAGCTAGCAGACATGCTGCACTTTTATCGTCACCGCGCAGTTACCGACAGTTGTTTCCTACCGATAGATGCGGGGCGACGGCTAAAAATAAACCTTGAAAAATCGACGCCGGCGGCGATGTCTACAGCGGCGCAAACACCGCGCCCAGCCTATCTTTGTTGCCTTCAACCCGCTCCAGATGAGGGTGGCGAACACCGTCGAAATAATTAATCACCACGGTGCGATAAAGATCATCACTTTTGATTAGAAGCTCAATCGGTTTCTTGCTGGCCTTCGCGGCAGTGATGGCGTTGTTCAGTCGTTCCGCCTTGTACGCGCGGCCGTCGACGGCAAGCAGCGTGGCACCAATCGCGATGCGCGCATCAAACGCCGGGCTTCCCCACTGAACGTTGCTGATCATGTCTTTCTTATCGATGATGAGGCCGAGCGAGTATTCGAAATCGGCATTGCCCCGATTTTTATTCGCGGCTTCGCCAAAGATATTTGGCTTATCGGTATAGACCAGTTTCCAGCCGCTGCGGCCCAGCGTGTCGAGCGGATTAGTGTCGCGTGTGCTGTCGAGCCGGGTGCGTAAAAATGTTTTCCAGTCATAGGCAGCGACGCCATTGAGTGTGGTGACGACATCATCAAACGTGTAGGGACGCGTGGCAAAATTATCCGCTGGCACGGCAAAAAATGTTCGCGCGAAATCATCCAGCGAGCGCTTCTCCGCCGTCAGTTCGCGGATTTTAAAATCGGCATCCAGCCACAGCAACAGCGCCTCGGGATAGTAATCGCCGCCGCGCTGCCAGCTCGACCATGATTTGCTCTGCCCGCGCGCACTCATGACCGGATCGTTGGTCGTATCTTGCAGATTGCGCCATGCGCGGCCAGCACGTTGCAGCATGGACGCCGTGGTGCTGGCCAGTGCTTCGCGCGCTTCAATCGGCGAATGCAGGCCGGCGCGGGCGGCGATAATATCGGTCCAATAAGTGGTCTGGCCTTCGTACACCCACAGCAACGAATCTTGCATCGGCTCATTGTAATTACGCGTAAACAAATCTGCCGGACGGCGGAATTTGCCATCCCATGCATGCACATACTCATGCGGCACCACCCCGCGCATCGGCGCGGAATCCTTGTATTTGCTGAAGTAGCTTGCGCTGACGCCGATCTCGGTCGATTGGCGATGCTCCAGCCCGCCCGACCCTCCGAAATTCTCACTGGCGGCAATCAAAAAATCGTAGTGTTTATACGGCCCGGTTCCAAAAACTTTATACGTTTGTTTAACCATATTTCGATGCGGCTCAATCTGTTCGGGCGTAGCTTCCAGGCTTTCCGTGTTGTCAGCAAAAACATTGAACCGCACCTGCGTTTTGCTGGCGGGATCAAGCTCATATCGTTTTACATAGCGGCCCACATACACCGGCGAATCAACCAGCTCATTCAAGTTCACGGCAGCGAATTCAGCTCGGTTGGTTTTGCTATCTACAGCGGCATTTTTTAATTCCAGCGCCGTCGCATATTGCCAGCCGGCGGGATGCGTCATCGTCGCCTCAACCATGATGCCATCCGCGCGATAGCCCGCGGGATAAAGCACCAACGAATTCCACTGCACGTTCACGATATCCGGCGTCACCAGCACGCGGCCCTGCGCAGGCGAAACCGCGGTAAGGTATTGGTATTCCGCGTCAATTTGGGTCACGCCAGCAGGCACCATAAAATGAAACGCAAACACCTGAATCGTATCGCGCGTCCATGGCAGGATTGCGCCCCCCGCCTTAATCGTGAGGCCGCTCAGCGCCGCGATATTGCCGGTCGGTGAATGATTTCCCGGCAGCCATTGCGGGAACAGCAGCGTCAGCGGGCCGGGCATGACGGGAATCGATAGCCTCGCCTTATGAATTTTGCGCTCTGTATCGGTGACATCCACCTCAAGTTTTAAGGTGCCCGGATAGCGCGCGATGGTGGGTTCGGGAATGTCGACGCCGCTGGTCGGAGCTGCGAAGGTGAGGGTGGTGGCCAACGAAAAAATGGCGGCGTAAAAGACGCGAAGCAGGGCGGAAGTGTTTTTCATGATCTTTCGTGGCTGGTAATTGGTGGCGGTTTTGACGGCGTGCCGTAGTTTAGCTGGCTTACTTGAATTTCATGAAGATTATCTGGAGCGCAATGATGTTGCCGCGCTACGCTTGACCGCATGCGCGCAATATCAAAACGCGGTCAAGAAATACTTGTCCCTATTTATTTTTGTTCTCCGCATTAGCGCTTTGTGAATCTTTAAACAAGCGCATAGGCGCCAGTTCCCGCGTTAAGCAAGTTTACGAACCCAGGCTTCAACGGCAATGATACAGTTTGCGGTAACGCCAGAATCTGAAGCTTCTGATAGTCGGCACAATTCTTTGCCCATTACGTGAGTGCATTACGTCGTTAAATCCGAAAAACACTTTCACTCTACAAAAGCCTATATAGTCCTTCGATAATTGAGTAACCGTCCGTTCAATCATTAACCGTCCGTTCAATCTTTTGGCTGATATGACTAATTCTGAATTCAACATATGTTCGGTGCCTCGCAAGCAGTTATTCAGTGAAATCGAGGGCCATCGCGGCTTTTTGATCCGTTTTGCCGTTGCTAAGTTGCGCGATACTGGGCAAGCCGAAGAAGTCGTGCAAGAAGCGTTGCTCGCTGCGTTGTTGAGTGTCGACAGTTTCTCCGGGCAATCAGCACTTCGCACGTGGTTAACCTCGATCTTAAAATTCAAAATTATTGATTTTCAACGTGCGATTATCGGCGAACGCGTTCATATCGTCTCGACTGCAGTAGGGGATGATTCATGCGATCAAGCATGGTTTGATAAATTATTTGACGAAACCGGCCACTGGAAAGAGAAGTTTAGCGATTGGCAAACACCGTACAGCGCATTAGAAGAGAAGCAGTTTTTTGAGACTTTCGAGCGTTGCATGGATAAATTGCCCGAGCAAGCCCGCCGTGTTTTTTTCCAGCGCGAGGTAATGGGCACTGATACGGATGAAATTTGTAAGGATGAGTCGATTTCGCCGGCTAACTGTTGGGTTATTTTGCACCGCGCCCGCGTGAGCCTTCGCGAGTGCATTGATCGGAACTGGTTCCAGGGCAAGTTTGCTTGAGGTTTGATAAAAATCGTCGGGTGTAGAGAAATTGCTGAGTAACCCAACAACCGACGGGAGCAAATTGTGGGTAATGAAGCATTAAAAAAAGTTAATTGTAAGCAGGCGGCAATCCTAATGAATTTGAGCCGGGATAGAGCGTTGTCGACTGATGAAACGGATTTACTCAAACAACATTTGTATGTATGTATCAATTGTCAACGACTCGATAAACAGCTGAATTTTCTGTCGCAGTTGGCAAAAAAATACGCGCTCGGCGCAGCAATGCGGACGACCGCGGCGATCAAAGCGGACTCGGAGACCGACGGTGATAAAACGTAGGCAGCGGCAGAAAAACAACCGATTCAACACGGTTGGGCTCATTCGCACGTTCTAATTGTCAAACTCAGGCTGGTTTTACGGCGCGGCCTAAAATCATCAAGCCTGATTTTGGTCATCAACACAAATAACGATCTCCGTAACAGCTGTCGCCAAGAATCAATTAGCCAGCGGCTTCAAACCTTCCAGCAATATCGGAACTAATTCCGTCACGGTAGGGTGGATATACACGCCGCGATTGATCTGGGTGTAGGGTTTGTTGGCGTACATGATTTCCAAAACCGACTGCACCACCTCGCCGCCGGAAAGTCCCAGCATCGCAGCACCGAGGATGCGTTTGGTTTCTGCATCGACCACGATTTTCATGAAGCCCTGTGTTTCGTCAGGTCGCGGGCGCGGCCAACGCGTGCCATTGGCAAGATCGTCGGTGTTGGGGACACTTCCGGTTGCGAGTAGCAGGTTAGAGCCTTCGTTGGCTGGTTCTTCGCCCTCGCAGATCACGGCCACGATGATGCCGTTACCGATGCCGTTGTAGTCAACCTTGTCCACCTTAAGGCGGGTTCCACCGGTGCGCACCGTGATGCCCTCGCGCTCCAGAATGGCGCGAATTTCGAGTGACACGTCTTCATCTTCGCGGGCAATGAGTCGCGGACCCATTTCACATACCGTGACCTCGGCACCGAAGCGGCGGTAGATTTGCGCGAATTCCAAACCGATGTAGCTGCCGCCGATGACGATCAGGTGCGGCGCCAGGAAGTCAACATCCATCATCGAAATATTGGTTATATAAGGCACCGTCTCAATGCCTTCAAGCCGAGGAATTGTCGGGCGCCCGCCGACATTGATAAAAATTTTGTCCGCGCGTAGCAGCCTGCTGCTCACGCTGATTTCGTGCGGCCCAGCGAACCGCGCATGACCATGAATCACGCTCACGTTTTTGGTGCTCGCCATCCAGTTGCCAACACCGGTACGCGAGGCTTCGACAATCGCATCCTTGCGTGCTTTGACCTTGGCCATATCGACTCTCGACGCGCCCGCGGTCATGACGCCGTACTCGTTGACCGCCGCACCTGCGCCGCTACCCGTGCGGACGCGCCCAGGGTCTTTGTAGGGATACAACCGTTATTAACGCAGGTGCCGCCAAATTCTCCGCGTTCAATCAATACGGTTTTGAGTCCCTGCTTCCCGCACCGGGCCGCCATGGCGGCCCAGCCTGACCGGCACCAATTACGATCACATCAAATTGCTCGCTCATCGTTGCGGTTCCCCATCGTTCTTAGGCTATTTCTAATCTACCAGATAAGGTTAGGCGAAAGCATGAAGCCAGTGCAACGACGCGCCCATAATTTATGTTGCCTGCCCTTCAGTGGGCGCTGATTGGGATGGCAATAAGGGCTGCGCGATTGCACAGCCCGTTGCGTTCAATTGCGTTTAACGCTGACGAGCCATCACCAACAATTACTACCAGAACTTATTTTTTACTGACGCTAGAAGTTATGGATTCGATCACACCGGATGCGGTCTTGAAACTTTCCAGGTCTTTGCCAGTGATGGCATGGCGGCGTGCGATGTAGGCAAAATCAGTAAACGCAGCCCAGACATCGCCCTTTTCATCCTGATACACCAGCACCCGCACCGGCCAGTCAAGGCCGGCCAACGGATTGGCACGAATGAACAATGTGCCGAGCGGCGGGTTGCCGAAGTTAAGCAGCACGGATGGGCGAATCTGGATGCCGGCGTCGGCAGCAAGCTTGGCTTGGTCAATTTCAAAGAAAAACTTAATGCCCTTGGTCGTAACATCTTTCTTCAGCCGATCAACCGTTTCTGCCATCGAATAAACACTCTTAACTTTCAAAATGCCGCTATCAACAGCGGGTACTGCGGATGCTCCCGCGGCATCCGCCGCCGACACAAACTGTGAACCTGCCAATGACAGGGCAACCGCACCGATACTGACAACGGCGCGGACAAACGAAAAAAAGCGGCGCATGATGAAACTCCTTTATTGTTAAAAATAGGGTGATAAAGTGGAATTAAAAATTAGAAGAGTGAAAACTAAAAACGATCAATAACAGCATGAATTACCGTGCATCAAAACAGCAAACACCAATATTTATGAGCGTCTTTAAGCATAAAAGAATCCGGGCGTTCGACTTGTCGCACCTCAGGTTGAATCGGAAGGGGTGAGAAGTATCTATTGCGGTACCCTTGAGTTGCTAAGACAAAAGGAGAAACCGCATTGAAACCCCTCACCCCAACACAACGTTACCA
>JBBRFJ010000018.1:0-35614 GCA_038224475.1 Burkholderiales bacterium
TTCAAAATGACGATAACCGTTCCAGGCAAGCGTGCCGATGCGGTCGCCGACCTTCACGCCCAAATGTCTCAGCGCATTTGCCAGCTGCTTGGCCCGGCGATTGGCGTCGCGATAGGTGTAGCGGTGAATGTCGCCTTCTACTCGCCGTGAAACGATTTCTGTATCGCCGTGATTCACTTCAGCGAACTCGATCAGCGCAGAAATGAGCAGCGGACGCTGCATCATCGACTGTTGCATGGACTCCTCCAGTATTGAATTGTTGTGCGCTTATTGTGGCACAACAAAATCAAACCCTGAATGAGGGCGACGCCACGGTCAGTTGTCGCGAACTGCGGTGCGCAAAGCTTAGTTGACGGGGCTGGCGTCTCGAGTGCGGCGATCAGTACAAAGGCGCGGGCTCCACATAGGAATAGACACTGTCTTGCCCTAGGTCTGTTGCACCGACTGCTCGCGGAAAGAGCACATCATCGTTAATGAAATCAATCGCCGATTGCACCACAGATGCACTGCGCAGAATGCGCCGGTGACCTAATCCATCGGTCGCTAGAAAACGCGCATCGCGCCATGTTTTGGCCAGTGCCAAACCACCCTCGAATTTGGTTTCCTTATCGTCGCGATCATGAATAAACAGCGCCGCCGCATCGATGCTCTCGACCGAATCCGGTAATTCAAATTCTTGCCAATCTACGCCGTAACGCTTTTCAAATCGCCACTGCATCGCCGCGCGAATCCGCTCGGGGATCCCCATGTAACGTGAAAACATTTTTGAATACCCGATCAGCGAGGAGGGCGGCGCGATTAAAACGGCACGCGGATTGCCAGCATGCGCGACGCCGGATAGCGGCCTGCGCAGCGCGCTCGCTATGGCGGCCGCACCAAGCGAATGACCGATCAGGCCCGCCACGGTCAGCCCGTCCGCGCTGGCATGATCCCATACCGCATCCACACCCCGCCAGAAATCCACCAGCGCGGCCTGGCGACCATCGCTCATGCCGTGGCCGATGTGGTCAAAAATAATGACTTGAAAACCCGCAGCGGTAAGCTTCGGCACAAATGATCGAAACTGCGCGCCGCGTCCACCCCAGCCGTGGCTCAAGATAATCACCGGATGATGCGCTTCCCCGAAGCGCCACGTTGCGATATGGCCTGCGGCGGTTGCGACGTTGATTCGCAACCCCGCTTCGAGCAAACGTTGTTCGGGTGCGGAGTGGGCGAAACGAGGCGGCGTCAAAAACAGGTCGCTCGCTTTTTTCAACACAAATCGAGGTGCGACGATGGATGCGAGTCCGACGCTTGCGCGAATGCCGCTGCGTTTGAGCCATTGTCCCCATCGCGGATAGCTATTTAATAGAACGAATGTGCTATTTAGGCACGAGAAAAGTGACGGGAATTTGAGGTGTGCGGAGTTCATAAAAAATCCTTTATCGCCTGGAAGGGGATTTAGCGCGCAGTGCGGCTGGCTGCTTTGCTTAATTTGGGCGTTGCTTTAGGACTGTCCGGCGGGCGCGACACTGCACTTACAATCAGGCGATCAAATGCCCGCTTGGCCCGCGTATTGGCGTCTTTGTCGCGGAACAAGCTGCGTGACCGATAGCAAGACGAAATGACACCAAATACCTCAAAGGCGAATTGCTCTGAATCGGTGTCGGCGGCAAATTCGCCGGTCTGGATCGTCATCTCGACTGATTTTACGAGGCTCTGATGCAGGCGCTGCATATGCTCGACTACCGCGTCGCGCATTGCGCCTTCGCGATCGTCAAATTCGGTTGAGGCGACCATCATCGGACAGGCTGATAAATCCGCACGCGCCGTCCATGCCAGCCAGTTATCAAACAGTGCAATCAGCCGCTTTAAGCCACGCGGCGCGGATAGCGCCGGCATGAAAGCAGCCTCATTAAAGCGTCGCACCGCTTCATCAAGCGTGGCGATCTGCAATTCTTCTTTCGAGCCAAAATGCGCGAACAATCCGCTCTTCGACATGCCGGTTTGCTCCGCCAACACGCCAATCGTTAAGGCGTCATAGCCTGCCACGCTGGCATGCCGCAACGCGGCCTTAAGAATCACCGCGCGGGTCTCTTCGCCTTTGCTTGGTTTTGATTGGGCCTTAGTCATGGCGTGATAATAGAACGAACGTTCGTAAATTGTCAAATGTAGCTGCGGCGTTATTTGAAAAACCTAATGCTAGACGTGGCGTGGCTTTCGGGGCAAAAATGACTGAAGAAGGTTGCTATATAGGGGTTTGGTGATGTTGGATTGCGAAGAAAACCTTAAATCGCGTACGCACCACCTCTTTTTTTCCCCGATTATTAAGTCCGAAAGACCGCTAGTTCGTCTCATTCATTTCGGGCCGATCTCGCGCAACCAGCGACAAATATTGCTCCAGCGTGCCGCCCGCCAGTGGCTTGAACATGACGCGGATCGTATTAACGCGTTTGCCCATCACGACACCGTCGCGTGTTCGCGGCGGACAGTAACCGAGCGCCTCCCAAAAGCGTTCCGCTCGCGCGTTACCCTGCACAACACCGAGTCGCATCCACTGCGCGCCTTGCTCACGCGCCCAAGTTTCGAGGCCACGATAAAGCAATTGAGCGTCGCCTGAGGCGTGGCGTGAGCTAGCGATCATGAACAGGCCAATGTGCCACACACCAGGTGCCAACAAGTCAGAGACGATGCTGGCGAACGCAACTAAATTGTTTTGCGTATCGACATAGCCGATCAGCCATTTCTTGGAAAAGCGCCAGCCATTCGGCAACTCACCGTGAATTTCATCGTGTGCCTCGCGTGCACCGGCGGGCTCGCCCTGCACAGCAAGAAAATACGCTGGATTCGTATCGAAGAACTGCTGCAGCATTGGCTCGTCGCCCGATGTTATTTCGATGCTGCGAAGGCCCACGCACGACGACAGCGGTAGTGTTGATGGCTGCATACGTCCCCCTTGGGTTCCTTACTTACTTTCGTTGTTAACTAACTGAATTCCGGCGAATGTGGGCATAGTAAAAGCAAATAATTTCAGCTGATAAAAGCAGCTATCTCAATTGGTGAAAACTGCGCAAAGTAAATTCTGACGCCTAGCCTTGGCGGGAGCGAAAGTACAAAAACGGTTGAAACCGCCGTTCTTGCTGGGTTCCTTTACGTTTAAAAAGAAAAACGAGCTTCTACTTAAAACACATCGCTTAAACGTATTTCTAAAGATTGAAGATTTGTGTGAATTCATCTGCCGTCCATTTTTTCCTGTCGGAAACTTGGCCGTCGCCCAGCTCTATCAGTCTAGGAACTCCATCCTTGTTAAGGACAATATCAACTGAAAAGAATGGGCTATCTATCTTTTCTGCGATTTGATTGACGATAACGGGAACAATGCCATTGCGGGCGAAGCATTTTTGTTTAAAAACGAAATAGCGCTCCTCGCTGTCAGCGTTTAATTCCTCAAATTGCCGGACGCAAACGCCACCTTCTAATTGACCCCGAAATTGCTCAATAAGTGAGACGATTTCTGCAATTTCCTCGATATTTTTGGCGACGGAACCACGACTTGTGGTCAATGACTTCACATAGTCCTTGACGAAATAGGCAGACCAGTTTGTGTTTGCCAATGCCGATGCGAAGTCAGCATCTCTAGGAAGAAAGATGGTTTTTGGCGTAACGTCTTTACACGCTGGATACCACTCCGGTAAATAGTGGCAGTGACGATACTGCGCCGGCGAGACGAGCATCTTTCCGCCAATGCTTTCAACTGCTGAATGCAGTTGTGCGTAAACCTGCGGCGTTAACATCCATCCACGATACAAAATTTCCTCACCAAGGCTAAGCATCGGACGGGGCTTAAAAGTACCAAGATCGAAATCTTCCGCAGAATACAAACAGCAAGACAATCCTGAAAGCTGCATGGCATTTAATTCTTCTTCATAGGCCTCGTCAGGTTTCTTCTTTTCGAATGGATCGTTTGGGTAAAGTAGGCGCATGAATTTGAACAATATTGTTGGTTGAAGAGGTGGAAATTTCTTCATATTAACAGCGGCCTTAGCCTACTGGGTTGGCTCACTTAGCGTCTCTGCCACGATCCCCCACTCATCCTCAAATAATTCCACCCATCCCAAATCATTAGAAAGCGCACAACATAACGCGCAAGCTTATGTTCAGGAGGTAACACCATGAACCCATTTTTTTTTCGTCAGCGTTTTGTTGGACTGCTGCTTTTGTTGTCTGGATTTGCGTTTACATCTCAAACCTCATCTGCATCCGCCGCATCAGTCGAAGCCGCGCCCGCCACTTCCTTCATCGTTGAAGTCAGCGGCAAGGGGAAACCCATCATCTTCATCCCGGGTCTTGCTTCATCGGGTGAGGTTTGGAAAGCGACGGTTGCGCAATTTTCAAATCGTTATGAATGCCACGTCATTACACTGGCCGGTTTTGCCGGCGTGGCGCCGATAACGACACCGTTGCTGTCAACAGTGCAAAAAGAGTTGGTTGAATATATCGATGCGAAGCACTTGGATCACCCAATTATCGTCGGGCACAGCCTGGGTGGATTTCTTGCGCTGCGGATCGGCGCCGATTCGCCTTCAAAAGTGGGGCGGTTGGTGATTGTCGATTCTTTGCCCGCGCTCGGTGCGGTGCAGATGCCTGACATCACGCCCGAGCAATTAAAAAGCATGGCGGGAAGAATGCGCGACGGTATGAAAAGCCAGAATGCGGCCACGTTTGCCGAGGGGCAGCGTCGCTCAATCGCCTCGATGGTAACCAAGCCGGAGGATGTTGAGCGGGTGCTCGGGTGGGGACGCAAATCTGATGGTGCGACCGTGATCAATGCCATGCATGACTTGATTGCGACAGATCTGCGCGCCGATATTAGCCGTATAAAATCGCCGACCCTAGTGCTGGGCACTTGGATCGCTTACAAAGACTATACGACCCGTGCAGCGGTAGAAGAAACCTTTAAGACGCAGTATAAAAAGCTGGATGGCGTCACTATCGAGGTGGCTGATACGGCGCGGCATTTCATCATGTACGATGATCCCAAATGGATGGTTGAACGCATGGAAAAATTTTTGAAATGATGCGGTAAATGGTCTCGAAAAATATCAATAACCCGGTCTCGGCAGAGCTTGAATTGAGTTCGGTCGAGACAACTTTGGCTGCAGATCAGTCGCCGTCGTCAGCACCATCGCGACCGCTGACGCCATTCTCTACATTCGCGACACAAGCGCGCCAAGCATCGCTCGCTTATTGGATCTGTCAATTTGCGGGCTGGGGTTTTACGGCAGTCGCCAATATTGTGCAGTCCGTTGGGTTCGCTCCCGATAATGTGCCGAGCATTGCGGCAATTTACATTTGGGCCGCAATCAGCGGTTTGGCGCTGTCCCATGGGTGGCGATCTTTCCTGCATCGCAAGGGGTGGCTCGCCGATAGCGGGAACGCTCCATGGCTGCGGTTGGCAGGCTATATTTTGCTGTTGGGATTAGTGCAGACCGGCATTGTGATCATCGCTTTCGCGGTCGCCCGTTTGCCAGGGTCGTTTAAAAGCTGGGCGTTCCTGCCATTCGCCATATTTGCCTGGACACTGGCGTTTTCGGTCTGGACCGCGATCTACGCGTACGTCTTATCGCTGCGCCGCGCCAAGCGCCTTGAATCTGAATCGCTGCGGTTTGAATTGCTGGCCAAAGATGCCGAGCTGCGTGCACTGCAGTCGCAGGTGAATCCGCATTTCTTTTTTAATAGCTTAAACAGCGTGCGTGCGCTGATTTATGAAAGCCCGGATGCCGCGGCGCAGATGATTGATCAGCTCGCACATCTGATGCGGTTTACCTTGTCATCCGGCGGCAAAGCGACGGTCGATTTGCGCATGGAAATTGAAGCGGTCAGAGCCTATCTTGCGATTGAAAAAATTCGTTTTGAAGAGCGTTTGCGCCCTGTTTTCGACATCGACGAGAGTCTGGGCGATACCCAAATTCCGCCCATGGCGCTGCAAACGCTGGTCGAAAATGCGGTCAAGTACGGTGTCGAACGCAATGTCGGCAACGGCGTCGATAGTGGCGAAATTCGTATCTCGGTGAAGCGTGCTTCGGGTGCGGTCGTGGTGTCCATCGCGAACCAAGGCTCGCTCCCGCGCACCACCGATCGGTCACGTACAGGCTCCCGCGCGACCGACATAAAGGCAACTGAGTCGACTCAGCTGGGTATTGAAAACACGCAAAAGCGGCTCTCGCTGGTAAGCGGCACAGCGGCAGATTTATCGTTGATCGAACGTGACGGCTGGGTGGTGGCAACGCTTTGCTTACCGGCCGCGCCATGATCCGCGCGCTCATTATCGATGACGAGCGTTTGGCGCGGGGCGAATTACGCCGCCTGCTGGCAGCGCATGCGGAGACCGAAACTGCGGTTGATATCATCGGCGAAGCGGTAAACATAGAAGAAGCGAGACGTGCCATTGATGAATTGCAGCCCGAGCTGATTTTTTTGGATGTGCAAATGCCGGGTGGCAGCGGCTTTGATTTGCTCGCTTCGCTGGACGATGCGCCGGAGGTTATTTTTACGACTGCGTTCGATGCCTATGCGTTGAAAGCTTTTGAGGTTAACGCGCTGGATTTTCTGCAAAAACCGATTGAGGCCGCGCGCTTGGCGGAAGCGCTCACTCGTGCGCGGATGCGCCTGCAGAAAAATCAATCGACGCTAAAAAACGACCACAAAATTTTTATCAAGGACGGCGAGCGTTGCTGGTTCGTGGCGCTGACCGACGTCTCGCTGTTTGAGTCAGAAGGGAACTACGCCCGCGTTTATTTTGAAGTCAATGCGAGCCTTCAGCGGCCGCTGATTCTGCGCTCATTAAATCAGCTGGAGCTGCGGCTCGATGCGGCTCGATTCTTCCGAGCCAACCGCCGCCAAATCATTAATCTCGAATTTATCAAACGTGTTGCACCATCGGATTCAGGCGGCTTACGCCTCGTATTAAAGAACGATTTGATTGTCGAGTTGTCGCGTCGTCGCGCGATGGAATTCAAGGCAATGTCGAGTTTATAATTTCTCCGACTCTTCGCCTGCGCGACTGCCGCGCGGTCGCGCCGTAGCTCCACAATCGACGTATTAATGTTTTTTTAAATCTCATTATTTTCGGAAAAAAAGCAACCATGAACACCCACACCATTAAAGATTTCATTGCAACGCATGCTGATCAGGAACGTAATGGTGGCGTATTTGAAGTTGAAAATAAATCAACGCTGCAAATAAATCTGAACGGCATGGTTTACGCCAAAGCAGGGGCCATGATCGCTTACAGAAGCTTGGGCGGTAACGTGAAATTCTCGCGCAAGGGCGCGCTCGAAGATGGCCTCGGCAAGCTGTTCAAGAAAGCGCTAACCGGCGAAGGCATGACGCTAATGAAAATGGAGGGGCAGGGCCGCATTTATCTTGCCGATAAAGGTAAACGCGTTCACGTGCTTCAGCTTAACAACGAAAGCATCTGCGTGAATGGCAATGACATGCTGGCGCTTGAATCCTCGCTCGATTCTGATATCAGCATGATTAAAAGCATGGCGGGAATGATGGCGGGCGGCTTGTTTAATGTAAGGGTTTCCGGCACCGGATTGGCCGCCATCACGACGCACGGCGACCCTTTGTTATTGCCTGTCAGTCGCGCCACCGGCGACGTATTTACTGATCCCAATGCGACTGTCGCATGGAGCGGTAATTTGAGCCCGGATATGCGTACCGATATTTCACTGGGCACGCTGTTCGGACGTACCAGCGGGGAATCGGTACAGATGAAATTTTCAGGCGAGGGCTGGGTGTTGGTACAGCCGTACGAGGAAGTCGCGCATATTGCCAATGCCGGCCGTAGCGGCTGACATTAGCGGCAGGCCAACCGTGGCTATACGATATCGAAACGTGCCCTGGCGAATTCGTTTTCAGGTCCTTGTGCTTTAAGAGCCCCGTCCATGCCGGTGCTCAAAATAATGATCAGTTGATGATTTGCCTAACAGTAAATCTAGTTTCGTTCATTGGGCACATCATGAAAATAGACGATTTGACGGATGCTGGTCTGGCAGCGTGAAAAAGGTAATGTGCCTCGCCAAATGACGCTCGCGTTCGCAACTCGAAATCCACACGCTGGTTGATGCGGACGAATGTAGGCGCTAATTGCACAATAAAACGAGTGCGTTTCTAGAATTGTAGGAGACCTTACCTATTTGTGGGATGATTCTGGTCGAACAACGCGTACAGATGCAGGCTCGGTCTTGCATCCTGACTCAAGACCGATAACATCTACCGCAAAAATTTAATTTTGGAGACTGCAATGCCCGTTTCAACAGTACAGGGAGACGAAGCGCTTGCAAAGTTTTCCGCCACGCTCGCGGCTTCCAATGTGCGCAACGCGTTGGCGTATCTTTTAAGTTTGACGACTTATCGCTTCATTGCGATTTTTACGTTTCACGACGGCTTGGGGCATGCGGCGGTCTATTACGACCGGGAGAATCCCCAAGATGAATACATCCCACCGGTGATTGATTCTTCAACCTATTGTTGCTACGTGAGGGATAGTCAGGGCGTGTTCATGACGGCAAACGCGATGCTGGATGCGAGAACCGCCGGTCACCCCAGCCGCGAGATCGTGCCCGCTTATTGCGGCGTCCCGATACTGGATCCAGAGGGTGTGATTTTAGGGACGCTCTGCCATTACGATATCGTGCCGCGTGACCCTGAACAGGTTGATTTGCCGCTGATGCTGTCGGTTGCAAGTGCGCTGGCACGCGGGAATCACGTCCCAGCCTATCAGTCGCAGTAGCAACTACAGCATCACCTGCAAGCCGCAAGGTCGGTGACCGTGCTATTGATTGCTGGAAGCGCAGCAGCTTGGTGAGGCAAGCAACGATTTACAGCTTGAGATTCGTCTAAACAAACTCTAGCACTGTGGCGCGTCTCGGAGCCGTATTGTCTTGAGCACCGCGCCAGTGCTAGAGTATTAATTTGAACTATTCATTTAGACTTGTCCCTGCCCCGGCCGTGAAGCGGTATTTTTCGCCGGCATTCTTGCGATCACACCTTTGCACAACACGGCACCCGTGGGTGCGCCGGTGGGTGAACCGCCTTTGGGCTCTTTCGATACCGCAAACAAAGTTCCGTCGGTGAGGCGGACATCCATATCGGTTTTGATCAGTTTGGTATCCACAGAATCACTCACCAAGCCAAGTGAACGCGGCGCGCCATCCTTGGGGATCACCCACAATTCCAGACTATGATCATCAGGGCCGTTCCAAGGCTTCACCATCTTCACCATCACATAGCCGGACTTAGGCTGCTCGACAATCAAACGTGCCTCGCCTTTATCCTCGAGCACCGCCACCACCATCGGCTCGGGACTCACCACGGCCACGGGCGAATTACGCAGTGTAAACGCGAGCAGTACGGCCGCTGCCGTGGTGCCGACAAAACCCAAGCCACGCCAAAACGGGAGGCTGCCCCAGAAACCGCCGCCGCCATTATTGCTGCCAGCCGCATTTTGCTGAGCTTCGGCGCCATTGCGATTTGACGCTGCCGTGCCAGCCAGCGTGCCATTAATGCGCGCCTCGATGTTGTTCCACACGCGTCGCGGTGGCGCGATCGGTTCGACCCGATCTGCCAGTGGCGTCAAGTGAGCCTCCCACGTGACCACTGCGTCGCGCAGTGCCGCGTCATGCTGCATCATCTGCACAAAACGTCGGCGCGCGCCACCGCGCAGCGTGCCCAGCACGTATTCGGAAGCCAGTCTTGAAATGAGTTCAGGGTTATTAAGTTTCATGATTCCAGGCACCCTTTCAGGCGCAACAAACCGCGTCGTATATGTGTTTTTATCGTACCAAGTGGTCGACCTAAATGTTCCGCTACTTCTGAATGCGAGAGGCCTTGAAAAAATGCCAGTGAGACAGATTGAAGCTGTACGCCATCGAGCCCTTTCATGCAATGTTCGATTCGCGATTTGTCGCGCGATTGCACTAATTGGTCTTGCGGGCCGAGGCTTTCATCTTCAAGATTCAAGGTAAAAAATTCTTCCTCATCCTGTAACTCCAATCGCGGACGCCGCACCAAATCGAGACTGCGATTACGCACGATTGCCGTCATCCACGTCATTGGCGCGGATTTGGCAGTTGCATAACCGGCAGCGTTATTCCAGATATTCACAAAACTGTCCTGTAAAACTTCTTCGGCGAGATGCCGCTCTCTGACTATACGAAGCGCAACCGCAAACAGTTTCGATTTTGTTGCATCGTATAGTTCAGCGAATGCTTTTTTATCGCCGATACCGGCGCGCGATAACAACGCCGCCAATTTTTCGTTGAGTGCTATGTCAGCCATGACTCAGTTCGCTCCTGCCAATTTGGGTGTGGTTTTGGTTGCACCAACGGTTGGGGTCGTTGTTAATGCAGCAGGAGCTGCATTTAAGCCCGCTTCAACGTCCTCTGTGACCGGCTCGCGTGACCAGCAAACATCGGCCATATTTACGGCGCGGTTGAGTGCGCGGGCAAGGATGAAAAGTAAATCAGAAAGCCGGTTGATATATTGAAACGCCGATGTTGCCACGGCTTCTTTTTCGGCCAACTTGACCATCGATCGTTCGGCGCGCCGTGCCACGGTGCGGGCCACATGGGCCAGGGCGCTGGCTCTCGATCCGCCGGGCAAAATAAATTCTTTCAGCGGCGGCAGATCCCCATTAAATCTTGCAATAGCATTATCCAAAAAAAGCACATGCGCGTCGGTAATGGCGCGATGCCCAGGAATACAGATTTCGCCGCCGAGGTCAAACAGCTGATTCTGGATTCGTATGAACAATGTCACAAAGTCATCCGGCATCTTTTCGGTGAGCAATACACCAAGCTGACTATTTAATTCATCAAGATCGCCCAACGCGGCAATCCGCGGCGCTGATTTTTGAACGCGTGAGCCATCTCCCAATCCGGTACTGCCATCGTCGCCGGTGCGGGTGGTTATTTTTGTGAGGCGGTGAGCCATAGCTAAATCCGTGAATTTCGAGGGACAATTATAGCGGGGGATAACAGCGCTGGGCGGGATTCCCGGCAGGTAGTCGTCAGACAGTGTGTGTCCCGAGCTGACTCTGTGCCAAAGCCACAATCGCGTCGACGTAATGGGCGCTGCGCTCATCCGCCCTATTTCAAATACAAAAAACCAATCAATTTATACGGGGTGAAACGAAAATCAGATTCAATTGATCGCACCTACGGTAGTGGGCTGCCGTTCAAAAATGAGGCTTAAGTAAAGTAAAAGAGTGCAATCAGTAATTCATTCGCGCTATGTTGCAATCGCAAGACGTCATCGTATGTGCGCCAATATTCAGTGAGCGTGGCATGCAGCTCAGTGGGCATCTCAGTCGACAACACCGCATTAAATCCCAGTGCCGGATCGCAAGATTTATTCATTCGCGATTATTTTCAGAAAAAGCAAAGGCGAATATTTCGGCGAGACTTGGTATGATTCACGGTTGTGAAAC
This sequence comes from Burkholderiales bacterium, assembly GCA_038224475.1. Lineage (GTDB taxonomy): Bacteria > Pseudomonadota > Gammaproteobacteria > Burkholderiales > Usitatibacteraceae > UKL13-2. The sequence goes on from JBBRFJ010000018.1 coordinate 11,477, forward strand.
AAAACCGGGAAAGAATGGACGCAAGTTTGACGTCCGGCCACACCATGAGCACACCCAAATTCAATTTTCTCGATTTTGAACAGCCGATTGCTGAGCTGGAAGGTAAGATCGATGCGCTTCGGTTTGTGCAGGATGACTCTGCAGTCGATATTTCAGCCGAGATCGAAAAGCTGGCCAAGAAAAGCCAGGGGCTGACCAAAGATATATACGCCAAGCTAAATGCATGGCAAATCTCGCAGGTTGCGCGCCATCCGCAGCGCCCCTACACGCTCGATTACATCAGCGCGATGACGACCGATTTTCAGGAGCTTCATGGCGATCGATCATATGCGGACGATGCCGCGATTGTCGGCGGGCTCGCGCGATTTAACGGCCAGAGCGTAATGATCATCGGCCATCAAAAAGGTCGCGATACGAAGGAACGTCAATTCCGCAATTTCGGCATGCCGCGTCCCGAGGGGTATCGCAAAGCGCTCCGATTTATGAAACTTGCCGAAAAGTTTGGCGTGCCGTTACTGACTTTTATCGACACGCCGGGCGCGTATCCAGGCGTGGGCGCTGAAGAACGCGGCCAGTCCGAAGCGATTGGCCATAATCTATATGTGTTGGCGGGGCTGCGTGTGCCGGTGATCTGCACGATCATTGGCGAAGGCGGATCTGGTGGCGCGTTGGCCATCGCCGTCGGTGACACCACGTTCATGTTGCAATATTCAACCTACTCGGTGATCTCCCCCGAAGGTTGTGCGGCCATTTTGTGGAAAGATCAGGCCAAAGCATCCGAAGCCGCAGAAGCGCTCAACATCACGGCACCTAAATTAAAAGCGCTGGGCCTGGTCGATAAAGTGGTGCCCGAACCGCTTGGTGGCGCGCATCGCGATCCGGCCGGCATGGCGCTGACCCTGAAGAAAACAATTGCGGACACGCTCAAGCAATTGCTGGAGAAAACACCGGATGTGCTGGTGCGCGAGCGGCAGAAGAAATTGTTACAGCTGGGCAAGTTCAAAGAGCTAAGCTAAATGCCGATATAGGCTGACGCGCCTACATCCAAGGGACCCGCTCCGCCGTACAATAAACCATGGAAAAAATGATTACGGTGCCCGTTGAAAAATATTCTTGTCTTATTTGATCAAGAGTGGGATCAGGCGCAGTTGCGTCGCGCGGCGATATCATCGCATCATGAGTTTCAGTTTTATCACGAAGGCTTTGATCTATTCAGCTTTCCAAGCAATGCGCAAGTGTTGGTGTTCGATATTTTTCGTTTTGTTGACAAGCTCGTCGACAAATACAAGCGGATCAAACTCGACGGCATTATTTCCAGTCACGAGCAATTTGGTGCGCTGTCGGCGGCGCTGCTGGCCGACCGGTTGGGGCTACCGACCACCTCAACCGATGCGGTATTGAACGCACAACACAAGGCGCTGGCGCGGACAATTTTGCAGCGTGAGTTGCCCGAGGCGAATGTGCCTTTCGAAACCTTTCCCTATACAGTTAAAGACGCGCAAGATATTGCGTTGCCATTCCCGTTTTTTGTGAAGCCGGTCAAAGCCGCCTATTCGGTACTCGCCCGCCGGGTGGAGGATTTTGCGGATCTGCGCGAGCATCTTAATTTCCGCCCCTGGGAAAAATTCATCATCATGCGTTTGGTGCGGCCGTTTAATGATGTGGTCGAACGCATGGCGGCGACCAATATCAACGGTCACTACATGCTTGGCGAACAACTGATTGATGGCTTTCAAGTAAACGTCGATGGCTATATCCAAAATGGCCAAGCGCATATTTTGGGCATTGTTGATGCGGTGATGTACCCTGGTACAGATGCATTTATGCGCTGGGAATATCCGAGCCGTCTACCACCCGAGTGGAAAGAAAAAATTCACGCGACCTCGCTGGCGGTGATTCAAGCGCTCAAGTTTGACTATGGTTTGTTCAATGTCGAGCTTAAGATTTGCTCGCATTCCGGCGACTGCAAATTGATTGAAGTAAATCCGCGCATGGCCGCGCAATTCTCGGATATGTATGAGATGGTGGATGGCATTAACCTTCATGATTTGGCGCTCAAGCTCGCGCTCGATGAACCAGTAGACGCGACAAAAAAGGCACAGCGTTATAAATGCGCCACCAGCTTTGTCTATCGGCGATTTGATGGCAAAGGCCAGGACCATTTTCCGGGGCTCGATGAATTCAAAGCGCTCGAACAATTTGATCCCGGCGCGCAACTGCTGCTGTTCAAAAAAAGTGGCAATGAATTAAAGCGCGAAACCAAGTGGCTACAAAGCTATCGCTACGCGTGCATGAATATGGGCGCCGAATCGGAGGATCAGCTGATGGAAAAATATCGGCACGCGTCGAAATTGATCGGATTTCCAGCGAATTAGAATCATCAAGCGCCATTTTGCGCGAGTCGCCGTTCATTTGGTTCGGCGAAACATAGAACCCTAGCATTGGGGCGGTTTAACAAACATTTGTGCTTGCAGACACCCGCGGATATTAGACTTTGCATCCGCAGCTGTTGTTTTTTCACAAAGGGTTTGAGCGGGTTGTTGCGCCGGATATGCCGCCGTGTCAGCAGCGTGGATATACATTCTTTACCCAGCGCAACATGATCTGGAGGATGCCAGCCGCATCGTCACAAGGTAGAATGTAGGGCAATACATTTTTTGCACAACCTTGCCCACGAAATTCCTATGACCGCCTCCCCTGTTAACCCGACTGCCAACCCTGCGACCACTCTCACCGTCTCTCAGATCCGGCAGGCTTTTGTCGATTTTTTCGTCTCCAAAGGCCATACGCATGTCGCCTCGTCGTCATTGGTGCCCGCGGATGATCCTACGCTTCTGTTTACCAACGCGGGTATGAATCAATTCAAAGACTGTTTTTTAGGCCTTGAAAAGCGCGCCTACAACCGCGCCGTGACGTCACAGCGCTGTGTCCGCGCGGGCGGCAAGCATAACGACTTGGAGAACGTCGGTTACACCGCGCGCCATCATACTTTTTTCGAAATGCTGGGTAACTTTAGTTTTGGCGATTATTTCAAACGCGATGCGATCAAGTTCGCATGGGAATTGCTCACGGTTGTCTACAAATTACCGGCCGAAAAATTGACCGTCACTGTCTATGCGGAAGACGATGAAGCCTACGATATTTGGTCAAACGAAGTCGGTGTGCCGAAAGAACGGATCATCCGCATCGGCGACAATAAAGGCGGACGGTACGCCTCGGATAATTTCTGGATGATGGGCGATACCGGTCCTTGCGGCCCGTGCAGCGAATTGTTCTACGATCACGGCCCACACATTCCCGGCGGCCCGCCCGGCTCGCCTGATGAAGACGGTGACCGCTTTATTGAAATCTGGAATTTGGTGTTCATGCAGTACAACCGGGAAGTCAAAGACGGCCCGATGATCCCGCTGCCAAAACCATCCGTCGATACAGGTATGGGGTTGGAGCGTTTGTCAGCGGTGTTGCAACATGTTCACGCCAATTATGAAATTGATTTATTCCAAGCGCTGATAAAAGGCGCGATGCGCGAAACCGGCTGCACCGATATTGAATCGCCCAGCCTGCGCGTGATCGCCGACCATATTCGCGCGTGTGCTTTCTTGGTCTGTGATGGCGTGATTCCTGAAAACGCCGGTCGCGGCTATGTGCTGCGTCGTATTGCCCGCAGAGCGATGCGACATGGCTACAAGCTCGGCCAAAAGCAACCATTCTTTTACAAATTGGTCGATGATCTTGCCGCCGTGATGGGCGATGCGTTCCCAGAAATTTCGGCGTCGAAAGAGCGTGTTAAAGCGGTGTTGAAACAAGAGGAAGAACGGTTTGGCGAGACACTGGAAAATGGCATGACGATTTTGGACGCGGCCATTGGTGAAAACGGCAAAAGGCTGGACGGCGAGACCGCCTTCAAGCTCTACGACACCTTCGGATTTCCCGTTGATCTCACTGCTGATATCGGCCGTGAACGTGGCTTTGACGTCGATATGGCAGGCTTTGAAGCGGCGATGGCAGTGCAGCAACAGCGCTCGCGCGGCGCGGGTAAATTTGTCGCCAAAGGCACCGTGGTGTATGACGGTGCCAAGACTGATTTCAAAGGCTATGAAGTGTTAAGCGCGACTGGCCGAATTCTGGCGTTGTATCGCGACGGCTCCAGTGTGAAAGAATTAAAAGCCGGCGACGCGGGCATCGTGGTGTTGGATAAAACACCGTTCTACGCCGAGTCAGGCGGGCAGGTGGGCGATGTGGGTGTGCTGGTGAGCGGTAGCGCGACGTTTGAAGTCTCGGATACGTCAAAAATTCAAGCCGATGTGTTTGGCCACTACGGTGCGGTCGCATCGGGCATGCTAAAGGTCGGCGACAGCGTTTCCGCAAACGTGAATTTGGATATCCGCGCCCGCGTCATGCGCCATCACTCGATCACGCACATCATGCACAAAGCGCTACGTGAAGTGCTGGGCAACCATGTGCAACAAAAAGGCTCGCTGGTGGATGCCGACAAAACACGTTTTGACTTCGCGCATAATTCGCCGATGACGAATACCGAAATCGCGAGCGTTGAAACCATTGTCAACGCTGAAATTCTCAAGAACGAGGCCACCAGCGCAAAAGTCATGGCGCTTGAGGCGGCACAAAAAACCGGCGCGATGATGCTGTTCGGCGAGAAATACGGTGACGAAGTTCGCGTGCTGGAAATTGGCTCGTCGAAAGAGTTATGCGGCGGAACGCATGTGGCGCGAACCGGTGATATCGGTTTGTTCAAAATTACCTCTGAGGGTGGTGTCGCGGCGGGAGTGCGGCGCGTTGAAGCGGTCGCGGGTTCGGTTGCTTTCGATTACGTGCAGAGCATGGAAAAGCAACTTCAAGGTTCGGCTGCGCTATTAAAAGCGCAGCCGCAAGAAGTCGAAGCTAAAGTGAGCGCGTTGCTGGAAAATATCAAGGCACTGGAAAAACAATTAGGCCAACTCAAATCGAAAGTCGCAGCTTCGCAGGGCGATGATTTATTAGGCCAGGCAATTGACATTAACGGCGTGAAGGTACTCGCCGCCAAGCTTGAAGGCGTCGACGCGAAAGGCCTTCGCGACACCATGGATCAAGTCAAAAATAAACTGAAATCGGGCGTGATCGTATTGGCCGTGGTGGATGGCGCAAAAGGTGAAGAGCGAGTCCAAATCGCGGCCGGTGTCACCCCGGATTTGACGACGAAATTTAAAGCCGGGGAATTGGTAAACCATGTCGCGCAGCAAGTCGGCGGCAAGGGCGGTGGCAAACCCGATATGGCCATGGCGGGCGGCACCGATGCATCGCAACTTGCGTCCGCGCTGGCGTCTGTCCGTGCCTGGGTGGAAGCCCGATAGTCTTTGATTTCAGTTGGTGGTTTGCCGCGCGCCAGCAATCGAAATTTTCCTTAAAGAATCGAAATGAAAAAAGTTGGATTGAACTATTCCGGCAAATTGCTGGCGGCGCTGGTGATGGCGATGGCGCTGGCGCCTTGGGGAGTCGCGGGAGATGCTGTTGCGCAGGCTGGGGGCAACTCTGTGGTCGCACAAGCGGGAACGCGCTACGGCGTGCTGTCGCTGATCGGTGACCGTCTTTATGTGGTGACCAAACAAGCGCCCATCGCAACCCAACCGCAATCGTTTCAAAAAATTGATTTAGTGTTGCCGGCGGCGGTGTTTGATGAATTTGTATTGAAGACAGTGGATGGTTTGATCAAGCGCGCTGTTCCCGATGCGAAAATCAAGCTGATGGCGGTGAATGAGCCAAAACTCTTTATTCGACAAACGGATTTGATCGATGCCGGCGCCTCGTTGGCCAGTTTGTTGCCCGCGGTCCGTGACGCCACCGAAACTGCCGCAATCGACAAGCTGGTATTGATCACCAAATTCCCGGATCAGGCGCACGCCAAGATGGGCAAGGACGCCTCCGCGTCGGGCAATTTCTTCGGCTTGGGTTTTTATGTCGATGATTCTCAAGCGCCGCCAGCATCGGTCTCACCGCCACTGTCTGCCGCTGCCGCGAAATCAGCCAAACGCGCAGACAAAGCCGCATCGCCGCTGGCATTTGTTGCACCGTATGTCTACATCCAAGTTTTGCTGATCGATACAAAAACCTGGACCGTGCTGAAGCAGGAAACAACCGCCGTGGCCACGACAAGAGTTGTTGCACCCGTTGCCAAGGCCAAAGACAGCAACCCGACCGCCGCGGTTTCGTCTTCCGCTTATGACGCCATGTCCGGCCAAGATAAGGTGGCCACGATTTCAAAAATGCTGGATTACGAATTGTCCGTCATGGTTCCAAAATTACTGGCGAAATAGTTGTATTTCGTCGCCTGAAATAGATAAAAGTGATGACCGAATTTAAGTTTTGCCCCCGCTGCGCGACGCCACTTGCCCATCGCGAATTCGATGAAGATGGTGGCCCCACATCCCGAAATGCTTGTCCGAGTGATGCCTGCGGTTATGTTCATTACGACAATCCCACGCCCGCTGTCGGCGTACTGCTTGAGCAGGATGGTGAAATTATTTTGGCGCGGGGAGCCGGTTGGCCGGAAGGTTTCTTCGCGTTGATCACCGGGTTTTTAGAACGGAACGAAGACCCGATCAAGGGGGTGATTCGCGAAGTCAAAGAAGAGACCAACCTCGATGTGGTGGAAACCAACATCATCGGCAATTATATTTTTGAGCGTAAAAATGAAGTCATGCTCTGTTATCACGCGATTGTGACCGGCGAAATCAATCTCTCGCCGGAGCTCGCTGAAACCAAACGCTATCAACCCCACGAACTACGCCCTTGGCCGCGTGCGACCGGTTTTGCAGTGGCGGATTGGATGAAGTCACGCGGGCTGGAAGTGACGTTTGTTGACCGTCCGTTGATTAATGTGCAGCCAAAAACTTGAAACGGAAAAGACTCATGGACATTAAAAAAAATCCACCTGAGATGAAACCCGAATCCATCGCCGCCCAAGCCCTGGGCTGGGTGGACGAAAAAACCAAAGGCGTGGTCGAGCCGATATATACGTCAACGACGTTTATTCGCGACCCTGATAACCAATATCGCAATGGCCGTATTTACGGCCGCGATCAAAACCCGACTTACGATCAGGCTGAAGCGGTGCTGACCGCGCTTGAGGGTGGGCATGCTTCGCTGCTGTTTGCATCGGGCATGGCCGCAGCCACAGCCGTGTTTCAGGCATTATCGCCCGGAGATCATGTGCTGGCGCCGAAGATCATGTATTGGTCGCTGCGCAATTGGCTCAAAAATTTTGCGACGCAATGGGGCTTGCAGATTGATTTTATCGATATGGAATCGCCCGATGCGGTGCGTGCAGCGATTAAGCCGGGGCAGACCAAGCTGGTCTGGATTGAAACACCCGCGAACCCGCTTTGGACGATTACTGACATTGCGTTGACGTGTGAGATCGCGCACGCGAACGGTGCGATGGTGGCGGTAGATTCGACGGTGGGCACGCCGGTATTGACGCAGCCGTTGAAGCTGGGTGCCGACATCGTGATGCACGCGGCCACCAAATACCTGAATGGCCATTCAGACGTAATCGCGGGCACCCTGACGACGCGTGAGGACAATCCGACATGGCAACGCATTCGTTTAATCCGCGCGCAGCTTGGCGGCGTCTTGGGTCCGTTCGAAGCATTCCTGCTCACGCGCGGCATGCGCACGCTTTATCCTCGCGTCCGCACCGCCTGTGTATCGGCACAGAAAATTGCCGAATATTTTGAGAAGCATCCGCTGGTTGCCGAGGTCATGTATCCCGGCTTGCCGGCCTTTGCGGGTCATGCGGTGGCCAAGAAACAGATGGTTGGCGGCTTTGGCGGGATGATGTCAATTAGAGTAAAGGCAGGCGAGGCGGCGGCGATCGCAACGGCGGCTAATGTTCAATTATGGAAGCGTGCCACGTCCCTCGGCGGCGTGGAAAGCTTGATCGAGCACCGCGCCAGTGTTGAAGGGGCGGGCACACCTGCACCGACCGATTTGCTGCGGATGTCGGTCGGCATCGAAGCCACAAATGATTTGATTGATGATTTTGAGCAGGCGCTTAAGATCGCATCGCAACCTGTAAACCGATAACAATGCAAACCACAGCCCAACGCATCCAGCACTATCTTTTTACGTCGAACCTCGATCACCTGATCGCGGAATCAGTGGCGATTGAAACCGCGATCCACGCCTTCGTTTCAGCCCTTGGCAACCTGCCGCCTGACTTCAATCTAGATACGCTGTACACCTACAAAGTGCCGATGTTAAGCGAGGACGGAACCTGTTCTTTGATCGAAGAGCTCGCGCCAGAGCCGTATGACATCGCGCCGATTCTAGGTGGGCGGAGTGATGCAAATACGCGCAAGCTCTTGTTACTAAATCAACTGGCGGAGCACGCCACCCAACTCACCGGCGCTGATTGGCTGGGCATTTATCAAACCCGCAAAAATAAGTTAGCCGATCCGGTATTGGTAAAACTCGCCTACCGTGGCCGCCCCAGCCGCGCCGAATTTCCGTTGAACGAAACCTTCGCCAAAGGCAGCACCAATTCAGCCGTAGGTTTAAGCGGGCATGCCAAGGTGATTGATGATGTCGCTGTGCATACAGCAGCGGGCGGCGCGTTCTACGTCTGCGACGACGAAGTGCAGTCTGAAGTATGTGTGCCGATATTGGATGATGCCGGAAAAATACTGGGCATCATTGATGCTGAAGCTGCACCGAAGGCATTCTTTAACTCGAATCGACTGGTGACGGTGGTGGCGATGGCGTTGGTGGTGCCGGCATTGTTGCCGTAATGGAAGTCACGCCATTCAGCTGATCACATTAATTGTCGGACGGTCTGAAATTTGCACCCAACCGGAGCCGGACTCTGAAGAAAGCGCCAACTCATTACAGTTTGTTTCAGCTTGCTTACGACCAATACGTACGAGCATGAGTCTGGCCTTGCCCACGTGAGCTCGTAGCTTTCACTGTCGATATCGCGAACTTGGTATTGAGGTGCGCTTGTTGCGGTTTTTTCTGGGGCGGGCTTTCCAATACGAGTATTTAGCGAGATTTCCATATCTTCAAACTCGACCATTGAAGCGCAAGCAGACAAACTCAGCACGCATGTCAAGTAGCCAAAATATCTAAAAGCAGTATTTGGTGACATTAAAAAGTCATGATTGGTTAAAGTTTATTGATGCAAAATCGTGCAACGGTCGCATTTTCACTTGCTTTGAGAAAATCGAAACCAGCGATCTTCTTTACTAAACATGTGAATCACAACCATCGAGCTTTGGTAAGTAACTCTGCGCGTCTGGACGATCAATTCGCCACTTTCTGATTGGTAAAGATTCCATATTTGCTGCGTGCGGTCTGTAGTCCCTTCGGTCGCAGAAGTCATCTTTTCTTCGAGCACAAACTGACCCGCTTCACAGCGCACCTTTGCCGGCGAATTCGTTTTTACCTGAGCAATTAACTCGCCGTCTGAAAGGGCTTTTAATTCTGCTCCATTTTGGATAGAAACCGAAAGTTGTACAACCTTAGCCTTTCCTCGCGTAAAAGGGCGTCCACCGGATTCACGATCCCAAATCGGATCGATCAGCAGATCGGACAAATTTTGTGACTCGGAAGAATACTGCGGAATTGGAATTTGCTCGCCCGGTTCGTCTACGAACGTAGCAGAAATTGGCTTACACCCAGACTCACCAATTTGTACCGGAGATGGCCAACCTGTCGGGCGCTCAAGCACTCGATTAGAAACGCACCCGCTAATTAAAATCAACGCGCCAACGCTGGCTAAAAAATTTAGATTAAGCGGCATAAGTAAATTCCTAGCTTAATTTTTGTAGGGTAGGAAAAGCAAGGCGAACTTTGCTGTTTCTGGATTTGCTCAATTAAAACCTTAATATTCACGGCTTTTTCAAGCCAGAGGCGGCCGTAAGATCGCTTATATGAGGGGTTTTGTATTTTTAACCTTTTCACGTTGTGCCTTGAAAGCCTCAACCTCAAAAACATTATCCCGATAAGCATCACCGCCCCTGAACACCGCGATCGCACTCGCGGCCAAATAAGCAAACGGAAAAATTACGCCCCAGCGCTCGTACTGGCGCACATGCGTATGCTCATGGGCACGTAGCCTTTCAGCAGTAGCGCTATCGCGGGCGATGATGACGTGGCCGAGGGTGATGGCTTCAATTTGGCCCCATGGATTTAGCAGCCAGAGTATGCGCGAGGCTACGCCGCTGCTGGCTTCCAGGGCATTTCCAACGCCCGCGCATTCACCACCGCTGGCTTTGATGATGCCCGCCAGCGTCAGGCCGAACAGGGTGATTGGCAGCGGCCACAGATAAATCCACCCGCGCTGCATTGCGACCTTACTTATTTTGCGAACGCGGCCCGAATCGCTTCGATGCGTTTGCGATTGACGTTGAAATCTTTTTCGCCGAGTCGTGACGCGGACCGCACGTGAATCACGCTTGCCTTTGCGTCAAGGGCAAATTCCACATCGTCGATGTAACCCATGAGCGCGCTTTTGAATTCGGCATACAAATAGGTTTCGCTACTTTTCACGACCGTCGCGCGCGGTTCAGCCTTCACGATGCCAACAATTTTCGTCCATGCGTTGGCGCTATCGCCTGCGAATGAAATGGGGTCAATGTAATGAAGTGCGTCGGATTTGTCGGCTTGAGATGAAACGTTGTTCGGCCGGCGCGACGCGGGCTTCAATTTGTTGTTTGTTAGTCCTAAATCGGCAGGCCGTGAACCAGCGAAAAGCCCCATGGGTTGTCCTCCAATAATTTCGATAGCGATGAGCGCGCTGATAATGCCAATCACGACCAGCAGGCCCAGAAAAAAACGTTTAAAAATTTGTTTGGTGGTCATCGCCGTATCCTAACTCATAAGCGTCTTTACGCCACTTGGCGTACGAATATACGCGCACATCGTCATGCCGGAATAGGGCGGTGTTGAGGTCAGGACCAGCGATTTTTCCAGTCCTAATTCACTCAACAAATACTGAATTTTTGCCGGGTTCGGGTGTGCCGCTTCCATCCATTCAAACCGGCATTGTTGATCAGGCAACCGCTCGCAGGGATGATGCGGCACGTCCCATTGAATCAGTGTCGGCACAAGGCCACCCTCAACCGGGTAGCCATCTTCGGGAATCGTCATGCGCCATTTGAAATCACCGCGCGCCATCGGATACACGCCGCCTAGAACACTGCCGGTTTTTGCGTCCAGCGCGTCAATATCATCGGTGCGCGCGACCCAGCCCAGCAGTCGCGGCTTTTGCGCGATGCGTTCTTGCACATCGCGTGTGTCGAGCCCAAACCAGCGCGGCATAAAAGGCTTCGCGCCGTTGGGATCAATCGCCACCAGCTCAAGATAGCAATTCGGGCCGAGCGACAGGAGGCGATTGTGTGTGCCCATGCGTTCGTGTATGCCAACCGCGCTGAGCTGGACGCCCAAAAATCGTTCCAGCCACGCGCTTCCACGTGCCAAATCTGCGCAGCCAAGGACTAAATGATCTAACTGGATGGCCATGAGGAGTTATGCGAAATAAAAATATAATCCCTAGCAATGGCGGGCGTTTATAGAGCTTTTTTCTCTAAAAACCGCGTCAGTACTAGGGATTCATTTATGAATCTACAAAAAAGCTAACAGCGATCCATCAAAATCGCTGCCAAAAGCGCGCGAAATAGGCCGCGCCGTTCAAGCCAAACTGCACGCTATCGTAGATGAAGCCGTTATCGGTTTCGTTGGGATCTTGCTTGCTTGGTTTGACGTTAAAAATATTGTTGCCGCCGACCGTGATCTTGGTGTCTTTGCTCAGGCTATAGGTGAAGCTTAAGTCTGCCGAGGTTTTTGGGGCATAGCGCGCATTGGGCACGCCATTGGGATTGTTCAGCGTGACCGGGCCGCTAAACGTACCCAGAGTTTGCGTGCCGTAATGGATAATTTTCAGATCGGTTGAGATCGGGCCGGTGGCGTATTCAAAGCCGAGCGTGATTTTGCTGCGCGGGCCGCCTTGCTCGATGAAGAGTCGTTCGCGTGGCGATAAAATAACGTCTTCTTGTACGTCCAACGGCACGCCCTGCACACCTTTCAAGCTCGACGGCACGTTGATTTTAGTGACCTCTGTTTTCCCGTAATTCATCGCCAGAAAAGTTGAAAGTTTGCCGGGGCCGATATCGAGTTTGTTGGAAACCGTGATATCGACGCCCTGGGTTTTGGTGTCGACCGAGTTGACGAAAAACTGTGCCTGACCGACGCCGAGCGCGGATAGTGTTGAGCCGATGGCGGGGAAATTATCGGCATCAAAGCGGCCGGAAAGTACGATCCGATCCCTGATGTCGATGCGATAAAAATCGGTTGTGATCGCGGTTGCCGAGGTCGGGCTCCACGCAAAGCCCAGCGTGCCGCTTCGTGATTTCTCGACCTTTAATTTTGGGATGCCCGCGGCATTGGCGGCCACACTGCCATTCGGTGCGAGCACCACGTCTTGCGGCACGCCGCTGATGAAATCGGTGAATGTTGATGAAAAATAAACCTGCTGCAGCGACGGTGCGCGAAAGCCGGTGCTGGCGGATGCACGCAGCAAAAACGGCTCGGAAACTTTATATGAGCCGGCTATTTTGCCCGTGACGGTGGAGCCAAAATCGCTATATTTTTCAGCCCTGACTGCGGTTTGAATTTTGAGTGCTTTGGTAACGTCTGTTTCGATGTCGAGGTAGGCGGCAATGCTGTTGCGATTCCGGTTGGTCGCGTCGCCAGGCTGGAATCCGGGGAAGCCTTGACTGCCCGCATTGCCGCCGTTACCGACACCATCGGCATCGATATAAGAACCGGGCTCACCGGCAAAAATTTTGTAATCTTCGCGTCGATATTCGGCACCGAAGGCGATATTCATGCCGTTGGCAATGCCGTCAAAATAGCGGTTCATATCAAAGTTGGTGGTGAGCTGCCCAAAAGAAAATCCACCCGCGTCAAATTTGCTTGCGCTGAGACCGCGACTGGCAGGCAGATTGGCAATCGATGCATTGATCGTGTTGCTGATGTTGTAGGCGAGTTTGTTATAGCCGTAGGTTTGCGACAGATCCGAATTCCATTCGCCGATTTGCCCGCGATGGCCGAGGGTCACGTAACGATCCGTGATGTCGCCGTTAATGAACGGCACAAAACCGTTGGGATATTGTGCGGCTGAATTGCGTGAAGGAATATCGTCTGAGCCCACGCCACCGCGCGCAAACGCAGCCGATGACGCATCGCGTGTTTGCGTGCCAAGCGTGAAGTAGGATTTGCCCGCGCCGCCGGTGGGGATTTCGCCGTTGATATAGACGGTTGCGTTTTTTGCTTTGGTGTCGCCGATAATGCGCGGGTTGTCGGCTTCCGCGCGATTCGAGCGCCCCCGATCCACGTATTCGGCGGTCACGCCGACCACTCCTTTTTCGCCCAGCTTGAATCCGCAATAGCCGGTCGCCAGATAGTTCTAGCCATCACCGGCTGCGTATTGTCTGTAACCGGCCGCGGCTTCGCAACCGAGACGTTTCTTAAGACCGATATCAATTACGCCGGCAATCGCGTCCGAGCCGTATTGCGCCGCAGCGCCATCGCGCAACACCTGAATATTTTCTATTGCCATCAACGGTATGGCATTCATATCGGTGCCGGTATTGCCGCGATTGCGCGCGCCGAATAAATTAACAAGTGCCGTGGTGTGGCGGCGTTTGCCGTTGACCAATACTAAGGTTTGGTCAGAGCCCAAGCCGCGTAGCGCGGCGGAATCGACCAAGTCCGCGCCGTCCGCGCCGGTTTGCCGGGTGGAATTAAATGACGGCGAAATATTGGTCAGGGTTTGCGCTAGATCGAAATTGCCGCCCTGTTCACTGATTTTCGCAAGAGGAATAAGATCTACGGGCACGGTGGTGTCGGTGGCCGATGCGTTTTGGCGGCGCGAGCCGACCACGGTGACTGTCTCAATGACCGCAGTGGCTTCTTTCTTTTCGGCTGAAGCGGGAGCGCTAGGCACAGCCGTGCTGGATTGCGCGAATGCAGAAGGCCCGGAAAGTGCCGCCGCACCATACAAGCTGAGCAAAATTGCTTTGCGAAGTTTAGTCATGAGGTCTCTCTTTTTAGAATTGGAATTCAAATGGGTTGTTCAATTTGCAGGCGGCATCGAGGTAGCGTTCGCATGAAATACTTATGACAAGATCAGCGCATCTATTCAATCAAATACTCGTCTTTGTTGCTTCGTGCCTACTTTTGGCAGGGCTGAAAAAACGATTGAATCTGGCAAACACCTCACCGGAATACCGCTAACGACAGTAAAAAAATAAGTGACCACGGCGCTGGCATCAACAATTCAGTTCGGGTGATTGTCCTACAAAAACCAGCCTGGCGCCTCCACGATTCAAATCGGCGGAGCGCATAACCAAGTGGTCGAGGGTTTTGATTCTTTTCAAGCTCGTCATGCCCACGGGTATTGGATTGTTCGGGAGTCGGCATAGATCAATGTTGTATTCGCACGCAACCGCTATCATCAGCTGAGCATCACGTCGCTTCGTTTAACAAAAAAATCTCACATCTAAATCACTTTCGGACAGGCACCCATGAAAAAGATTGCTACTCGCTCGTCGCTTAATCTGCCGTTCAATTTTTGTCGTCATTTCGCCCACACTGCTCCCCTCAATTTTTCGGCGGCGCGTCGTATTGACCACCTCGTGTGGATATTGATTTCGTCATTGCTGGCCGCGTTTTTTAGCGTGGTATCTACCCAAACCCGAGCTCAAACTCCAGCGTGGCCATCGAAGCCGATCAAGCTGGTCGCGGTATTCCCGCCGGGCGGCTCGGTCGATCAAGTGGCGCGGGTGATTTCGCAGCCGCTACAGGTGCTGCTGGGACAGCCGGTGTTTGTGGATAACAAGGGTGGCGCGTCGGGCTCGATCGGCACCGCGGCGGTGGCAAAATCCGAGCCGGATGGTTATACGTTTGCGGTGGTGTTTGACACCCACGGCGTGAACCCAAGCTTGATTCCGAATTTGTCCTACGACACGAAAAAAGATTTGCTGCCGGTGATGCTGATTTCAAAGTCCGCAATGATGGTGGCGGCACACCCGTCAACGGGATTTAAGAATTTTTCTGAAGTGGTGGCGGCGTCTAAAAAAGATCCGGGCAAATATGCGTTTGCCAGTATTGGCTCGGGTAGCCTCGCGCATCTGGCCATTACGCAATTGCAAAATCAGGGTAATTTCCAGCTCACCCATGTGCCCTACAAAGGCGGAGGCCCGGCCTTGCAGGACGCCGTGGGCGGACAAGTGCCGCTCATTGCAGGTACGGTATTTCTGATCAGCCCACAAGTTGATGGCAAAAATTTGATACCGCTGGCCGTGACCTCGGCTAAACGTCTCGCTAAATATCCCGATGTTAAGACGATGGCCGAGCAGGGATTTCCGGGTTACGAATCGGTCGCATGGTGGGGTGTTTTTGCACCTGTCAAAACGCCACCCGCGATTATTGCCGCCATGAATGCGGCGCTGACAAAAGTCTTGAGCGAGCCGGCAGTGCGCGATCGTCTGGTTGCGCAGGGGATGGAAATTGTTGCTTCCAAGCCGGAGGAGCTAACGAAATTCTTGGACATCGAAATTGACCGCTGGGCGAAGGTAATTAAGGACAACAAAATCAAAGCCGGGGAATAAGCGATGCAAGATCGGATGCCGCCCATTGCTGATATTGATCTTACGGCTGACCAACGAGCGGCCTCGAAAGAGCTTGCCAGCGGCCCGCGCGGCGCCGTGTTCGGGCCGTTTGTACCGCTGCTTCGTTCGCCCGAGCTGATGCGCCGCGTGCAGAAGACAGGCGAATATTTACGTTACAACTCCGCATTACCACCGCGATTGTCGGAGTTTGTGATTTTGATTGTCTCGCGTTGGTGGGGCCAAGGCTTTGAGTGGCATGTGCATTCAAAAATTGCGGCGGAAGTCGGTGTCACCAAAGAAACGATTGCCGCAATATCAGAAGGTCGCCGACCATCTGCGATGACCCTAGAAGAAGAAATTGTTTATGCTTTTTGCACCGAACTGCATGTGAATCATGCCGTGTCCGATGCCAGCTATGGAAAGATGCTGGCGCTTTTCGGCGAACACGGCGTGATTGACTTGACAGGATTGTGCGGCTACTACGGCCTGCTGGCGATGGTGATGAATGTCGCCCGCACACCCGTGCCTGATGGTGGGAATGGGTTGAGCGCGTTGGTTTGATGCAACTAAAACGCGATGAAAATAGTCAAGAATTAGCAATGCTGAGAGACCCATCGACGGTGCGTGCGGTGACGGGCGCCGCTGCGTTGGATACCCGGGTTTCAATTTGGCGGTTGTTAAACCTATTCAAAATGCCCGTTAACAGTTTGCCTCGTAGAAGCTATGTTCTACATCGCTAGCGAGCCTGCTGCCATTTCTCGATTGTTCGCAATAGCTTTCCCAATGGCGTCGCGACGAAAACCCATCCCATCAACACCCCTGCACCATTGGCCAGCATGTCCATCACATCGAACGTGCGCCAGCTGGTTGCGCCTTGTGCGAACTCAATCACCACACCCATGAGCGCCAGAACCACGGCGAGCCGCAATCGTTTCCGCCAAGTACGCCAAAGCTGCGCCCACCACCACATCGTGCCGCCATAAGCCAGCAGGTGTCCGTATTTATCGCCATCAGGCACATTAATGTTTGGCGGCGATGGCATGAGCGATAGCCCCCACAGGAGCGCGATGATCACGATCCCGGCGATAAGCCACAACCGTCGAATATCTACGTTCAAAACGCGCCGTAACTTGCGATGCGGGCCTGAGCAAAGACTAGCGACCGCGTATGAATTCTTTGGTCGCGTCGGGATCGATAGACTGATCGCCGCGTAGCGTGCAGGTAAATGTAATGCGCTCCGCGTAATTGAGCCGGTTTTTTTCCTGCAGATTAACGACAAGGATATTGCGTTCCGCCGCCGCGCCGTTGTCGAGCTGCCAGAGGCGCTTGAAGAGCCTGCTATCGACATTAAACAGTTCAGCGCTGTTGGCCAAATCTGCACGATGCGCGGCGATGCATGCGTCCGCCTGCGATTTTGAGGGTGTGCGATCCAGCGGATAACGTTTCTCGCCGTTCGCCAGTGTGATCGTGTCGCCGCTCGCGCGGGCGCTGAGCGCCGGCGAGGAATCATCACCGTTACCCGCATCTTTGCGCAATTTCTTCTGCGTTTGTTCAACTGCACAAGGCGTTTCTTGATAGGTTGTTTTGCCACCTGCGTCTTTGCATTTATACAACTCGGCTGCGGCTGAAGTTGACCATGCCATGGACATTAAAACGATTATTTTTACAATTGATTTTGCGTTGGTGTTGTTTTGAACATTAAACGTGGTCATTGGCTTAATCCGAGATAGTTGGTTTCGTACGGCTATTTTTTCTGCGGTGGCAAATCGGTGCAAACGCCCTCAAACATTTCCGCCGCCATGCCGATGGATTCACCCAACGTGGGGTGCGGATGAATCGTTTTGCCAATATCGGTGGCGTCACAACCCATCTCGATGGCAAGGGCTAATTCGCCGATGATGTCGCCCGCATGCGTGCCCACAATCGCGCCGCCGATAATGCAATGGGTCTCTGCATCGAAAATCAGCTTAGTGAAGCCTTCATCGCGACCATTGGCAATTGCGCGGCCCGATGCGGCCCATGGAAAGGTCGATTTTTGAATCTTCAGCCCTCTCGCTTTTGCCTCGTCTTCGGTCACCCCGACCCACGCGACTTCAGGATCGGTGTAGGCAACGGACGGGATTACGCGCGCGTCGAAAAATGATTTCTGGCCGGCGGCCGCTTCCGCGGCGACGTGACCTTCATGCACGGCTTTGTGCGCCAGCATCGGTTGGCCGACGAGATCACCAATCGCGAAAATGTTCGACACGTTGGTGCGCATTTGTTTATCGGTTTCGATAAAGCCGCGATCCGTCACTGTCACGCCTGCTTTATCGGCGCTGAGTTTTTTACCATTCGGTGCGCGGCCCACACTCATCAAAACCATGTCATAGCGGACCGGCTCTTTAGGAGCCGCGCTGTTACCAGCGCCACCTTCGAAGGTGACATAAATACCGTCCGGCTTGGCTTCTACGCCGACGGTTTTGGTATTGAGCATGATGTTGTCAAAGCGATGCGCATTAAATTTTTGCCATACCCTAACGAGGTCGCGATCAGCACCTTGCATCAAACCATCCATCATTTCCACTACGTCCAGACGCGTTCCCAGCGTGGAATAAACGGTGCCCATTTCAAGGCCAATAATGCCACCGCCGATGACCAACATTTTTTTCGGAATTTCTTTAAGTGCCAGAGCACCCGTGGAATCGACGATGCGCGGATCATCGGGCACGAATGGCAAGCGCACCACTTGTGAGCCTGCGGCAATAATGGCTTGCTTGAACTTGATGATCTTTTTTTCGCCGGTTTTGTCTTGTGCCGCGCCGGATGTGAGTTCTACTTCAATATGGTTTGCATCCAGAAATTGACCGAGGCCGCGCACCACCTCCACCTTGCGCATTTTCGCCATGCCTGCAAGCCCGCCCGTAAGCTTGCCGACGACTTTTTCTTTCCAGCCGCGCAGCTTGTCGAGATCGATTTGGGGCTTGCCGAAAGTAATGCCGTGCGCGGCCAAGGCAGCCGCTTCATCGGTCACGGCAGCGACGTGCAGCAACGCTTTGGAGGGTATGCAGCCGACGTTCAAACAAACCCCCCCAAGCTGCGCATAGCGCTCGATGATGATGGTTTTCATTCCCAGATCGGCGGCGCGGAAGGCTGCTGAATATCCTCCCGGCCCGGCACCAAGAACGACCATTTCGCATTCGAGGTCGGCTTTTCCGGTGTATTGAGCTGTCGTACTAGCGCGAGCGCCCCCATCCCGGCCTTCCCCCGCGAACGGGGGAAGGGGAGTATCTCCGGTTGCGGAGAGCACCTTCAAAACGGAGGCGGCTCCAGCTCCTTCCCCCGTCTTGGGGGAAGGTTGGGATGGGGGCGCATCCACAGCGTCGGAAGCCTCCACCACCAAAAGCGCCGATCCCATCGACACCTTGTCCCCCAACTTAACTTTAATTTCCCTCACCACACCCGCATGCGTGGACGGCACTTCCATTGTCGCTTTGTCACTTTCCAACGAAACCAGTGAATCTTCTTTTTTGATTGTGTCTCCGACTTTGACCAGAATTTCGATAACCGGAATATCAGTGAAATCGCCGATATCGGGAACGAGGACATCAATTAAGTTAGCCATCGTTAATCCCTTACAAAACCAACTTGCGAATATCTGACATCAGACTCGCCAGATACGTCGTAAATCGTGCTCCCGCTGCGCCATCGACCACTCTATGATCGTAGGAAAGCGACATTGGCAAAATCATGCGCGGCACGAATTCTTTGCCGTTCCAAGTCGGCTTCATGGACGATTTTGAAACACCCAAAATCGCGACTTCAGGCGCATTGATAATCGGCGTGAAGAACGTGCCGCCGATGCCGCCTAGAGACGAAATCGAAAAACATCCGCCCTGCATTTCGGTGGGCGAAAGTTTACCTTCACGTGCTTTGGCGGCGAGCTCGCTCATTTCTTTGGCGATGTCGATGATGGATTTTTGATCGGCGTTTTTTATCACCGGCACCACCAAACCATTCGGCGTATCGGCGGCAAAGCCCACATTGAAATACTTCTTTAGGATCAAGTTCTCGCCGCCCGGTTCGAGCGAAGCATTGAACTCCGGATATTTTTTCAACGCCGCCACGCTTGCCTTAATGAGGAACGCCAGCATCGTGACTTTTACCCCGCTCTTGGCAATCTCCTCATTTGTTTTAACGCGAAACGCTTCGACGTCGGTGATATCGGCTTCGTCTTGCTGCGTGACATGCGGAATCGTGACCCAATTGCGATGCAAATTATTGCCCGATAATTTTTTGATTCGCGAAAGCGCACGCGTTTCAATTTCACCGAATTTGGTGAAATCCACAAACGGCATTTGTGGCAGCGCAAATCCTCCACCCGCTGCGCCCGCGCCGGAACTTGGCTTGGCAAGCTCAGTTTTTACAAAGCCTTTCACATCAATTTCGGTAATGCGGCCTTTAAGACCGGAGCCTTTTACTTTGCCAAGATCTACACCAAATTCCCGCGCGAGTTTGCGGATGGAGGGGCTGGCATGAACGTGCGCAGGAATGATGCCTTCGCTTGCTGCTTGGATGCTCGATGGCTGGGGAGGCAGTGTGGATGCGGGTCTTGGGGCTGGTGCCTCGGCGACCGTCGTGGATGCTGGGGTTTGGGCCGATGCGGGTTTTGCTTCTGCTTGCGTTGGTTTTGGCGCGGCTTGGGCAGAGGTAACGGCACTTGCACTCTCTTCTAAAAGGAGTACGACCGCGCCCATCGAAACCTTGTCGCCTAACTTAACCTTAATTTCTTTCACCACGCCGCTGTGCGAGGAAGGGACTTCCATCGTCGCCTTATCGCTCTCCAACGATACGAGCGAGTCCTCTTTTTTTATCGTGTCACCGACCTTGACCAGAATTTCGATCACAGGAATATCGGTGAAATCACCAATATCTGGCACCTTTACGTCAATAAGATTGGCCACGCAACTACTCCTCAATTCGTTTTTGTTTTGTTGGTTTTGCGTTGTGTCTGGAAATCTCCAGGCTTTGCCGGCGATTTCCAACCCGCAGCGCTCGACGAAAGTAGGTTTTTACTTTCGTCGAAACAATCACACCGTCCAAGGCGCGGGCTTCTCCACATCAATGCCGTATTTCTTAATCGCTTCCGACACAGTTTTTACGGGGATTGTGCCTTCATCCGCCAATGCTTTTAGGGCAGCGATAACGACGTAGTACCGGTTTACTTCAAAGAACTTGCGCAGCTGCTTGCGCGTATCCGATCGCCCGTAGCCATCCGTGCCCAAGACGACGAATTTGCGATCATTGATGTAGGGGCGGATCTGGTCTGCGAAGCTACGGATATAGTCGGTTGCCGCGATCGCGGGGCCCTTATGACCTTTGAGCAATTTAGTGACGTGCGGTGCTATGGCAACGGTTTCGGGATGCAGCATATTCTGGCGCTCCGCGGCCATGCCGTCACGGCGTAATTCGGTGAACGATGTGCAGCTCCAGATATCGCTTACCACGCCCCAATCGAGCTCTAGTAACTCTGCGCCCGCAATGACTTCGCGGAAGATAGAGCCGGATCCCATCAACTGGACGCGCGGCTTTTTGGCTTCTTTCGATTCGCGGAACAAATACATACCCTTGAGAATGTCGGCCTCTACACCGGCAGCCGTTGGAATTGCCGGGTGCGTGTAGTTTTCATTCATTACTGTGATGTAGTAATAAATCGGCTCCATTTTTTCGTACATGCGCTTTAAGCCGTCGTGCATGATGACTGCGAGCTCATAGCTGAATGTCGGGTCGTACGAGATGCAATTCGGAATTGTCGCCGACATCAGGTGCGAATGTCCGTCTTCGTGCTGCAATCCCTCGCCATTCAAGGTGGTGCGCCCCGACGTGCCGCCGAGCAGGAAGCCGCGAGCTTGCATATCGCCCGCCGCCCACGCCAAATCGCCTACCCGCTGGAAGCCGAACATGGAATAGAAAATAAAGAACGGGATCATGTGCTGGCCGTGGTTCGCGTAGCTGGTGCCGGCGGCCATCCACGAGCAGAATGCGCCTGCTTCGTTAATCCCTTCCTGCAAAATCTGGCCCGCTTTATCTTCCTTGTAAAACATCAATTCGCCGGCATCGACGGGTTCATAAAGTTGGCCGACCGAGGAATAAATGCCCAGCTGGCGGAACAATCCTTCCATGCCAAACGTCCGCGATTCGTCTGCCACAATGGGTACCAAACGCGGGCCGAGCTCTTTGTCGCGGGTGAGTGCGGTGAAGGCCCGAACGAAGGCCATGGTGGTCGAAATTTCGCGCTCTTCGGTCGATTTTAAAAGCGGTTCGAAGATGGATAATTCAGGCACTTTCAGCGCCGGAATATTTGGAAAGCGCACCGGCAATGAGCCGCCGAGCTTGGCGCGTGCCGCTTTCAGATACTGAATCTCAGGCGAATTTTCGGCAGGTTTGTAAAACGGAATATCGGCGATCACATCATCTGACACCGGCACGTTAAATCTATCACGGAACTGCTTTAGTGAAGCCAAGTCCATTTTCTTTTGCTGGTGGGTAATGTTCTGCCCTTCGCCCGCTTTGCCCATGCCGTAACCTTTGATGGTCTTGGCTAAAATCACGGTGGGCTGACCTTTATGCTTGACCGCTTGTGAGTACGCTGCATAAACCTTATACGGGTCATGTCCGCCGCGATTCAAGCGCCAGATATCCTCGTCCGACATCGAGGCAACCATTTTTTCCAGCTCGGGATATTTGCCGAAAAAATGTTTGCGCACATACGCCCCGTCGCGGGCTTTGTAATTTTGATATTCGCCATCCACCGCTTCCATCATGCGGCGCGACATGATGCCTTCTGAATCTTTCGCGAACAGCGGGTCCCAATAGCGGCCCCAAATCACTTTCAATACGTTCCAGCCAGAACCGCGGAAATCGGCTTCCAACTCCTGAATAATCTTGCCATTGCCGCGCACTGGGCCGTCGAGGCGTTGGAGGTTGCAATTCACGACGAAAATTAAATTATCAAGCCCTTCGCGTGAAGCCAAGGCAATCGCACCAAGCGATTCAGGCTCGTCCATTTCGCCATCGCCCATGAACGCCCACACTTTACGGCCTTCGGTATTGACGATGCCGCGATTGTGCAAATACTTCATGAATCGAGCTTGGTAGATCGCCTGAATGGGACCCAAGCCCATCGATACGGTGGGAAATTGCCAAAAATCAGGCATAAGCCAAGGATGCGGATAGCTCGAAATACCGTTGCCATCCACTTCGCGGCGGAAATTTTCGAGCTGCTCTTCGGTGAGGCGTCCTTCGAGGAACGCGCGAGCATAGACACCCGGTGCCGAATGACCCTGCATAAAAATCATATCGCCGCCATGGGCTTTGGACGGCGCGTTCCAGAAATGATCGAAGCCAATGTCATACAACATCGCGGCCGATTGATAGCTTGCGATGTGACCGCCTAATTCGGATGATTCCTTGTTCGCGCGCAGCACCAGTGCAATCGCGTTCCAGCGAATGATCGAACGGAGCTTGTGTTCCATCTCCTGATCGCCCGGCAAGCCGTCTTCAGCGTGCGGCGGAATGGTGTTGATATAAGCCGTGTTGGGGGAGTAGGGCAAATTGGCACCAGAGCGCCGCGCTTTGTCTACCAAGGATTCAAGCAGGTAATGCGCTCGTTCCGGGCCCTCGGTCTCCAGTACGCTCGCGATTGCATCCAGCCATTCCCGCGTTTCTTGCGGGTCAATATCGTCTTGAAGGAAACCAGGTCGATCCATTTTGAAATCTCCTCATATTTTTATCTAACTTATCCATCTGCATTAAACCCGATTCAAGCGGAACGTGCCACGACGCGTATGGCACAGGTTTGATGACACAATTAATGGAATAACAGTTTTAGTTTGGCACCAGCGATGGCACTAAATCTTTGAGAACTCAAATTGAGACGAAATTGCCGCTTAAATTATTCGAATTGTTGCTAAAAATCAGGGACATTCGTGACATCCTGCAAGTGTTTCTTAAATAGTTCATTTCGGTTATTATTTGGCATGCGCAGGTGTTCAGAATGGATACCTACCATATTCAGGTGTGAGCTAAGGTAGATCGGTTCGAAAAGTAACGCAATTGAGGCAATGATTGTTCCAGCATTCGAAAACGCGTTTTTGAAATTTGAAATGTGCGGCAACGAAAGCATAAAAACAAAACAAATTAAAAAGTTGAGCACGGGAGAACACTTTGGAACTTTGCGGCGAGAATTGTTTTAAGGGGGCAGCTTGGCATTAAACGATGCCCTGAAAATTGTTAGTGCCACCGATCCTGGCCGGGTGCGTGCGCATAACGAGGACTGCGTTGAGTCGCGCCCTGAGTTAGGGGTAGTGGTGCTGGCTGATGGCATGGGGGGATACAACGCAGGCGAAGTCGCCAGCGGCATGGCAACATCGCTTATAGCCACCGGCCTGTCGGCCACCTGGACTCCAGCCGCATTGAAAAATCTAGATCG
>JBBRFJ010000019.1:0-35122 GCA_038224475.1 Burkholderiales bacterium
CACCAAGCGCCAGAAATGTACTGAGCTAGTTGGCATGTTTAAGTGTATGAAAAATAACAATTAAATCTGCTGAAACATTTGTTTTCAAATCTAGACCAAAAGCTGGCCCGAACAAACCCCCTTATTTTTTCCCTTGGCACAGCGGTTGCATATATGTTCTGGCAAGAATAACAAGCTGTACCAAATTCAAATCAACCAAACTGGAGCATCAAATGAAAAAAGTTCAAGCAGGTTTTACCCTAATCGAACTGATGATCGTAGTCGCGATTATCGGTATTTTGGCCGCTATCGCTATCCCACAGTATCAGACGTATATCGCTAAGTCGCAGGTTACTCGTGCGATGGGCGAGGCTGGTGCTGTTAAAACAGCAATTGAGACTTGTGTACTTGGCGGCAAAACTACGGTTGGCATTGCACTCCTTACAGATTGCGATCCACAAGCCACTGGCTCGACAATCTTACTTGGAGCCACTCAAGGCAGTCCTATTCCTGCCAATACGGGTGTTCCAATTGTAGCGCCTGCGCTTTTGGCTGCCGGCACTCCAACAATAGTTGCAACCTTTGGTAATGCTGCTGCAGCTGCATTACAAAACCCTGCAGGGCAGACCGTGACTTGGACACGTACAGTGGACGGCTCATGGGGATGTACAACTTCAGCAAGTGTATTGCCAAAATTTAAGCCAGTTGGCTGCCCATAATTCTAAATGAACGTAAGCTGACAGGTTGGGTTGAGATGTGTTTGGCCCATCAACAGCGATCGATTAGAAATTATTAGCATCATTTATAGCCAATAATTTTTATTTCAAACGCCCCGTCAACACGGGGCGTTTGTTTTTATGGGCGATTTAAATAGAGCGCAGCAAGTTTCCAAACTAATCACTTTGCAGCCGATTGAAAGAGTGTTGAGGCGAAGAATGGCACATCCGTTGCATAGGTGCTTGAGCCTCAAAAAATGTGTGACTGGAAAACTAAAACAGGAACCTAATTCATGCGCGTTCAACCCGGTTTTACGCTAATAGAATTAATGATTGTCGTGGCAATTATTGGCATTCTCGCCGCCATCGCCATCCCGCAGTACCAGACATATGTGGCGAAATCGCAGGTCACCCGCGCGATGGGGGAGGCGAGCTATGTAAAAAATGAAATTGAAATGTGTGTAAATAGTGGAAAAACCGTCATTGGTTTGGGCGCGACTGAATGTGATCCGCACGCTACTGGTTCGAATATTCTCACCGGCGCGTCGCAGGGAACGCCGCTGCCAGCAGGCTTTATCGGCGGTGTACCGTTCGCAGTTATTGGCGTGCCGACAACCGTTACGGCGGTGTTTGGCAACAATGCGATGCAGTCGCTTAAGGGTGGCCCTAATATTGTTTGGACGCGTAACGCCAATGGGTCATGGTCATGTACTTCGCCTTTGGTTCCCAATTCGTTTAAGGCGGCGGGCTGTCCATAACCTTATCATTCAACAATTCCAAAATTTTGGGCATCACTTCTGCTAAGCGAGCGTATGGAATCGACGTTATCAATAAACGGTGAAATGACGCCGAAAGCATTTTCGCGCTGGAAGGCCGCAGGCATTCATTTGCTGATTAGCATTTTTATTGCCGCCGTGGTGGTGGCGGTGATGCTGTTGATCTGGTATCCCAGTCCGTATTTTCAGGCGATGGGCGGCGGAGGGTTGTTGATGCTGGTGGCGGGCGTGGATGTGGTGCTCGGCCCATTGATCACGCTGATTATTTTCAACACGAAAAAGAAATCACTCAAATTTGATTTGATGTGCGTGGCGATTGTGCAAGTGGTGGCGCTGGCTTATGGCGTGTCGACGATGTTTCAGGCGCGGCCGGTTTATACCGTCTATACCAAGGATCGCTTTGATGTCATTGTGGCAGCCGATACCGATGCTAAAGAGCGCGCTAAAGTGACGGACGCGGCATTTAAATCATTGCCGATTAACGGCCCGCAAATGGTGGCGATGGAAACACCAAACGATATCAAAGAAGTGCAGCGTATGGTGGCCTCGGGTATTGATTCACGCGCCTTCTCGCAATACTACGTCGCCTATGCAGCACACGCCAAAGAAGCCGCCGCCGCCAGCAAACCTCTCGCCGAATGGCAAAAGAATCACCCTGACAAAGTCGTAAAACTAAAAGCCTTCCTTTCCGCCAAGGCATTCGACGCATCCAAAGTCGGCTTCCTGCCGCTTTATACGCGAAACGAAGATATGACCGCCGTCCTTGACCGCGAAACCGGCAAAATCCTCGCGATTGCGCCGGTAAGTCCGTAAGTCCTTCTCGGTGAAGCCGCACCTTAAATTTGTATCGTAGGTTGGTGCATTCCGCGCGATTTTCTGGTCTTTCCCCGAGAGGCGAATTCCTTATCGGGGCTGTCATTCGCCTCAAGGACATAAGTAACGTCCGGCGTCGACCGATTCGATTTTGACCGTTACTCGGGTTTGGAGAAACGCCAGCGGGCCGGGTATTCGGTGTTAAATTCGCACCTATGATCATTCTGCAAATAAGTTACGAAATAAGTTGCGTCATGAACCTGAGCAAGCTAAAAACACCAGCACTGGTGCGGGGTTTGAGGCATTTGTGCTCTAAAAGCCGCGCTGCTGCTGGTGCTTGGAACTCAGGCGCGCGATGAGCGATTTGTTCTCCAGCGATCAAACCAGCCAAAGCAGTGCACCGGTTGCCCCGACTGATGCGAGTGCGCCCTTGGCCGAGCGTCTGCGGCCGCGCGCGCTTCGTGACGTAATCGGCCAGGAGCACCTTACCGGTGACGGCATGCCGTTGCGGATTGCGTTTGATTCCGGCAAGCCGCATTCGATGATTTTGTGGGGGCCGCCCGGTGTCGGTAAGACCACGATTGCGCGGCTGATGGCGACTGCGTTCGAGGCGGATTTTATTGCGCTCTCGGCGGTCTTGTCGGGGGTAAAAGAAATTCGCGAGGCGATTGAGCGCGCGACCATGAATCGCAATAATTTGAATCGCCGCACCATTTTATTTGTGGATGAAGTACACCGCTTTAATAAAAGCCAGCAGGATGCATTCTTGCCGCATGTGGAATCAGGGCTCGTCACTTTTATTGGGGCCACCACCGAAAACCCATCGTTTGAATTAAACAACGCGTTGCTGTCGCGCGCAGCGGTTTATGTCTTGAAATCGTTGGATGATGGCGCGCTGCACACCATGCTGGGAATGGCTCTAGGCGAGGTTCTTAACGGTGTTGATGTGCCGGATGCCACAACAAAACATCTGGTCGCAATGGCGGATGGAGACGGTCGACGTTTGCTGAATTTGGTGGAGCAATTAGCGACCGCGGTAGAAAATAAAAAAATCACCCGCGTCGATGTGCCATTCGTCGAAAGCGTGCTTGCGCGGGCAGCGAAGCGATTCGACAAAGGTGGCGATAATTTTTACGATCAGATTTCAGCGCTGCATAAAAGCGTGCGCGGCTCCGATCCTGATGCGTCGTTGTATTGGTTTTGCCGCATGCTCGATGGCGGTGCCGATCCGCGTTATCTGGCGCGACGTTTGATTCGGATGGCGACCGAGGATATTGGTCTGGCTGACCCACGCGCGCTGGATATGACGATGGCGGCGACGGCTGTTTATGAGCGGCTCGGCTCTCCTGAAGGCGAATTAGCCTTGGCTGAAGCGGTGATTTATTTGGCGGTCGCTGCAAAATCGAATGCGGTTTATGCAGCTTATAACGAGGTGCGCGCGTTTATCAAACAAGATGAATCACGCCCCGTACCGATGCACATTCGCAACGCGCCGACCAAGCTCATGAAAACGCTTGGCATGGGGGCTAATTATCGGTATGCGCATCGGGAGGAGGGTGCTTATGCGGCGGGTGAAACCTATCTGCCCGATGGTATCGAAAAACCCAATTGGTATCGGCCCACGGATCGCGGGCTGGAGGCGAAAATTGCAGAAAAACTTGCGCAATTACGCGAGCTTGATTCAAAATACAAGAAATGAAAACAAACTTCTCGTCTCGATTGCCTGTTCAGCTTTACCAATACGGCAACCCCTCCAGCCGCTCCTCTCGGTCATTTTTGCGATCTAGATAGCGCCGCCTTCGCCGTTGTATTTTTTGAGCGATAGCGTGCGCTCAAATCCGCGACCGCATCACGTATTCACAACATCTCTCCCCTGAGTTGTCATTCCGAACGCTTTTGTGAGGAATCTGCTGTTCGGTTTCTTGGCGCATTCTAAAAGCAGATTCCTCACAAAAGCGTTCGGAATGACAGCTTGAGTTTGGGGAAAATTATATAAATTGAAATCTAAGGAATTAGCATGCTAGACCTACAACAACTCCGCAAAGATTTACCCACCGTCGTCGCCGGATTGGCGCGGCGCAATGTCGTATTCGATGAAGTGCAATTTCGCGCGCTCGAAGAGGAACGTAAAAAGCTCCAGATTGAAACTGAAGAACTGCAAGCCAAGCGTAACGCCGCCTCAAAACAAATCGGCATAATGAAAAGCAAAGGCGAGGACACGACAGCTGCCATGGCAGAAGTGGCGGGCTGGGGTGATATTCAAAAAGCAAACGAAGTTGCACTTGGTCAGTTGCAGGAAAAGTTGAACGCTTTTTTGCGTCAAATTCCCAACATACCGCGCGCCGAAGTCCCTATCGGAAAATCAGAACTCGACAACGTTGAAGTACGAAAATGGGGCACGCCAAAAATATTCGATTTTGCCGTTAAGGACCATGTGGACCTCGGCGAAGCGCTCGGCGGGATCGATTTCGAAACGGCTGCAAAGCTAAGCGGGGCGCGGTTCTCGGTGCTGCGCGGTGGCGTGGCGCGGTTGCACCGGGCGCTAGCGCAGTTCATGTTGAACACCCACACCCTGGAGCATGGCTACACTGAAGTTTACGTACCTTACATGGTGAACGATCACTGCATCGACGGCGTAACCAATCTTGAAAAGTTTCGCGATGATGGTTTCAAGATTGAAGGCCGCGATATGTATTTGATTCCCACCGCTGAAGTACCGGTAACCAATTTTGTGCGCGATCAAATCGTTGATATAAGAGATTTGCCGATGAAATACGCCTGCCATTCGCCATGCTTTCGTTCAGAGGCAGGCAGCTATGGCAAAGACACACGCGGAATGATCCGTCAGCATCAATTCGATAAAGTAGAAATCGTGCAGATCGTCGCGCCCGAAAATTCGGTGGCCGCCCATGAAGAGCTGGTTCGGCACGCCGAGGCGATTTTGCAGAAGCTCGCTTTACCGTATCGCACGATGTTGCTCTGCACCGGCGACATGGGATTCTCAAGCGCCAAAACGTACGATCTCGAAGTTTGGCTGCCTGCGCAAAATACCTACCGCGAAATTTCATCGTGCTCGCTATTCGAAGCTTTTCAAGCACGTCGCATGATGGCGCGATTCAAAAACGCGCAAGGTAAAACGGAGTATTTACACACGCTGAATGGCTCAGGCTTGGCGGTCGGTCGCACCTTAGTTGCGATTCTGGAAAATTATCAAAACGCGGATGGTAGTGTCACGATACCGGACGTGCTGGTGCCGTATATGGGCGGCGTGACTAAGTTGGAGATCCAAACGTAATACGCGTGTCGCGCGTTATTGGCCGGCTGGGCTCCCGGAATTAGTTAAATCTGTGCCCGCAGTTGCGGCCGGCTTTGTCGGTGCTGTCGTTGCCGGGGCGGGCGAATTCGCTTTCGTCGGTGCTGTCGTTGCCGGGGCGGGTGAGTTCGCTTTCAGATTCAAACGTCGTTTTGATGAGGCCATGAGTTCGGCATCATCAATTGCAGCGGCAAACCCGGCGTCCATCTCCAGCGGTTTTTCGAGCTTGGTTAAAATATCTGCATAGTTGCGAATATTCTCGACAAACTGCACGGCTTCTTCGCCGCGCGTATAGCCATGTTTGAGCGTTTCGTAAATTTCTGGTTGTTGCAATTTGGAAAAAGCTTTGCGTACATCCAGCCATGAATCTGCATTTGTCTTTAATCGCGCGGCAAGAATCCGTGCGTCTTCCAAATGGCCATAGCCTTGATTATAGGCAGCTAGCGCCAGCCAGGTGCGATCAGGCTCGGTAATGCGCTCCGGAACAATGTCGCGTAGTTTTAGCAAATATTTTGCGCCGCCGATAATGGATTCACGCGGGTCCAGCCGATTTTTTACGCCCATGCGATCCGCGGTGTCGTCGGTTAACATCATTAGTCCGCGGACACCCGTTGGCGAGGTGGCAAACGGGTCCCAGTGCGACTCTTGATAACCCACGGCCGCCAATAAACGCCAATCAATTCCCGTGAGTTGCTGCGCTTCGTGGAAATGAGATTTTAGTTTGGGCAATACCGTTTCTATTTTTTCCATCACCGCTTCAGAGTCCACCGCTTGAATACGATTGATGTGCCCATAATAGCGATCAACCAACCTTGCCAGCGTCCCGTTATTGCGAATTTTTTCAAAAAACACCACGGCAGACTGCTGTAAATCGTAGTCCGCCACGCTTGAAAACCCCCAAGCCAATTTCCGTTCGCGCCCGACATTGAAGGCTGCGGCAAGATCCGGATGCAAGCGCTTATCTACAGCAAATGCCGACGCATCCACGAGCGCGAAATCGACTGCCTCAGAGGGCGGAGCACCTGCCACTTCAAGTTTGTTTAGCAGTGCGTCTGGGTCGGTATTTTGCGGCAGTGCGTCGATAATAAAACCAGGGTATTCGCCCGTAAGCTCGCGCAATAAATCATGTGCCGGGGTTTCTGCCACGACCACGATGCGCTTGCCGATGGCATCCAGCATCGAGCGTGGTTTTGATTCTTTTGCGCGATAGACCAATTGATACTGCACAGACTTATAACTCGGGCCGAACGCAAACTGTTGGCGCAATTCAGGCGTTGGCATCATCCCGGCGGCGGCTATATGGCCCCGTCCCTCCTTAAGCGCCAGGGTGAGAGAGTTGTAGCCGGGGGCGATAATAAACTTTGGTTTTGCCCCAATTTCATGCGCAAACAGCGTGGCTAAATCATGTTCAAAACCAGTCTGCGTGTCGTCATTGCGCTTTCCGGCCGTTGGGATATTCTCCGTGGTGGTCGGGCCGCGCAATGTGAGAAAAACGACTTCGCCGGTTTCGCGCGGTGGCTTCAACACTGGCCGCAGCCACGGCGGCGCGTAGTCCGTATTGCGAATGGCCACGGCAATGCCAATCACACCAGCGAGGGTGACCGCAGTTGCACACATTGCGACGATGATGGATTTGCGACCCATGTGAAATTTCGGAATCAGCGTTTGCGCGCTAAAACGTTAGGGCTGGATTACCAGCTTGCCCGTCGCGCGGCGTGCTAGTAAGTCATTTAGCGCTGTTGGTGCTTCGTCCAGCGAATAAACGCGAGAAATATGCGGGCGAATTTTGCCTTCACGCATCCAGCCCATCATTTCGGCGATGCCTGCCATGTTTGCCTTTGGTTCGCGTTTTACAAATTCGCCCCAGAATACGCCCATGATGGAGGCACCTTTTAACAGCGCTAAATTCCACGGCAGCGCCGGGATTTCACCATTCGCAAAGCCAATTACCAGATAACGCCCACGCCACGCGATCGAGCGAAATGCAGGCTCGGCAAATTTCCCGCCGACAGGATCAAAAATAACATCCACTCCCTTGCCTGCAGTTTCGCGTTTCAGCGCCTCACGCAAATCTTCCGTTTCATAATTGATCAAAACATCGGCACCATGCTTTTTGCAAAGTGCTAATTTGTCGGCCGATGATGCTGCCGCAATCACACGTGCGCCAATCGCTTTGCCGATCTCGACAGCCGCCAACCCCACGCCGCCTGCGGCCCCCAGCACCAGCATGGTTTCGCCCGATTTCAATGCCGCACGGTCGCGCACGGCATGCCATGATGTTCCGAAGGCGAGTGTAAATGTTGCCGCGATTTTATAATCAAGCCCTGCGGGCATCAGCATCGTCGCGGTAGCGGGCGCAATTGCTTCATCAGCGAAACCACCGATTCCGCAAAATGAAACAACTCGATCGCCGGCGCTAATGTGCGTCACACCATCACCGACAGAAATCACGTCGCCCGCAATCTCCGCCCCCGGTGAAAATGGGAAAGGCGGCTTCAGCTGATATTTTCCTTGCACCATCAAGGCGTCCGGAAAGTTCACGCCCGCAGCCTTGACGCGGATGCGGACTTCGCCCGGCCCCGGATCACGCGCAGCAATTTCTTCAACAACGAGTTGGTCGGGATTTCCCCATTGATGACAAAGCACTGCTCGCATTTTAATTCTCCGACAGCGTTGTGGGCGTTCGCGTTGGAAGCGCTCTTTCTGATATTGGGCGAAGGTTAGCACGCCAATCATGCCTCGCCACGGTCAGCCAATTCACGCCATAATCAAAGAGATAAATTTATCAAATAGATACAGTTTTCGTGATTGGGTGTAATTCGGCATGAAGTCAAAAATAATCGCACTGGTCCCTGCGGCTGGCACCGGCACTCGATTGGGTGACAGCCTGCCCAAACAATATCTTGATATCAACGGTCAGGCGCTGATTGTCCACACGCTGCAAGCACTCGCAAGGGTCGCGCGCATCGACAAAATTATTGTCGTATTGTCAGCTGAAGACCAGCATTGGCGCGGCCTCGTGGCCAATGACAGCCCCGCGTGGCGCGCGCTTTCAGAACGCGTTGAGACCCTCAAGGTGGGCGGAAAATCGCGTCGTGATAGCGTATTAAATGGTTTGAACGCCATGCCGGAAGAGTCGCAAAAAGATGCGTGGATTATGGTGCACGATGCCGCGCGGCCTTGCATTCGAACTGAATTGATCGAGCAGTTTATTGATGAGCTGGAAGGTGATCAGATCGGTGGATTATTAGCGCTTCCGCTGACAGACACGATCAAGCTTGGCGATGGCGCTTTACGAGTGGTGAAAACCCTGCCGCGGGAAAATATCTGGCGCGCACAAACGCCACAAATGTTTCGTTTTCAATTGCTGAAAAAAGCGCTCAGCGCGACACCCAACGCGACTGATGAAGCTGAGGCGATAGAAGCCGCCGGGCATCAGCCGAAATTGGTGATGGGCGATAGCGCGAATTTGAAAGTTACCTATTCCACGGATTTGAAATTGGCAAAAATGTTACTAAGCGAGAACACATAAATGGCTGAACGTCCCCCTTTCAGAATTGGCCACGGCTTTGATGTTCACCAATTGGTAGTCGGCCGAAAGTGCATTATCGGCGGTGTAGACATTCCCTATGAACGCGGCCTGCTGGGTCATTCAGACGCAGATGTTTTGCTGCACGCGGTTTGCGACGCGCTGCTAGGGGCCGCGGCGTTAGGCGACATTGGCAAACATTTTCCCGACAGCGACGCAAAGTTCAACGGCATTGATAGTCGCGAATTATTGCGTCATGTTGGCGCGCTGATGAAAGATCAAGGCTACATGATTGGAAATATTGACGCCACCATCATCGCGCAAGCGCCGAAAATGGCACCGCACATCCCGAGTATGGTGGCAAATATTGCGGGCGACCTGCAATTAGAGGTATCGCAAGTGAATGTGAAAGCAACCACGACAGAAAAGCTTGGCTTTGCGGGGCGGGGCGAGGGGATTGCAGCGGAAGCGGTTTGTTTGTTGGGGCGTTTATAAGCGCGGGGACCGTTTCTAACCCGCACGTTTCAATGTCGTCATTCCTTCAAAATCTACGCCTACTAATATCGTTTCACCGGACACGATGATGGGACGTTTGATCGTACTGGGATTAGTAAGCATTACGTCGACCGCGGCGTCGTCATTGATGACGGCTGCTTTTACATTTTCATCTAGCGCGCGCCACGTCGTGCCTTTTCGATTCAGCAACATTTCCCAGCCTTTTTCGCTCACCCATAAACGCAGCTGTGTCTCCGGAACGCCTTGCTTTTTGTAGTCGTGGAATGTGTATGAAATGCCGTGTTCCGCCAGAAAAGCGCGCGCTTTTTTCACACTATCGCAATTTGCAATACCGAAAACAGTAACGCTCATAATGGGCCGATGGATTGCTGATGGGTGCTTTAGAAGTGCTGAATTGTGCCAGAATAAGTTTGTTGAATTTCCACCAACCGAAGAAACGGCTATGAAATATTTACACACCATGGTGCGCGTGAACGATCTCGACGCATCGATTGATTTTTACTGCAATAAATTGGGGCTAGTGCTAACCCGACGCAATGATTATCCCAATGGCCGCTTCACGCTCGCGTTTGTGAGTGCGCCAGGTGACGAGGCCGCCGCGATTGAGCTGACACACAACTGGGATAAAGAAGAGTTGGGTCAGGCGCGTAACTTTGGGCATGTGGCATACGCGGTTGACGATATTTATGCGCTCTGTCAAAGACTTAAAGATGCAGGCGTGACGATTAACCGCCCTCCACGCGATGGCCGCATGGCGTTTGTACGATCGCCGGATAATATTTCGATTGAGCTCTTACAGCGCGGCGATGCACTTGCCCCGATGGAGCCATGGATATCGATGCCAAACACCGGAATTTGGTGAGGTTCGACAAAACGAGCGAGCACTTGTTTATCTTTTTATTAACCCTTTTGTTTGTATTTCTACGCTTAACCCATCGTTACTCTTGATTTTCCATCGGCGTTGCCGGGGAGCGGCTCCGGTTCAAGCAGTGATAATTCAGTGAATCTGCTAGTGAATTGTGGTGGGAAAAAGTATGAGGTTGGTGATTTTGTCAGTGTGTCGTGAGCGTCTTTACCCAAGCATCTTGATCTAGTCGTTTTTTCAACCAAGGGGGCTATATGCAATACATGCTGCGTGAACAGAATATCGGCAAAAGTGCGAGTCGTTTCGGATTGGTGGTGGGCATACACGTCATCCTAGGGGCGGCGCTGATTGCGGGCCTCAACCGAGTACCCAACGTTTCGAAAGAGCCACCGCCGATCAGCCTCATTAATGCCGACCGCAAAATGGATCGGCTACCAGAGCAGAAGCCACAATCGGTTAGCGCAACATTGGCCTCGGCGAAGGCTATCGTCGTCCCGCCGGTTGATATTGAAATTGAGAAATCTTCAGCGATTGATACGACTTCGCCAAATTTGGAGCCCAAGCAATTGCTGGATTTTGGAAGCGAATCCACCTCAGACGCTGCAACGGCGAAGGGCAGTAGTGAATCTCTATCCACCCCGGCTGTTCTCGGTATCGCCTGCCCGAACGCAGCGCTGGTACAAGGCAATATGCGTTATCCGACGCAGGCGATTCGCGACGGCATTGAGGGAGATGTCACCGCACGGTTCGTGGTCGGCGCGTCGGGTGAAATCAAAAGCATCAGCATCATCGAAAGTTCAAACCGCGTTTTCAACAATGTAGTGACCCACGCGATACAGCAATTCGGTTGCCGCGGTCAGGGGCAGGATGTGGTGGTAGAAGCACCGTTTACATTCAGGCTGAAATAACATGGCTGAATTCTAAGAACCAATACCAGCGCGGTGTTCGGAGAATTTATCGGCCGAACGCCGCGCCAATAAAGGGCCTCGTTAGTCCAAATCAAAACTATACCCGCCGCCTCGATTTGCGTATCCCGTGGCGCTCTTCTTGAATGGATAAGCGATATCGTGAATCGCGCTAAGAAACACCAACTCCGACATGACATCAGGCGAAAAGCCATGTCGGTCGCCGCGATCGTCTAGGGTAAGGCTTTCAAAAAACGTGATGATTTCCGGATAGCCCCACATTAATACGATCTTGTCCGCGATACGCGGAAATTTTTCTTCTAGGGCGGATGGGTAATAAGGATTCATGGTGTCGCCGACAGAGGGCATGGACGCAAAAAGGGCAGCGTAAACAATGAGGCGGGGGCGGCAACCATCTGGGCGCTTGCCCCACTGGATTAGCTTTGTGAGTTAGTGTTTTGGCTTGTAATTTGAGGCTGTTCGAAACTGTCACAGGATTTTAACATTTCAGCGTCTTGGACAATGTGAAATTGCGCACGTTTTTGGCACGCCAACCGCCGCCACCTAGGGAAGGCGCGTCGAAAAATACCTCAAAAGCAAAATAAAAACCTGAGCCGAGCGCTTGATAAATCACGCCTAAAAAACTGTGATTAGGCCACGATGGATCTACATTCTGCCGCCGCCGTCCTGTATGCTTCGCACTCTGTTAAAACACGAAAAGCATGATCATGGCTCAATACGTATACACGATGAATCGGGTAGGTAAAATTGTCCCGCCCAAGCGTCAAATCCTTAAGAACATTTCGCTGTCATTTTTCCCGGGTGCCAAGATTGGCGTGCTGGGCTTAAATGGCTCCGGAAAATCGACGATTTTGAAAATTATGGCTGGCCTCGACAAAGAGATTGAGGGCGAGGCCACGCCGATGCCGAATCTGAATATCGGCTACCTGCCGCAAGAGCCGTTGGTGAATCCCGAGCAAACGGTGCGTGAGGCTGTTGAAGAGGGCATTGGCGGCGTGCTAAAGGCCAGAGCGCGCTTGGAACAAGTTTATGCCGCCTATGCCGAGCCGGACGCGGATTTTGATGCGCTGGCCACCGAGCAGGGCGAGCTGGAGGCGATCATCAATGCCTCCGATGGTGAGAATGTTGAAGTTCAGCTCGAAATTGCGGCTGACGCTTTACGTTTGCCGCCGTGGGAAGCGCTTATGAAAAATTTGTCCGGGGGTGAAAAGCGTCGCGTGGCGCTGTGCCGTTTGCTGCTGTCGAAGCCCGATATGCTGCTGCTGGACGAGCCGACCAACCATTTGGATGCGGAAAGTGTCGATTGGCTGGAGCAGTTTTTGCAGAATTTCCCGGGTACGGTCGTCGCTGTAACCCATGATCGCTACTTCCTGGATAACGCAGCCGAGTGGATTTTGGAATTGGATCGCGGATCGGGCATTCCATGGGAAGGCAATTACTCTTCGTGGCTGGATCAGAAAAAAGATCGTTTGGCTCAGGAGGAATCCGGCGAATCGGCGCGCCAAAAAGCGTTGAAAAAAGAGCTGGAATGGGTGCGCCAAAATCCGAAAGGCCGGATGGCAAAATCGAAAGCGCGGATGACGCGATTTGAAGAGTTATCCAGCTACGAATATCAAAAACGCAACGAGACTCAAGAATTGTTCATTCCGGTCGGCGAACGCCTCGGCAACGAAGTGATTGAGTTTACGAATGTGTCGAAGGCCTACGGTGATCGTTTGCTGATCGATAACCTGAGCTTCAAAGTGCCGCCAGGCGCGATTGTCGGGATCATCGGCCCGAACGGCGCGGGTAAATCGACTTTGTTCAAATTAATAGCCGGCCGTGAAAAGCCCGATAGCGGCACCGTCAAAATCGGCCCGACTGTTAATCTCGCGTTCGTCGATCAATCACGTGATCAATTAGAAAACGACAAGACTGTCTGGCAGGCCGTATCCGGCGGATCCGATATTTTGCAAGTTGGCCGGTTCGAAATGCAGTCGCGCGCGTATCTTGGTCGGTTCAATTTCAAAGGTGGCGATCAGCAGAAGCTGGTCGGTAATTTATCGGGCGGTGAGCGTGGTCGTTTGCATATGGCGAAAACCCTGCTTGAAGGCGGTAACGTGCTGCTGATGGATGAGCCCTCAAACGATCTGGACGTCGAAACCCTGCGCTCGCTCGAAGATGCACTGATGGAATTCGCCGGCTGCGTGATGGTCGTATCGCATGATCGCTGGTTTCTGGATCGTATTGCCACGCATATCTTGGCCTGTGAAGGTGACTCGCAGTGGGTGTTCTATGACGGCAATTACAATGAGTACGAAAACGATAAACGCAATCGCTTGGGTGAAGAAGCGTCGCGTCCGAAGCGAATTCGTTATCGGGCGTTGAAATAACTGCGATAACGCCCGCATAAGCGCTAGCATAAAGATGGTGAAATCAACGGCCCGGACGCCAATACAGATGCGGCGTTCCGGGCTTTTTGTTGCCTTTTGACTACGCGTGTTATCGATCTTCACTCGCATCTTTTCTGGGACGCGTGGCCGGGGGCGACTACAGCGGACGAGAATAGGCCGTGAAATTGCTGCGACGCCGCTTCCGGCACACAAGATCAATCCGGGAATTCCAGTCGACATCTGCCGCGATTGAAATGAGCTGCGCCATCTCACGTTGCAAGAAGCAAAGATAGGTTTTGACAGATGTAGATTCCGTTACCGTAACAAACCCAACGCCATTTGCCAGAACGCGTCGCAACAAAGCGGCTATTGAAACGTTTTGTAATGGATTGACCGCGATCTCGACTACTGGATAAGCCAAGCGCACTGGAGAACGCCGTGAATTCACTAGCCATAGAAACCATCAAGCCGATCCATCCCGTGTGGATGCGCGTCACCCACTGGCTCAACGCAATCGCGGTTGTCATCATGGTGATGAGCGGCTGGAAAATCTACAATGCCTCACCTATTTTTGACTTCAAATTTCCCGGCGCGATCACCCTGGGCGGTTGGCTCGGTGGTGCAATTCAATGGCATTTCGCCGCGATGTGGTTATTCGCCGTCAACGGCATTTTTTACGTGACGCTGAATATCTTAAGCGGGCGATACCGTGCCAAATTCTGGCCGATCAATATTGGCGGCTTGTTTAATGATGCTAAGCAGGCGCTCAGCGGCAAGCTGGCCCATGACGATTTGAGCAACTACAACATGGTTCAGAAGAGTGCTTATCTGCTGGTCACACTGGCGCTGACGATCTTGATTTTGTCGGGACTGGTGGTGTGGAAATCGGTGCAGTTTCCGCTGCTGCTGAGTCTGATGAGTGGTTATGACAATGCGCGCGTTGTACATTTTTGGGCAATGGCGTTTGTGATGATTTTTTTACTGATTCATCTGGTGATGGTGGCGCTGGTGCCGCGCACGCTGCTCACTATGTTTCGCGGACGCTAGGGATATCATCATGATGAAAAAACGAATCCAGTTGCTCGATGAACAACTCATCATCAAGGACGCAAGCAAGGCGCTCGGCATGCCCGGTCGGCGTCTGTTTGGTAAACGCGCACTGAGTCTTGGCGCGTTGTCGATGTTGAGCGGGTGTGGCCTGACGGATGAAAGTTCCGTTGAAAAAATGTTGATGTCGATTTCGCGCTTTAACGATGGCGCGCAGGCGCTGTTGTTCGATCCCAGCCAGCTCGCGCAAACCTACCCCGAGTCAATGATTACCACACCGTTTCCGTTCAACGCGTTTTACGGCGAAGCCGAAGTGCCCGAAATAGAGGAGGATTACACGCTGGAATTAAGCGGCATGATTGCAAATAAAGATGAATGGACATTGGCCGCGCTCGCTGCACTGCCGCAGACCAGCCAGATTACGCGGCACATTTGTGTTGAAGGCTGGAGCGCGATTGGCAAATGGGGCGGCGTGGTTTTCGGCGATTTCCTCAAACGCGTCGGTGCCGACACGACTGCAAAATTTGTGGGCTTTCGTTGTGCGGATGATTATTTCACCAGCATCGACATGGCCACCGCGCTGCACCCGCAAACACTGCTGACGCTCACCTTTGCGGATCAAGTGCTGCCGGCCAAATATGGTTACCCGATGAAGCTGCGCATGCCGACCAAGCTCGGTTACAAAAATCCGAAACATATCACCGAGATTTTTGTGAGCAACACCAATCCAGGTGGCTATTGGGAGGATCAGGGCTACAACTGGTTTGGAGGCAGTTGAGCAGTTTGAAATTAAAACGCTAGTATCGGCGGGTGTTTAAGAGTAATTATGTCCCGAGAGCGCCGACAGGCTTAGGCTTTCACTTTTTGAATTGCGGGCTCCCACCGATAACGTTTCAAATCCATTTTGCCGTTTTCGTCAAATACCACGCCTTCGGCTTCGAGCATAATTCGCTGCAGGTCATCGCCGCCTGATTGCCAATCTTTCAAACGCATCGACACACGCCCCTGCGCGTTCACCACCCGATGCCACGGAATTTTTATGTGTGCTGGCGTCGCCCGCAAGGCAACACCCACCTGTCGAGCCGCCCGCGCCAGCCCGGCGAGTGCCGCAACTTGGCCGTAGGTTGCCACGCGCCAGCGAGGAATTTTTTTGACCACTTTGTAGATGATTTCGTAAAACGGCGTTGTCATGGTGCCGGTCAATTATTGGTGCAGACATTCAGTGCTGCTAACGGTCAGAATGGAAAGCGTAAAAAGAAAAAGGGTACACGTCGTGCACCCTTTATTTTTTACACTTGGCAAAAGCGCTTGATTACTTCTTCATGCAGGTACTCATAAACGCTTTGCGTTCACTGCTCGGTTTGCCGGTGGCTTTGAAATCAGCACTGCAGGTTTTCATTTTCATATTTTGCGCAGAAGGGGCTTTCTTGGGCGGGGCGTTTTTGGCCATGCAATCTTTAACGAACGCTTTGCGCTCAGCGCCTTTCATCGCAGCAGAATCTTTTTTGCACATGGCGCGTGCCTCGGCGCGGGTGCTGGCGGCGGATGCTGATGTCGATATAAACGCAACAGAAAACGACAGTGCAAGGGAGATAGCTAAAAGTATTTTTTTCATATGGTCCTCCGGTGAGTGTGGTGATAAGTAGACGCTACTGACGCGAAATGATTAAAGCATAATTTCAAACGGTGGACTTGGAGATTCCATTTACGGCGCTCCAACGTTAAGTGCCGATTTGGTCGGGCGGGCGTATTTAGAATTTAGACAGCTGCAATCACTTCCACGCGCAATCCGTTCATCGCTGCGTTACCGGACACCGCATCTATCGCGGTGGTGTCGCTGATGTCGTTATAGCTGGCACCCGCGTGCTGGTGGGCGACGCCCAGCCGCGTGCCGGGGCGGTTGTGGCCGAAACCATGCGGCAGGCAGACCACACCGGGCATGACGTCAGCCGTCGTGTTAAGGGTGATTTTGATGCTGCCGACGCGAGAGCGGATCTCGACTTGCTGTCCGTCGGTGAGTCCGCGTTGTCGGGCGTCTTCGGGATGCATCATCAACTGATCGCGCGGTTTGCCTTTGATCAACCGATGCGAATTGTGCATCCACGAATTATTCGAGCGAACGTGGCGGCGACCAATCAATGACAATGCCCCAAAGTCCATGCTGGACGGGGTGTTTCGATGGAGGCTGTCGTTCGTCGGTGAAGAATTCGCTATCGCCGTTCTCAGCCGTGCGATGTCAGCGACAATCGCGTCCGGGGCGCAGTTGATTTTGCCGTCCGCAGTTTCAAGCCGCGTATATAAAGATGGCTTGAGCGGGCCCAGATCGAGCCCGTGTTCAGCCGCTTTGAGTGCCGCAAACGAAATGCCATGCACATTCTCAGTCTGCGCCAGCATGCCTTCAATGATTTTCGCAGTGGCTGGCACGGCTCGAAATTCGCGCTTCATTTTTTCAGCGATTCGCTTGCAGAGCTCGCCAAAAATTTCATAATCAAAACGCTCATCGTCTGGCTTTGGCCACATTGCGCCGTTAAATCGTGTCACCTCGCGCACCGCGAACGCGTTGAAAATTAAATCGTAGTGATCGTGATTCAGGCTTGATGTCGGCGGCAATATCAGATCAGCATGCCGCGTGGTTTCGTTGATATAAATATCGATGGCGAGCATGAAATCGAGTGACGCCAACGCGTCGTCCAGCTTACGACCGTCCGGCGTTGATAGCACCGGATTGCCGCAGATCGTGACCATGCCGCGAATCTGGCCCTCACCGCTGGTGAGTATTTCCTCAGACAATGCGGCGACCGGTATTTCGCCGCCTGATTCCGGCAGTCCGCTGACGCGTGAGCGCCACTGCGCGTAATGGCCCGGCTTGGTACCGGCACCGGTGATGGGAATTAGCGGCTGCGTGGGTAGGGTGCCGCCGATACGGTCCAGATTGCCGGTGACGATATTAAGCAGCTGAATAAGCCATTGATTAAGTGTGCCGAACGACTGCAGCGTTGTACCGATTCGACCATAACAAATTGCGCTCGGTGCGGCAGCGAATTCGCGCGCGATCCGGTGAATGGAGCCTGCGTCAATACCCGTCGCCTCGGCGGCGACTTCCGGCGTCACATCGGCGATAGCGGCCAGTGCCACGTCGAGCCCATTCAACTGTTCTGGATACGAAATGCGAAAAAGATTCGCTGCTTTTAAGGTGTTGATGAGAGCCATCAGCAATGCGGCATCACTTCCCGGCGTGATGAAATGATGTTCGCTCGCGATCTCGGCTGTCTCGGTGCGGCGTGGATCAATCACGACTACCTTGC
The DNA here is from genome assembly GCA_038224475.1 of Burkholderiales bacterium. Classification (GTDB taxonomy): domain Bacteria; phylum Pseudomonadota; class Gammaproteobacteria; order Burkholderiales; family Usitatibacteraceae; genus UKL13-2. The sequence continues at coordinate 18,158 of JBBRFJ010000019.1, forward strand.
CGCCGCGTTTCGCGATTTCTGTAAGCCGTTTAGTTACATCCGGCGCGGTCATCAGGCTACCGTTTGATGCAACCGGATTGCCACCCAAAATCAAAAAATAATCGGTGTAATCGATATCGGGAATCGGTATCATAAATTGATGGCCGAACATCAATAGCGAGGCAAGCTGCTGCGGCAGTTGGTCGACCGAGGTGGCGCTGAATGCGTTTTTTGTTTTCAGCGCACGTGCTAGCTGCGGCACGCTGAATAGCGTGCCGATGTTATGCACACTCGGATTGCCCGCATAAAAGCCGACCGCGTTGTTGCCGTGTTGGGACTGAATCTCGGCAATTTTTGTTGCCGCAAATTCAAACGCCTCGTCCCACGAGATTTGCTCCCATTCGTTGCTTACATCCGCGCTTCTGTCGCCCTCCCGGATACGCCGCATCGGGTAGCGCAAGCGATTTTCATCCTCATGGATATCTTTGAGGGCCACCGCTTTCGGGCAAATGTGGCCGCGGCTGAACGGGTCATCGTGATCGCCACGAATGCTGATGATTTTTGTATCGTGAATCTCGATTTCCAAGCCGCAAATCGCTTCACACAGATTGCATGCCCGGTAGACCTTGCGGATGTTGGCTGTGTTCATGATCGCTTAGATTCCGTTCATAAGATGTTCAATCAGGATTTTGCCACCAATCGCGATCAGCACTACCCCGCCTAGAATCTCTGCGCGCTTGGCATACAGTTTCCCCAGACGTGCACCGAACCATACGGCAGGTAGGCAGAGAAAAAATGTAATCGCACCAATGATGATGACCGTGGCCGCGAGTCCCGCTTCCATCAATGAAAAAGTAACGCCGACCGCGAATGCGTCTAGGCTGGTCGCGATGCCGAGCACGATTAGCTTGTTGACACGAAATGGCGAATGCACTTTTTCATCAGCAGCCGTCCGTGCATCAAGAATCATCTTGATGCCAATGCCACCAAGCAAAATAAACGCGATCCAGTGATCGTAATCTTTTAACCATACTGCGCTCGACGCGGTAAACCAGCTTGCTAACAAATAGCCCAGCAACGGCATGATCGCTTGAAAGGCCCCGAATACGGCGGCCATCTTAAGCGCATCGCGGAAACGCAGCTGGCTCACCGACAGGCCACTTGCAATCGCGACCGCGACCGCGTCCATCGCGAGGCCTAGAGCGGTGATGATGAGGCTGAGGTAAGTCATTACAACATTGCTTTCAGGGAATTTACGCCACGGATGACAGCAAAAGACGCGCGGGTAAAACGCGGGCAAATAGGCATTAAAAGCCGAGCGAAAAAGATCCGTCACTGATTTTCAGTGTTGCTTCTGCGCCGTAAGGAATGGTTAATTTCTTGGCGACATGGCCAAACGGCAAGCCAGTTAGCACTGGGTAGGGCAACAGTGTTTGCATCGTCTCAACTACGTGTGCCAAGGTGTAGGGATAGCGTCCCGACGTGGGCTCACAATCCGTAAAGTCGCCAAATATCAGCGCTTTTTGTTGATGCAAAATTCCAGCGTGGAAGAGTTGGAGCAGCATCCGCTCAACTGCGTACGGTTCTTCGGCAATTTCTTCGAAAAACAAAATGCCGCCTTCGATATGAGGCAGGTAGGGCGTGCCGACCAGATGCGAAAACAGGGAAAGATTGCTGCCAAAAATCGGGCCTACTATTTCTTGCGACGTGTATTCTTTCGCATTAGTTGTGTCATGTTGGACTGTATACGGGCCTGCGTTGATATGCTTCTCGGCGAGCGCTGACCAGCAGTGTGCCGCCATAAATTGATGATCCGCTGCGTTCTTCAGAGCTTCGTCCTTTAAAGCGTCGCTGTTCGTTTCGCCGTTTGTGCTTTGGCTTATGTCGCCCCGCCAGTCAAAATCGCTCGCAACACCCGGGCCCGCATAGGTGATGAGCTTGGCCTTGGCGAGTGCAGCACAGTTAAATGCCGTGAAATCGCTGAAGCCGCAAAACACTTTTTTGGAGGCTGCAACCGCGTTCCAGTCGATGAGATGAAGCAAACGCGACATGCCGTAGCCGCCGCGCGACATCATCATCGCGTTGATCGAGGGGTCGGCCACCATTTGCTGAAAACTGGCGACTCGCTCATGATCTTGGCCTGCAAAATAGCGCCATTCATTGGTGGCAGCTGCCGCGACTTTGACCCTATAACCCTGTGCTTCCAGCGTTGCCACACCGGCGTCTAAACGCTCCGTATTGAGCGCGCCAGACGGCGAAAAAATCCCTATCGTGCCGCCCGGCAGGAGCGGCCTGGGCTTGATAAAGGGAGCTGGCATTAGGAAATGAAAGTTGGCTTGATTTTCGATTCGGTATCGACGTCTCTAACGACGCAGCGCCTGCGCGTCCACTACAGCCAGTGCTGACATATTGATGATGCGGCGCACGGTTGCGGTCGGCGTGACGATATGAACCGGCATGGCGGCACCCAGCAAAATCGGGCCAATGGTGATGCCGCCGCCCGAAGCGGTTTTGAGTAAATTAAACGCAATATTGGCGGCATCAAGTGTCGGCATGATCAATAAATTTGCCTCGCCTTTGAGCCGCGATTCCGGAAATGCGTTATGCCGTACGTCCTCTGAAAGTGCAGCATCGCCATGCATTTCGCCTTCAACTTCCAGATCAGGATCGAGCTCGTTAATCAGTACCAGGGCCGCACGCATTTTCACCGCAGACGGGTAATCAGACGTGCCAAAACTGGAGTGCGATAACAACGCTACTTTTGGCACCACACCGAAACGGCGCATTTCTTCCGCAGCCAGAATCGTCATCTCGGCAACCTCTTCGGGTGTCGGATCCTGATTGATGTATGTGTCGCAAATAAACACAGTGCGCTTTGGCAGCATCAGCAGATTCATAGCGTACAAATTATTCACACCGGCGCGGCGACCAATTACTTGCTTGATGTAATGCAGATGCAGCGCGTGGGTGCCGAAGGTGCCACAGATCATGCCGTCGGCGTGGCCTTTATGCATCATCATCGCGCCGATCAGCGTGAGGCGCCGGCGCATTTCAATCTTGGCGTATTGAACGGACACCCCGCCGCGTTTGGTTAGCTCGTAATATGCCATCCAGTAATCGCGATAGCGTTCATCCCATTCAGGATTGATAATTTCGAAATCTACACCTGCCTTCATCCGCAGACCAAATTTTTCAATGCGCTTCTCAATAATTGCGGGACGACCAATCAAAATCGGATGCGCCAGTTTCTCGTCCAGCACGGCCTGAACCGCGCGCATCACGCGTTCATCCTCGCCTTCGGCATACACGATGCGCTTCGGCGCTTGTTTGGCTTTGGCAAACACCGGTTTCATGATGAGGCCGGATTGATAAACGAACTGGTCGAGGCGCTGCAAATAGGCGTCCCAATCGGTAATTGGGCTGGTGGCCACGCCGCTGACCATCGCAGCTTTAGCGACAGCAGGTGCCACTTTCGCGATCAAGCGAGGATCAAACGGACGCGGAATAAGATAGTCGCGACCGAATCCCGACGGTGCGTCGCTGTACGCCATTGCCACCACATCTGATTGTTCAGCCTGCGCGAGCTCAGCGATCGCATATACGGCGGCTAATTTCATTGCTTCATTTATGGTGGTGGCACCGACATCGAGCGCGCCGCGAAAAATGAATGGGAAACACAATACGTTATTAACCTGATTCGGATAATCCGAACGCCCGGTCGCGATGACGGCGTCTTCACGTACCGCGCGAATTTCTTCGGGCAGTATTTCCGGCGTGGGGTTGGCGAGCGCAAAAATAAGCGGGTTTGGCCCCATGCGCTTGACCATATCCTGCTTCAGCACGCCACCGGCCGATAAGCCCAGAAATACATCCGCGTCATTGATCACTTCCCCGAGGCCGCGCGACGGCGTGTCCTTCGCATAGCGCGTTTTGTTGTCGTCCATCTCGGCGACGCGGCCCTGATAAACCACGCCGGCAATATCGGTGACCCAAATGTTTGACATTTTCATGCCGAGTGCAACCAGCATATCGAGGCAGGCCAGTGCGGCAGCACCGGCACCGGAGGCGACTAATTTTACGGTGGTGATATCTTTGCCGACGACCTTCAAACCGTTGACGATGGCCGCGCCGACGATAATCGCAGTCCCATGCTGATCATCATGAAACACCGGGATTTTCATGCGCTCGCGTAGTTTCTTCTCGACGTAAAAACACTCTGGCGCTTTAATATCTTCGAGGTTAATGCCGCCGAAAGTCGGTTCAAGCGACGCAATAATATCGACCAACTTATCGGGATCGCGTTCGCTGATTTCAAGGTCGAACACATCGATGCCCGCAAACTTTTTGAACAATACCGCCTTGCCCTCCATCACCGGCTTTGCGGCCAGCGGGCCAATATTGCCCAGCCCCAATACTGCCGTGCCATTGGTAATTACCGCTACCAAATTGCCACGTGAAGTTAAGTTGCGCACCTCGGCAGGGTTTTCAACAATTGCCTCGCACACGGCCGCCACGCCGGGCGTGTAGGCGAGCGCCAGATCCCGTTGTGTGGCGAGCGGCTTGGTTGCCGCAATTTCTATTTTGCCGGGCGATGGAAACTGGTGATATTCAAGTGCGCCTTTTTTTAGATCATCATGCATGAGCGGTATTAACCTTGGCTTTGACAAACGATAGAGCAACGGGCGACGAAAAGATGGCAGAAATCAAACTATGATGAGCAGGCCGGACAAGCAGACGTTGGCGTCTGATCGCATCTAATAGTTAGGCATCAACTTTACCACGCAGGCGCTAAAAGACTTTCGAGTTGTATTGCGCCTTTGGCTAAGTGAAATCAAATTCTCGTCACATTCGTCTGTGGCATTGCTGTTTTTGTTAAGTCTAGGATCGCTATCATTTTATAGACACTAGCATTGACGGCATGTTCCGAGCATAAATGTCTGTTGAGGCGCGCTGGCTCTAGGGTTTGATGATTGAGTAAAACATGTTGACAAATAAAACAACATAACTAAGAATATAGTTATGAACTCCGATTACACTAAAAAAATTCCCGACGCATGGCGCAACATCGCGAAAGTTTTCGTCGCCCTCGGTGACGAGCACCGCCAACGCATATTACTCACGTTCGAGCGCGGTGAGCATTTGAATGTCGGCCAGATTGTAGATGTCTCTACGCTGTCACGTTCTGCGGTTTCGCACCACTTAAAAATCCTGCGCGAAGCGGGCGTGCTGGATTCGGAAAAGATCGGCAAAGAAGTCTATTTTTGGCTCAACAAAAGGCCGATCAAAGAATCTCTACAAGCGGTGTTGGATTACGTCAAGTCGCAGTAAAAAAATTTTGGCAATATATCGAAATAATTAATTATATAGTTATGAAAGGTAAGAAATGATCGAATCGATAACGGCGTGGGCTAGGTCAGAAGTCTCAATTGGGATGATAGATATTTACAACCAATTTCAAACCGAATTGGCTGTTGTCCTGCTGCTTGTGGCTCTTTACTTTACTTGTCGCGCTGCAGAAAGTCTCAGGCCTGGAGGGGATTTACCTTTTCGATTTGGCTGGCGGTTTCGCGTGTTTGGCACGACCTTGGCTGAAGTAAGTTTGGTCGTGTTGCTTGGATACGTAGTCAAAGATTGGTGGCAACTGCAATCGTTGATGAACTGGGGAGAAAGTATGGGTGCGGTGTTGGGTGGTTTTTTGGTTTATGTTGCCGCAAGTTTTTTCTTTTATTGGTGGCATCGTGCGCGCCATGAAAGCGATGGGCTTTGGCTCATTTTTCATCAGCTTCACCACAGCCCTCAACGGCTGGAGACGATGACCACGTTCTACAAACATCCCGCTGAGGTAGCACTAAATTCGATTCTAAGCGCTGCAATCACTTACCTCATTTTTGGTTTGACTGTCGAAGGCGCGATGGCTTATACGGCCTTTACAGTGGCTGCTCAGTTTTTTGTGCATGTAAACATTCGCACCCCGCGCTGGGTCGGCTACTTTTTTCAGCGTCCCGAAATGCATCGCATCCACCACCAAATGGATCGGCATAAAAATAATTATGGTGACATTGTCTGGTGGGACATGCTGTTCGGCACCTATGAAAACCCGGCGACATTTGATGGGCGCTGCGGATTCAGCGATGAGCGGGAGGAGCGCCTTGCCGACATGCTTTTATTCAGAGATGTGCATGATGAGAAGCAATCATGAAGCGCCGTGATGTCCTCGCCGGCATGGCACTTTGTTGCATCGCAGACATGGTGGGTGCGTTATCGTTCGGAGTAGACGAGGGCAGCACATTGCTGAATCCATGCAAAGCACGCTTGCCTGAACGCCTTCGCGAGCATGAACTGGTGCGCGCCGCATGGGATGGTCTGGACGCAACTCAGGTTTGGGATGTGCATGCGCATTTGCTGGGCGATGGCAAATCGGGAAGCGGCTGCTGGATCAGTCCGAAAATGCATTCGATTTTTTACCCGCAGCAATTTTTGCAACGCACGTTTTTTGAGAATGGCGCATGCGCAGCCGACGATGACGGCGGGCTTGACGATAGCTATCTGGCGCGGCTGGCGAATTTAATTGATGAATTCCCGGCAGGCGCGGGAATGATGCTGCTCGCGTTTGACCATACCTATCGCGCTGATGGTGCCAAGGATTTATCACGCGCCGCTTTCTATGTGCCGAATCGTTATGCGCTAAATGTTGCAAAGCGATTCCCCACACGCTTTCGCGCAGTGGCCTCTGTTCACCCCTATCGCGGCGATGCGCTTACCGCGCTGGCGGACGCTAAACGTGAGGGCGCTGTGGCGGTAAAGTGGCTGCCGTCGGCAATGGGCATCGACCCTGCGTCGCCGCACTGCGATAAATTTTATGAAGCGTTGACATTGCACGATCTGCCGCTGATCACACATGCGGGGAAAGAGCGCGCTGTCAAAGGGGCGCATGAACAGCATTTCGGCAACCCTCTGCGGCTACGGCGGGCATTAGACCACGGCGTGAGAGTGATCGTCGCGCATTGCGCCAGCATGGGCGAGGACCGTGACCTTGATCGTGGCCCGAACGGAAAATATGTGGCCTGCTTCGAATTATTCGAGCGACTGATGAACGATTCGCGATATGAAAAAAACTTGCTCGCCGATATTTCGGCGACGCCGCAAACCAACCGCGCTGCTGTGATTGAAAAAATTATTGAACGCGATCATTGGCATCTACGACTCCTCAACGGCACCGACTATCCGCTGCCGGGGGTGATCCCACTGTTCTCAGTGGATGGACTGGTAGAGCGCGGCTGGCTCAGCAAAAGCGAGGGTGCTGTAATGAAGGAAATTCGCGAATACAATCCGGTGTTGTTTGACTTTGTGTTGAAGCGGACGCTGCGCATCCATGGCAAACGAATGGGCAACACAATATTTGAAACCGCGCGGCATTTTCGATTTGGTAGTGTTTCGCCACAGATGTGACTTGTTTAAGTTGTCAACGACCTGCTCTTGCCCCCCTTTTTATCCGGGAACGAAACGCAGCAAGCCGCAGCCTTACGACGGCTGATATTAGTCATATCCCGCAGCAACGTTTAATTTTTAAAATAACGGGAACCCGGATGTCATTAATCGAAACAGAACTGCCCGAACCACATGCTGCGCTCAGTGGCGGGCGTCCAACGCAAAACCAGTTCGCGCTGCTCAAACAACGCCGCTTTGCACCATTTTTCTGGACGCAGTTTTTAGGCGCCGGTAATGACAACATTTTTAAGTTTGCGTTCACGGTGTTGGCGACCTATTCGGCCGCGGCATGGGGCGGAATGGATCCGACTATTGCAGGGCCGCTGATTGGCGGGCTATTCATCACGCCATTTGTATTGTTTTCGGCCACTGCCGGACAGCTTGCCGATAAATACGAAAAATCGTTTCTTACCCGCATTGTCAAAAATCTCGAGATCGCTTTCATGATCGTGATTGCGGCGGGATTCATGATGCAGATGGTATCGCTGCTGTTTCTAGGCGTGTTTTTGATGGGTTGCCATTCGACATTGTTCGGGCCGGTCAAGTTTGCCTATCTGCCGCAGCATTTGAGCGATGCTGAACTTACGGGGGGGAACGGGCTGGTCGAGATGGGCACATTTACGGCGATCTTGTTGGGCACCATGCTCGGCGGCGCGTTAGTCGCGATGCCAAGCGTCGGCCCAACTTACGTGGCGGTGGTCTCGTTGGTGATCGCCGTGATTGGTCGCATCGTGGCGGGCTACATTCCGAATTCCCCCGCGCCGCAGCCCGACTTGAAAGTGAATTGGAATCCCGTTACCGAAACGTGGACGAATCTCAAAATAGCCTACAAAAACCGGGTCGTTTTCCATTCGCTCATCGGCAATTCTTGGTTATGGTTTTTTGGCTCAATTTTTCTTACCTCGTTTACCGGATTTTCCAAGGAAGTGTTGGGCGGTAATGAGCAAGTCGTGACGCTGTTGCTGGCGCTGTTCTCGGTTGGTATCGGCCTCGGCTGCGTGCTGTGTGAAAAAATGTCCGGTCATAAAGTGGAAGTCGGTTTAGTGCCGTTCGGCGCCATCGGTATGACGCTTTTTGCGGTTGATTTGTATTTTGCTTCGCGCGGATTAAAGCCCGGCGCGGCGCTGATCGGTGTCGGTGAATTCATGAAAGTTTGGCAGCACTGGCGGGTGGCGGCAGATTTGTTTTTGCTTGCCATGTTTGCCGGTTTTTTCAGCGTGCCGCTGTATGCGCTGATGCAGGCCCGATCCGATAAAAATTACCGCGCCCGCATCATCGCAGCGAACAATATTTTGAATGCGCTGTTCATGGTGGTCGCTTCAATCATGGCGGCGACGCTACTGAAAGCCGGGCTCACGCTGCCGCAGTTATATTTGGTCGTGGGCATCATGAACGCAGCGGTGGCGCTGTATATCTTCCTCCTGATACCTGAATTTTTGATGCGGTTTTTAATTTGGATGTTGATCCATACGTTTTATCGCGTCGATAAAAAAGGTCTGGAAAATATTCCTGATGAAGGCCCGTGTTTGCTGGTGTGTAACCATGTGAGTTTTGTCGATGCGTTGGTGGTGGGCGGCTGTATTTCGCGGCCCGTGCGCTTCGTGATGGATCACCGCATTTATAAAGTTCCGGTGCTGAATTTCGTATTCCGCACCGCTGGTACTGTGCCGATTGCTTCTGCCAAAGAAGATCCGGTGATGTTGGAGCGGGCCTATGACCGCATTGACGAATATCTGAAGGCGGGCGAAGTAGTTTGCATATTCCCTGAAGGGCGTATCACCGATAACGGGGACATGTATCCGTTTAAAAAAGGCGTGCTGCGCATCATTGAACGAACGGCGGTGCCGGTGATTCCGATGGCGCTACGGGGGTTGTGGGGCAGCTTTTTCTCGCGCTGGGGCGGCGTTGCGATGCGCTATCCGCGGGGCATTTTTTCAAATATCTCGCTGGTCATTGATAAAGCGTGGCACCCGCAATCAGTGACACCAGAGGCGCTGCAAATGAAGGTCGCGGATTTGCGCGGGGACTGGAAATAGACGCCTCAGAAAAATTAATGCGCGCGCTATCTGGCTGTCTGGCGCGGCATTGTCCTGAAAAGCCGCACGTCGCATTGGCGTTTTCTGGCGGCATCGATTCGATGGTTTTGCTTGACCTTTTATTTAGGCGCAATGCCTCGGCTTCGAAAGAAGTTCTACGTCCAAACGCTACGCCAGGCGCGGCGCTTAGGGCAATCCATATTAATCACGGAATCAGCAAAAATGCCGAAGCTTGGGCGCAATTTTGCGTTGAAGAATGCGCGAAACGCGGCGTGCCAATCACGATTGAGATCGTAGATGTGGACCGGCAGTCTGGTTTGGGACTGGAGGCCGCGGCACGCGAGGCGCGCTACGCTGCGCTGATCAAATCTGACGCAGAATTTATCCTCACCGCGCAACATCAGACCGATCAGGCCGAAACCGTGTTGCACCAAATGCTGCGCGGCACCGGGCTTGCAGGCCTCGCGGGCATGGGTGAAGCGCGTGAACTACAGCCGGGACAGATGCTGCTGCGGCCTTTACTAAACGTGAGTCGCGACGATATCGAAAAATATGCGCACGAAAATAAATTGCACTGGATTGAGGACGAATCCAACGACGACACAACGTATACGCGCAATTACATTCGTCGGGAGATTGTGCCGATGATTGCTGCCCGCTTTCCACACTATGCCGCCTCGCTTGAGCGCATCGCCCGGCATGCACATGAGAGCGCTGAACTCAATGAAGCGTTGGCGGAAATTGATTTGATGTGGAACGGCGAAGATGCATTCGCGGATGCGCTTGACGTGTTGCCGCTGCAACGACAAATCAACGCGCTTTACCATTGGTTGCGCTGGCAAAAAGTAGCACCACCCTCGCGCGATCAGCTGAAAGCATGGGCATCGCAATTATTTCGTGCGTCGCCGGAAGGCAAACCGCACTTGGCGGGCGGGCACGATTATGTGATTAGACGGAAGCGCAATGTGTTGACCTGCGAGAAAAGAGCGGAGGTAAAAATGGATGTAAAGCTAGAATCGCCTAAACCGCAGCCGGAATAACCTTAATACGTAAGGTAAAAGAAAAACCCTAGCATTGGCGGTCTTCTTGGCATTAAATGCTTTGGAATCGCCCGCCAATCAACGGGTTCAAAAATCGAGCGCTTAAACTCGTCTCGTAAATTCCGCTTAAACCCGACAGCCGGGATGGCCTCCGTGGTAAAATCGCGTGTTTTCATTACCTTACCGGAGTTTTTTCAAATGGCTGTTGAGCGCACTTTTTCTATTATCAAACCCGATGCGGTTGCTAAAAACGTTATCGGTCAAATTTATTCCCGTTTTGAGGGCGCTGGCCTGAAGGTTATCGCGGCTCGCATGATTCATCTTTCGCGCAGCGAAGCGGAGGGTTTTTACGCGGTTCACAAAGCGCGTCCGTTTTTCAACGATCTGGTCACGTTTATGATTTCCGGCCCGGTCATGGCGCAAGTGCTTGAGGGTGAAGGCGCGATTTTGAAAAATCGTGACTTGATGGGCGCGACGGATCCTAAAAAAGCGGCACCGGGCACGATTCGCGCGGATTTTGCAGATTCGATTGACGCTAATGCCGTTCATGGCTCTGATGCCGCTGAAACCGCTGCTGTTGAGATCGCGTATTTCTTCCCGGCGTTGAACGTTTATTCGCGCTAGGTTTTGATGAAATCGATCATTCCGGCTGGGCTGGAATGATCGATTAAAAAGAGGGCTGTGCAGCATCCCTTTAGTAAATTCAGGACAAAAAATGGCCGTTCCCCAACACGCAAAAAAGAATTTGCCGAACCTTTTGGGAATGACACTTCCTGAGATGACTTTGTTTTTTGCCGAGCTTGGTGAAAAGCCGTTCCGCGCCAGGCAGGTATTCCGCTGGATTCATCATTTTGGTGTCGATAATTTCGACGCAATGACAGACCTCGCCAAATCGTTGCGCGAGAAATTGCCACTGGTTGCAACGATCTCCCCGCCGCTTTTAATGAACTCGCAGTTGTCGATTGACGGCACCCGTAAATGGTTACTGAACGTGGGCACGGGCAATGGCATTGAAGTGGTTTTTATTCCTGAAGATGACCGCGGTACGCTTTGCGTGTCGAGTCAGGTTGGCTGCGCCTTGGACTGCACATTTTGCGCGACCGGCAAGCAGGGTTTCAATCGCAATCTCACCACTGCAGAAATCATCGGGCAGCTTTGGTGGGCTAATAGAGCGTTGGGAAGGAATCCCAAGGACGAACGCATCATCAGCAACGTCGTGATGATGGGCATGGGCGAGCCGCTGGCGAATTTTGATTGCGTGACGAGCGCGATGGACATCATGCTTGATGATCACGCCTATGGGCTGTCGCGACGTCGCGTCACGCTTTCCACCAGCGGTATCGTGCCGAATTTGATCCGCTTGAAAACACGTTGTCCGGTGGCCCTTGCTGTTTCGTTGCATGCGCCCAATGACGCGCTACGAGATGTGTTGGTGCCGATCAATCAAAAGTATCCGCTGGCGGAGTTATTCTCTGCGATCAGAGATTATCTGGAAGCCGCTCCGCGCGAGTTTGTGACATTTGAATATGTAATGCTCGACCAAGTGAATGACAGCGTGCAGCATGCACATGAGTTGGTAAAACTGGTGGCCGATTTACCGTGCAAACTGAATCTGATTCCGTGGAATCCGTTTCCAGAGGCAAATTACAAACGCTCCAGTAATAACCAGATTCATCGCTTTCGCGAAGTATTGCAAGCGGCGGGTCTGATCGTGACGATTCGTAAAACACGCGGCGATGATATTGACGCGGCATGCGGCCAATTGGCCGGACAGGTGGTAGATAAATCCAACCGAAAATCGATCGCCATTAAAGCCGTCAATACGATTGATGGTGCATCGCCAAGCGGCAAACCGGTGGTGGTCAGTTGATTAATTTTCCCAAGCGCTGAGCAACACCCACGGAGAGTGCATTGAAATTATTTTTTTCGTCGATATCGTTGAAATATTCTGGTCTCGGTGTGGTGGTGATCGCTACAGCTGTTGTCGCGGCAGCGCTGCTTTCGGGATGCGTCACCTCAAGCACCGTTGAGACGAAAATTCCCGATCAGGCCGCTAAAACTGATGCGCTGTATCGGGCGCAAATTCATACCGAGCGCGCGAGCGAATATTATCGGCTGGGCCGCATGCCGGTGGCGCTTGAAGCTGCCAAAGAAGCAGTCGCCGCATTGCCAACCCACGCGCCTGCTTACAACATGCTTGGCATTGTTTATAACGAATTGCGGCAAGACGATAAAGCGCGCGAAGCCTATGAAACCGCCCTGCGTCTGGCCCCCAACGATTCTGAAACGCTCAATAATTACGGCTGGTTTTTATGCCAGCATCAAAACCCCAAGCAGGCGATGCAGTATTTCGAAACCGCGCTCAAAAATCCGGTCTATGCCTCGCCTGAGCGGGCGCTGTACAACATGGGTGTTTGCGCGCGTCGCATTGGTGATGGCGCTTTGGCGGAGCGGCAATTGCGCGAGGCCTTGCGCCGTCAGCCGCGCTACGCTGCAGCGATGTATGAGCTGGCGGATATCGACTTTGCGCAGAATAAAGTCAAAGAAGCGGAAGCCATGCTGGCCCGACATAATGAGTTGACACCGTCGCCAACCGCCGATGCATTACTGTTGGGTGCGCGCATCGCGCGGGCGCAGAAAGACAATCAGGCTGAGGCGAGTTACGTGCAGCAGCTGCGGCGGCGCTTTCCTGATGCAGCGCAAACCCGCAGCGCTCTTGACGGGCGGTAGATTTCGCCGAGAATGGTTGCTAAGTTAATTTGAAAGTCGGCCGGCAATTATCAATTCCCCGGCTGCTAGATTGTCATCAAGTGGTTAATTTTTATTATGCTAATTCGTCACTATGATTTTTTCTATATTCTATTTTTGTAGTTGCAATCTTTCTGACACGAAACAACATGGCAACTGATCCTTTCGAAAAATTTCCCCCGCTTGCAGCTGTGCCGGCAGCGGCTTCAGCCGATTCAACCACTACCCATACTACTGGCGCCGCGCCTGATGACAGACAATCTTCACCGGGCGCCATGTTGCGCAATGCGCGAGAGGCGGCTGGATTATCAATTGGTGATGTGGCGACGCGGCTGCGAATGGGCGTGCGACAGGTTGATGCTCTCGAGCGAGCGGATTATGCTTCACTGCCGACCGGCACTTTCCTGCGCGGTATGGTGCGTAACTACGCCAAGATGGTTCATGTCGATGGAGATGCCGCTATCCGTGTGCTCGAAAGCACGCATACACATGCAGCCGTGAGCCTTAAGGACGCAAACATCGTGGTGCCGAGCCAGAACATCAAGCTCGGTGGCGGCCGCGCCGAGCTGGCAAACCCGAAAGTGCGGATTGCGATTACGTTTCTGGTGCTGGCATTGCTTGGTGCGGCGGCGTGGTACTGGTGGCAATATGTGCGGCCGAATTTAAGTAGCGGTGGTCGCCCTGTCGTGACGACGATATCAGCCGATAGAGTCGCGGCGCTGCCGAATGTACTATCCGCACCAGACGGAGCAACACCTTCTGCCACGTTCACGCCAGAAAAAGATGCCGAACAAGCCAGTGCCTCCGCCAACGCATCTTCCAGCGCCGCCGCAATACCGACCTTACAGCCGGAAAACTCCACGCCTGTGAGCATGCCGCCGGTCGGAGCGGCACCTGCCACCCCCGCGACGCAGCGTTTGACTCTGCCGCTGGTCGGTGCTCCCAGCTCAACGGCTTTGGTCAATCCTGAAGCGGCCAACAGTCCTGCCAAGGAATCAACCAATCTTAAAGCCGACCCGAACGCAGTGGCAATTCCTGCGGGCAGTAGCGTGTTGGCATTCACTTTTACCGGCGAATCGTGGGTCGAGGTCGTCGATGGCCGCGGCAAAGTGATGGTATCGCGCCGTTTCAAAGCCGGAGAGAATGACGAGATTGTTGGCCGGGCGCCGTTTTCAATTGTGGTCGGTAATGCACCGCAAGTTAAAATGGCCTATAACGGCAGGGACTTTGATTTAACGCCGCACACCCGCGTTGCCGTGGCTCGCGTCACGTTGAAATAGCATCACTTTTTTTTGAAATAAATCTGCCACCCGTCCACAACGAATCCAAAAAGAATCTGTCGAGTCCCGCTATGTTTAATCTTCCCCGCCGCCGCCGTTCGCGCCAAGTCAAAATCGGTCATGTGCTGGTCGGTGGTGATGCGCCGATCATGGTGCAATCGATGACCAATACCGATACTGAAGACATCGCCGCGACCGTTAAACAAGTCGCAGAGTTAGCGCGTGCGGGCTCGGAAGTGGTACGCATTACGGTCAACACCCTCGCCGCCGCCAGAGCGGTGCCGGAGATTCGCGCGCAGCTGGACGCGATGGGCGTAAACGTCCCGTTGGTCGGCGATTTTCATTTTAATGGCCACAAATTATTGACGGAAGTGCCGGATTGCGCGAGGGCACTCGGCAAGCTCCGGATTAACCCCGGCAATGTGGGCCAGGGCAGTAAGCGCGATGACCAATTCGGCGCGATGATTGAAGCCGCGATCAAGTTCGACAAACCCGTTCGCATTGGCGTGAACTGGGGCTCGCTCGATCCTGAATTGATCGCACGGATGATGGATGAAAACGCGAAACTTTCCTCACCGCTCGAAGCAGATGCCGTGATGCGCGAAGCGTTGATCGTATCGGCATTGGAAAGCGCCGCTAAAGCTGAAGAATTGGGTCTTGCCGGCGATAAAATTTGTTTGTCGTGCAAGGTAAGCTCGGTACAGGACTTGATCGCTGTATATCGCGATCTGGCCCGCCGCTGTGATTATCCCCTGCACTTGGGTCTTACCGAGGCCGGCATGGGTTCAAAAGGCATTGTCGCCTCGACAGCAGCCTTAAGCGTGTTGTTGCAGGAAGGCATTGGCGACACTATTCGGATTTCGCTCACGCCTGAACCTAACGGAGACCGCACCAAAGAAGTGATCGTTGCGCAAGAAATTTTGCAGACCATGGGTCTGCGGGCATTTACGCCGATGGTCGCCGCCTGTCCCGGCTGCGGTCGCACCACCAGCACCTATTTCCAAGCGCTGGCCGAAAGCATCCAATCCTATTTGCGTAATCAAATGCCGGTCTGGAAAACCAAATTTCCAGGCGTCGAAGATATGCACGTGGCGGTGATGGGCTGTGTGGTCAATGGTCCCGGCGAATCCAAGCTCGCGAATATCGGCATATCGTTGCCCGGCTCTGGCGAACGCCCGGTAGCACCGGTTTATATCGATGGTGAAAAAGCGGTGACGTTGAAAGGCGACCATATCGCCGAAGAATTTCAAACGCTGGTCGACGAATACGTCGCGAAAACCTATGCGCCCGGCGTGGAACGTAAAACCGCGAACCGGAAAAAAGAAATTCCGATCAAGGTATTGGCGTAGATTGAGCTGATAAAGTGCCCGTCTGGATTGGCGTTTGGGGCATAAATGGCTGCTAGCGCCCGTTGATATTAGGGTTTCATTTTTGATATCGATCCGTTTTTGGGTGTTTTTGTAAACCAGCTCTACTTCCACGTGACAGTCATCAGGCCGAGCCCGGCAAACAGCAGGATGATCGCACTCCAACAAATCCCACTGCATGATCTTCGCGAGCTGGCGGCGGCTCGCATTCCAGTTGCGCAACAAGCTCGCGCTATCGTGGACGCATTACCGCCGCCGTTTGTGGCCGCCCGCGCCCTACGTCATATCGAGTCGGGTAAAGCCGAAGATTGGTGCGCGACGTTTTATGTGGTGCGCACAGCGGACGATAAAATTGTTGGCAGTTGCGGATTCAAGGACGAACCTGTCGCCGGGCGTGTTGAGATTGGCTATGGAATCGCGCCGCCTTGTCAAGGGCAGGGTGTTGCGACTGCTGCCGTAAAACAATTGTTGCAACATGCGTTTGAACAGGGCGCAAATCAAGCGATGGCCGAGATACTGCCGGACAATATTGCTTCTACGCGAGTCGTTGAAAAGCTAAATTTCCGGCGCGTGGGCACTCGCATTGATGAGGCCGGTGATTGGGTTGTTGAATGGGTCATTCAGTTGGTCGGATAAGCAGCCGATGCAAGGTGGGTGGACTTGCATCGATGTGGCGCACGATACAATCGGGCATACGTAAATATCATCGAGAATGTTCAATCTGTCGCTGATTAATTGCACCGCGTTAAATTTCATCGATTTTGAGGCAAAAAAAATCGGGATTGGCTTGGGGCCAATCCCGATTTCTTCCGGCTCTTGCAGCCGTGGTTGCTGCGCAAGCCACCGTTTGCAAGCGGCTTTAAGTTTGTAATCGACTAGTTAAAACGGAATTTTAGAGATGCTGCGGATTTGAGAATAGCTGGTGTTGCCGGAAAGCCCGGTACTCACGGTGAACATTAAATTCAATCCGCCGGTCGTGGTGGTGACCGTCGCGCTTCCGGAACCAGACACGGGCACATTGCTGATG
>JBBRFJ010000020.1:0-34485 GCA_038224475.1 Burkholderiales bacterium
AATACATTGCGTGGATTGCGCTCAATCAGCGGTACGCCCAGCTCTTCTTCTAATTTTTTGACCTGGGTGGATAAGGTTGGCTGTGAAACAAAACTGGCCTCAGCGGCGCGTCCAAAATGTTTGAGATCAGCCAGCGCCACGAGATAACGGAGATCACGCAAATTCATAAAAACGCCTTAAAAAATCCTGCAATCTGTCGATGGTACCCAGCGGACTTAGCGCGCATCAAGGCATGGGCGGAACAGCGTTTAACCATTCCATATCGTCGGTTTGCTCGTTCATCATCGGTTTACCCGTGGGCAACAGACAGGCCGGAAACCGCTTCGCCATTTTGTCGATTTCATCGGTAAATATGCCATCCACACCCCAGCCCAGCAGCTGGCTCACGCGTTCAATATCGTTCACGGTATACGTCAACACCCGATAACCGTGATCATGAAAAAAGCGAATCGTGTCCGCATCCAGCGACCCATGATGACCGTGGATTGAAACGCACCCCAACGCTTCCAGCGTGGGCAAATGATCCGGGCATGGGGTGGTGACGAGCAGACCCAGCGGATAGCCGCCCGCGACCTTGTGTGCCGCGTCCAGCGACAATTCGCTGAATGATGAAATGAGTGGTTTGACATGCCGGTCCTGCCAGCTCTCAACGCACATCTCCGCCACTTGTTTGCCGGTCTCAATTTCGCGCCCGTAACAAGGCTTGATTTCAACATTCGCCATCAGACCATGACCGTGCAGATATTTCGTGACGGCTGAAAATCGCGGTATTTTTTCGCCTGCAAATTCAGCGCTATGCCACGAGCCCGCATCGAGCTGTTCCAACTCGGCAATGGTTGCGGCGGCGACCGCGCCGTGACCGTTGGTGGTGCGCTCCAGCTTGTCGTCATGCATTAATATCGCGACGCCCTCGCAAGATAATTTCACATCAAACTCAAAACCGCAGTACTGGTGTGCGGCCCCGAACTTGATTGCCGCTAGCGTGTTTTCAGGCGCGTATTTGCCCGCGCCGCGATGTGCAAACAAAGTCGGGTATGGCCAATGGTCAACAATATCTTTAACCGTGTTTCTTTGAGTGCTACTCATAGCGTGACCCCCGCAAAAATTGATCGCAAAAACCACAAACAGATGATCGTGAAAATTGCCGCCAGCAGATCATCAAACATGACCCCAAAACCGCCCTTGATGCGACGGTCCGCGACGCTAATCGGCCATGGTTTAAGGATATCAAATACCCTGAAAAAAACGAATGCAATTACAACCCATGGCCAGCTTGGCGGAGCGAAAACCAAAATCAGTAAAAATGCGGCAATTTCATCGATCACGATATCACTGTGATCCGATACCCCCAGCGCAACACCCGTCACGTCAGAGGCCCAAATACCGATGAAAAAAAGTAGCGTGGCGGTGATGAACAACAGTGTGGCGCCGCTCAACGTTGAACCGCCGAGCCACATGATCAGTGCATAAATCGGCAGCGCCGCCAGCGTGCCAAAAGTGCCGGGCGCTTTTGGTGCCAGTCCCGAGCCAAAGCCGAGCGCAATAAAATGTGCGGGGTGTTTGAACAAAAATTCGCGCGTCGGTTTCATGATGATTTCTTAGCTGTTGCTAGGAAATGATCGTAGCCTAATTTTTGAAGCGCAACACCATGGCCTGAAGCGTCAACCACTTTTACCCGCTGGTCTGGGTCGAGCGCGTGCATGCTGCCTATCTTGCTGACTGCAACACCGCATGCAGCACCCGCCTGCTCGATTCGGGATCGCGCGGATACAGGTGCGGTAAAACAAAGCTCGTAATCATCACCACCGGCAAGCGCACACTCCCGTACTACGCTGGCCGCCAAATCTGTACCCAGCGCACCGAACGCAGCCGCTAACGGCAAATGATGGTATTCAATCCGCGCACTCAATTTTGACCGCTCGCAAATATGCGATAAATCGGCCACCAGCCCGTCAGAGATATCGATAGCCGCGCTGGCACTTGCCACCAAAGCTCGTCCTAATGCGACACGCGGCGTAGGCTGATGCAGCCGATTTTCGACCTGCGAAAAAATAGGCAGCGATAAATTAACCTTCCCCTGCATATGCATCAGCGCCAACGCCGCGCTGCCAAGGCTGCCGGACACCCAAATATCATCACCGATTTGCGCGCGGTCGCGACGCAAGGCACGCCCTGCTTCGATTTCACCCATTGCCGTAAGCGTCATCGACAGCGGCCCGCGGGTCGTATCGCCGCCGATCAACTCAACATCAAACTCGTCGGCCAGCTTAAAAAATCCGCGCGAAAATTCAGCAAGCCACGCCTCATCAAAGCCCGGCAAGGTCAACGCGAGCAACACATATTTTGGCGTCGCACCCATCGCGGCGAGGTCGGATAAATTAACGGCGAGCGCCTTGTGGCCCAGCTTTTCAGCGTCGGCCGCCGCGAAAAAATGTGTGCCTTCTACCAGCGTATCCGTTGAAATCGCCAGTTCGCATCCCGCTGAGCTTTTGACCAGCGCACAATCGTCTCCCACTCCCAGCACCGCATACTTGACTGGGCGTGTAAAATAGCGCGAGATGAGATTAAATTCAGGAGTCAAGCTGGGCGGCGCTCGCGGCGTGTTTTTGGCTGAAATACCGCGCCAGTACTAGTAACATTATTCGGCGCAGATCTTGAAAGCGCTATTCCGGCCTGGGCGTACGGCGCGACTTGACTGTCACGGTCGGCACCGAAGCCGCGGAACGTTTCTTTACCGGCACCCCGCTCGCCGCTTGATGCGAGATTTCATCCGCACGAATGATCGCCGCCAGCTTGTCCAAAATACCGTTAACGTATTTATGTCCATCGGTGCCACCGAACGATTTGGCCAGCTCAATGGCTTCATTAAGGATGACGCGATACGGTGTTTCCAAGGTGTGAATCAGCTCATAACTGCTCATCAACAAAATGCCGCGTTCGATCGGACTTACTTCCGCCCAAGGTCGATCCAGATGAGGCGTAAGTTGCTCGATTAACGCGGGCGAGCCTTTGATGGTGCCACGCATCAACGCTGAAAACATCGGCACATCAGCACGCTTAAATCCATCGGCCTCGGCAAATTGCGCTTCGAGATCGCCGGCACTATGCGCCGCGATTTGCCATTGGTAAATTGCCTGTAACGCAAATTCACGCGACCGGCGCCGCGCACTTTTTGGCGGCGCTTTTTTGGTTTCCGCTGCCGTGTCTTTTTCCGAGCTATCCAGCGTACCGGCTGAATCCACGAATGCCGACTCCGGTGTGATCAGCTTTTGAATTGTTTTTTTTCCAGCGGCAGCTTGCGCGCCGCTGGATTGTGCTTTCGCTTCTAAAGCATCCACCAGGCTTTTCATCGCGCGTCTTTCAATGTTGATATTGCAGCGAGAGTATTCGCCATCTCAATCGCGGCACGTGCGCAATCGGCGCCCTTTTCCAGCACCCGCGCCTCTGCTTGCGCGTCTGATTCTGTTGTCAGGATGCCATTCGCAATTGGTACGCCGGTTTCTAGCATCACGTCCATCACGCCACGACACGATTCATTCGACACCACTTCAAAATGATAAGTTTCGCCACGAATCACCGCGCCAATCGCGATCAGTGCCGCATATTCACGCGTCGCCGCGAGGGCTTTCAACGCCAGCGGAATTTCCAGTGCGCCCGGCACGCAAACCTGGTCGATATGATTCGCCTCGACACCAAGTTTGTGCAATTCGGCGACACACGCCGCCGTCATTTTATTGACCACGGATTCGTTAAACCGGCTTTGTACAATGCCGATGCGCAGGTCATGACCCGCGAGATTGGATTTAATCAAATTCATTATTTTTAAATTTCTTCCTACACCGCTTTTAATTTACGTTCAGCCGATGGCGGCACGTATTCGACGACTTCAAGCTCGAAACCTGCCATCGAAGGGATTTTCTTAGGCCAGGCGAGCACGCGCATTTTACGCACGTTGAGTGCCCGTAAAATCTGTGCGCCAATGCCGTGCATTCGCGGATCCCATTTATTTTTGCGCGGCGGGGTTTCGCTCACAGGATTCAGCCGTTCGATAATTGACGCGGCATCTTCGCTTCTCCGCAACAACACAATCACACCGGTGCCTTCGGTCGCAATAATACGCATCGCTTCTGCCACCGAATAGGCGTGACGACCGCCTTCAAACTCGAACAAATCAAGAGACGTAAACGGCTCATGCACTCGCGTTAGCACCGGTACATCCGGCTTGATTTCGCCGCGGGTGAGTGCGAGATGAACTTCATTTGCGGTCTTGTCGTGAAACGCATGCAATTTGAAATTGCCATAAGGCGTGGCGATAGTTCGCTCAGAGACCAGTTCCACCAGCGTTTCCGTGACCGAACGATATCGAATCAGATCTGCAATCGTGCCGACTTTGAGATCGTGTTTCTTCGCGAACGTCATCAAATCTGGCAGCCGCGCCATCGAGCCGTCGTCATTCAAGATTTCGCAAATCACGCCTGCCGGATGCAAGCCCGCCAGCTGCGCCAAATCACACGTCGCCTCGGTATGGCCGGCGCGCATCAGCACGCCGCCGGTTTTCGCGATCAGCGGGAAAATATGGCCCGGCTGAACGATGTCGTCAGCCAATGCCCCACGGGCCGCGGCGACCCGCACAGTGCGCGCACGATCCGCGGCGGAGATGCCGGTAGTTACACCGGTAGCAGCCTCAATAGAGGCCGTAAACGCGGTGCCGTGCGAGGTGCGGTTATCCACCACCATCGGCATTAAATTCAATCGCCGCGCGTGATCTTCCAAAATCGGCATGCAGATCAAGCCACGCGCATGGGTCGCCATAAAGTTGATCGCCTCCGGCGTCACAAAATCAGCCGCCATCAACAAATCGCCCTCGTTCTCACGATCTTCGGCGTCAGCAATCACCACCATCTTGCCCTGGCGGATGTCTTCGATAATTTCGGCGGTGGTGGCAATGGTCATAGGTGTACTTTCGAATTACAAACACCACGTCTGGCGCGGTATTTAGAGCATTTATGCTTGTAGAAGCTCGTCAATGGTAGGGTTTGTGGGAATTTAATGACGTGGGTCACGCCGCTTAAGATTTCACAGATTTTACGCTACGTCACCCCTACATCGCACGCCCGCCTGTGCGAAAAATCCCACGCAGGCCAAAATATGCTGATCTTATCCCGTGCCGCCGCGTTTGCCGATTAACGGCTGGACAGCAAATTTTCGCCTTGGCCACACAGCTAGGTGTGCGGCGAGAAGACGGCGAGAGGACGGCGAACGGTGGACTAATGGCGCTACTGCATTGATGGTCAAATCTGGGAAAAATTTCAGCGGCTCAACGCCTCTTCCAGCACTGGCACATTTAACAATGTTCTGCCACCAGCGCATATCGCGGCGCGTCTATCTTCGCCGCCCGCCCGGACCCGCCATTCGCAGAACCACCAGCGGCGCGCGCACGTTATGGCAAAGGCTAAATGATTTTTATCCGAGCGTATTTATAAATGCGTCCGCGCTCACCGCAGCGCTTGGCTACCAGGCTCCAATAAAAAGCTTGGAGAGGCTTGGAGAGGCCTTGAGAACATCATTGCCCGCGGATGTTTGCCGATCCCGATTTTTTTGAGACAACATCAAAATAACGTACAATATTTTGTACACTATAACTACAGAAAAACACCATGGCATTTACAGCAAGCGATGTTGTACCCCTTTCACAAGCGCGCGCCACGCTATCGGAACTAGCCGAGCAGGTTAAAGCGGGTGCTGAAAAAATCATCACCAAAAATGGCGAAAGCTATGTCGCCATCATTGACGCCAAGCGCCTTGATTATTACCACCGGCTGGAGCAGGAGCGCATTCACCTTTTGATTCTTGGCGATGTAGTCAAAGGACTGGCCGACGTAGAAACCGGCAAAGTCAACGATGCCCGCAGCGCGATAAGTGCGCTAAAGCTCAAACGCAAACGCGCAGCCAAAACCAGCCGCTAATCGTGGTGCTCCATCCGCCAAATGAAGAATGCCAAAAGCCAAGTCAAAATCACCGCCAACGCCGAGCGCAATCTCGAAGAAATCGAGCGGTTTTTAATTGAGGCCGGTGCTCCACGGGCATTTAATGCACTACTTGACGAGTTAAGCGTCACGATCATCCCGAATTTGGAACGCTTTCCAGAGTTGGGGCGGCTGTTTTTGAGTCGAAGTGTTAACTCGGTTGAGGTTAAAAACAGCCTAGATCAAATCAAGTTAAGGCTCAATCGCCTTGGCAAAAATATAGTGCTGCGCAAATACGTGTTCGCGGACTATTTGCTGCTATACGCGCAGGTTGATCAAATTATTTTTTTGCTTTCCATTCGCCATCATCGCCAGCTATCGTTTGACTTTCAGGCGCTGTGGGATCGGTAAACCGCGTGGAATCAGAACACCAACTAAGTACGGGCATCGCCTAATTGCTTGTGGTCAATAGCTGACGCAACAAATTTTTTAGAAGCAAACTTAGCACTGAGTCGTTTGATCAGCGCGGGCGCCCGTGGTCGGCAAGGAGCTTGACGCCCAGAACGAAATAATCGCCTGAAGCGAGCTAATGCTACTCGCGTGAACTCTCAGAATGTATGCTGACCATAGTTGCGATGGCAGCTATCGTCGACGCAATAGCTCCAACTGTCTGTTGGATTGACTGACCGAGCGTGTACGAAGGAATCAACCAACTAACGCTAACGAAAAAAACCGAAATCATGACGAGTATGGTGGTCATTATGATGCCAGCAATAGCCTTCGCCGATGGGGCAACGGCGCATGAAATGTACACATATAGCCAACCGAATACAACAGACGAAATTAACGGAAGCACGTACAGAAACATCCAACCGTCCTCTGAATAACCGCCTTGGAGTTTCATTCCAAACCACTGAACTAATGTAAACAAAATGGCGCCTATCAATGCCCCGCCTACTGCGGCAAACGGCATCAAAACCCAGCGCCACCACTGTTGTGATTGATTCTTGATCATGGACGGTCCCCGTGCTGAATTTGCGGCGCTGGTGAGCAAGACGCGTGACGTTCATACTAATCAGAAGTACGCAGCTCTTTGGTTCAGCTCCTCGGAGGCAAAGTCTAAAGGAGTTTTCGTTGACTTTCCAGCGCTAACTTTTTAAAAAAGCCCGCGTTGCTAATTGGTCGTTGTACTATCTACCTGCGATGTTTGAAACGCTAATTAATGCAAAAACAAAGAACACAGAAACGACGCAAGCAATCGTCCTCCCGATGCTCCAAGTTTTATGAGTAACTACACTACCAGTTGCTGTGTCCCATAGCGCTGTACCCGTGTTGGCAAGTCGCTGGTATGCAAAGATTTGTGTGAAGATCGCCGCGAACGGGATGCCAAGTGCCATACCTTGTAACGCAACCAGAAGTGACCTCTTAAGCGCTTGCTTGGACGATATATTGCTACCGTAAGTCGTTTTTACCGATATTCCAAAAAGCCACCTTGCTGGGGTGCTGCCAATGGCCGACAATAAGATGGCTTCGAGAGCAACCCACAACATGAGAACAAACATTCCAGTGACCATTTGGTTGTCACCCGCCTTAGCAAAAGCTGCTGCCTTGATAGGAAACAAAAGGCCCACCGCAAAAGCAACTCCGAGTAAAGCAAGTACGCCAACTGTGAAAATATCAACGGTTTTAGCAAAGAGGCGCCTGCACGGGTGATAACTATTGCCCAAAAATTTTTTGCTCTCGTCAGCCAGTAAAGATACTTGGGGTTGAGTGGTCGATATTGTCTGAACTGTATTTCCTGAACGCGCATTGCCACATTTATTGTAAAAGTGCGCTGCTGATCGGTTTTCAATGCCACATTGAGAACAAAACATATCTTATCCACAGGTGAGCCTTACGTCAAAGTTCAGGTACGCTGCGCGGCTTTATAGCGGATTGCTAGCTGCATCACTTCGAACCTGCTCTTGATTTATTTTGGAGCCAAAACAAAAGTGCTGATGCCACGAAGGCAAACGCGAGCGCAGCAAGTGCTTTCATTGACCCAGCTGCCAAGGAGATAAAACCCCCTGCGAAATTAAATACCTGAAACCAAATAATCTCTGCCCAAGTGCGTTGTTTGTTCTTAATGATCAATTTAGCCATCCCGAAACCGAAAGCCGTCGCGGCAAATGTTTCAGCAATTAAGGTCGAAAGAAGGATCGTGCCTATCCCCTTCTCGCTGAAAAGTCCAGCGGCAACAAAAGTAGAAACTAGAATAAGACCGATAAAAACCAAATTTGATAATTGTTTTCTTTTCCCGGTGCTAACCGT
This sequence comes from Burkholderiales bacterium, assembly GCA_038224475.1. GTDB lineage: Bacteria > Pseudomonadota > Gammaproteobacteria > Burkholderiales > Usitatibacteraceae > UKL13-2. Next base: position 8,277 of record JBBRFJ010000020.1, read on the forward strand.
GTTGATGAGGGCGATTTCAGGCGGCGACTGTTGGCCGATAGCGGGGGTTACCGCACCGCATTTTGAACAGAACTTGTCACTCACCCCCAGATTTGAACCGCATTTAGAGCAATACATGATTGTTAATCTCCCGTTTAATTTGCAACGACCAAAGAATGCGATTTGTATACCCCGTATTAATGAAATCGAAGCGCAATACTGAATACGACAAATGTACGTGGTCAAAAAATCACCTTCACGTCATTCAGCCGGCGTGCACGCTTAAATCTATAACTATTACGCTGAAGCTCGCGCTCCAGCGAACTATAAACCGTAACGCTAATTCAGCGTGAATAACAACCCCGTTATTGCCGTTCGCACTGCATCAACGATATTCGACAGAATCACCTACGCTATTATTGGCATGCCGTTAGAGCCAAAAATACTCTGAAATCCGCAGCAACCGTAGCCCGGACGAGCGAAGCGACTCCGGGTGGGCGGTTTGTGACCATGTGCGAGAATACCCGGAGTCGCGTTGCTCGTCCGGGCTACTTGCCAAACACTATAGCGAAAGGATTGAGGCCTTAGACTTACGTGCGCCAATACTGCAGCGTCGGCACTGAATCGATCATCAACGTCCGTCCGACTCTCTGCCCCATCGTACAAAACCTGAAACCCTAGGACAAGCGAGCATTTCCGAGCGCGGTATGGCCCCAACCCCGCGCTGCACTGTATGTCCAACGTTTTATCAAAGAACGCCAGCTGATATCATGCGCCGCGTGCGGCAGCCTCTCCGCATTGCACCGATAGGCCAAATCAATTACGAAGTCATTGCACATCGTTTGATGCATATCAAATTCAATTTTGCTGCAACGCACAAAATACTCCTATGAAATTTAAACGTTGATAAGGAGTATCAAAAATGCAAAAGCTATCTGCAACCTTTCTTGCTGTCGCAACATTTTCCATCGCGACTACTGTTCCGGCGTTCGCGCAAGAAGGTTCGTTCATGGTGCGAGTTCGCGCGCTCAGTATGCAGGTCGACAATGGCAACTCACCCGACGTTGCCGCCGCGAAGATATCGATCAATAACAAAATATTTCCTGAAATTGATTTTGTTTACGGCATCACCAAAAACATCTCTGCCGAACTCGTTCTCACTTATCCGCAAAAACACGACGTAAAACTTAACGGTGCGAATATTGGCAGTGTGAAACATTTGCCGCCCACGCTGACCCTGCAATACCAATTTGCGCCGGGCTCCACAGTTAACCCGTATGTTGGCGCTGGCGTTAACTACACACGTTTCATGAGCGTCAATCTGCCAGCAGGAATCACGTTAGATAAATCAAGCGTCGGTGGCGCGTTGCAGGCGGGTATCGATTTTGAGATTGCAAAAAACACTTACCTCAACCTTGATTACAAGTACGTCAAGATCGGGACCGACGTCAATGTTGCCGGCGCTAAACTGACAAAACTGGCCATCGATCCGAGTCTGATCAGCGTTGGTATTGGTTGGAAATTTTAGTTCCAAGGCGCGGCCTCGGCCATATACAGCCATGCGCGAAGTAGATTCCGGAGTCGCTTCACCCGTCCGTGCTACTTGCTTCGTCAACCCACCCTGGGTGGTGAATTCCTCATAGAGGTTCGCGCAGTTTACGTTGACATCATAAAATCTCAAAGACTAGCACTGGCGGGCCTTAGCAAACAAAAATACCTTGGAAGGCTCGTCCTCATTAGCCTTTCATTTTCCTCGTCTAAAAACGCGCGCAGCTAACTCAACATCCGCTCAATATATCGCGCCACTAAATCAATCTCTAAATTAACTTTAGACCCACTATTCAACCCGCGAATCGTGGTGACTTGATGGGTGTGCGGGATGATATTCATTTCAAACAGTGCGTTGCCGTCATTCAAATCGCGCACGGAATTGACCGTGAGTGAAATGCCGTTGACGGTGATTGAGCCCTTGCGGGCGATGTATTTTTTTAGCTCGCTTGGCGCTTTGATTTCGAGCCGCCACGATGCGCCCAAATCTTCCATCGCCGTCACCGTGCCGAGCCCGTCCACATGGCCGCTGACCAAATGGCCGCCAAGGCGGTCGCCGAAGCGCAGTGATTTTTCCAGATTCACTTCTGCGCCCTGCACCAATCCTTGCGTGAGCGATAGCGTTTCTTGGGAAACGTCCACGCTGAATGTCTCAGCCGTTTTTTCAATCACGGTGAGGCAGCATCCACTGACTGAAATGGAATCGCCGATGGCGACGTTGTGTAAGCCCAAGCGCGGCGCGTTGATGATGAGCCGCGTATTGGCGGGGGTGACATCGGCTTTTTCAATGATGCCGGTGGTTTCAATAATGCCGGTAAACACTATGCGTCTCCTGCTGAATTTTTGACGGTTGCGGTGATGCGCAGATCGGGGCCGATCATACGCAAATCGATGAATTTCAATTCCACTTTATCTTGCAAATCGGTGAGCTCCGGCAAGGCGAACAGGCCACGCGCGTTATCGCCAAAGATGCTCGGGGCCACGTAAAAAATAATCTCGTCGACTACGCCCGCGCTGAGTAAAGACGCGTTTAACTTTGCGCCAGTTTCGACCATGATGTGATTCAGCCCGCCGTGATATTGGGCGAGGGCATGCATCGTTGCGACCAGGTCGGTTTTTCCTTTGACGGCTTCGGTCGGGATTCGCATGACCTCAACGCCGCGCGCGATCAATTCAGTCACCCGCGCTTCGCTTCCGGTAGCGGTCACGATCAGGCTATTGCCGCCACGCAGTAATTGCATATCGTCGCGCACGTCCAAGCGACTGTCCAACAAAATCCGCAGCGGTTGCCGAACGCAGGGGACATCACGCACCGTCAGCGCGGGATCATCTGCCAAGGCAGTCCCAATTCCCGTCATGACGGCACACGCTTTTGAGCGCAGCAAATGCACGTCGCGCCGTGCATCCGCGCTCGTAATCCATTTTGATTGACCATTCGCCAGCGCTGTTTTGCCATCCATGGTCGCCGCCACTTTAAGCGTGACCCACGGGCGCTTATGCGAGACGCGGGCGAGGAATGCTTTTAGCTGTTCGCACGCTTGAGCTTCCATCAATCCAACATGAAGTTGGATATTCGCGTCGCGTAAACGTTCGTGGCCTTTGCCGTCAACGCCTTCAAATGGATCATGCAAGGCCGACACCACGCGCGCGACTTTCGCTTCAATCAATAAATCTGCACAAGCCGGACCGCGCGATTTTGCATGCGGTGCGCAGGGTTCGAGCGTGGAATAGATCGTGGCACCTTCGGGCGACTCTGTGCATGCTGCTAACGCCATCGCCTCGGCATGCGGGCGGCCGCCAGCTTGGGTGAAGCCCTCGCCGATGATCCGCCCATGCTTCACGATCACGCAGCCGACATGCGGGTTTGGTGTTGCGATGCAACGCCCTCGCTCGCCGAGCTGAATGGCGCGCGCCATCATGACGTGGTCGGTTGCACTAAACATGGTCAAAACTAGTTTTTCTGCACTTCGCGGATGGCGGCTTTAAATTCTTCAGCATCGGAAAAGCTGCGATAAACCGAGGCGAACCTGACATATCCGACTTCATCGAGTAATTTTAATTCGGCCATGACCATTTCGCCGACCTTGCGTGACGGCAATTCGCGCTTGGCTTCGTTTAATAGCGTTTGCTCAATGCGATCCATCGCGCCCAGCACATGCTCTTCACTCACGGGGCGCTTGTGCAGGGCGCGATGAAAACTCGTCTCCAATTTTTTTCGGGAAAAATCTTCGCGCTGACCGTTCGATTTCACAATCGTCGGCATGCGCAGCTCGGCAGTTTCATAGGTGGTGAAGCGTTTATGGCAGACCGTACAGCGTCGCCGACGCCTCACCACATCACCCTCTTCTCCCACGCGCGAATCGATGACCTGAGTTTCTTGCGCGCTACAGAAGGGGCATTTCATTTTTTATTTTGTTTCAGAGCCAGCCTTAGCTATACACGGGAAACTTCTTGGTCAACGCTGAAACCTTCGCGCGCACGGCCGAGATATTGGCTTCATCGCGCGGATTGTCGAGCGCATCCGCGATCAAATTCGCCGTCATTTCAGCTTCAGGTTCTTTAAATCCGCGCGTCGTCATGGCCGGCGAACCCAAGCGCACGCCGCTGGTGACGAAAGGTTTTTCGGGATCATTCGGAATCGCGTTTTTGTTGACCGTAATGTGGGCCTGGCCAAGTACGGCTTCGGCTTCTTTGCCGGTAATTTTCTTGGACTGCAAATCGACCAGCATGACGTGGGACTCGGTACGGTTCGACACGATCCGCAAACCGCGCTTCATCAGGGTTTCGGCCATCACGTGCGCGTTTTTGACCACTTGCTGCTGATAGGTTTTGAATTCCGGCTGCAGTGCCTCATGGAACGCGACTGCCTTCGCCGCGATCACGTGCATCAGCGGGCCGCCTTGAATGCCGGGGAAAATCGCCGAATTGATGATTTTTTCGTGTTGCGCTTTCATCAAAATAATACCGCCGCGTGGACCGCGCAGACCTTTGTGGGTGGTGGTAGTCACGATATCGGCGTAAGGCACCGGATTCGGATAAACGCCACCGGCAATGAGGCCTGAATAATGTGCCACGTCAGCCATAAAATACGCGCCAACATCTTTGGCGATTTTAGAGAAACGCTCGAAATCAATGCGCAACGAATATGCAGAAGCACCCGCCAGAATCAGCTTTGGCTTGTGCTCATGCGCGAGGCGCTCGACTTGGTCGTAATCAATTTCTTCTTTTGCATTCAGGCCGTACGAGACAGGCTTGAACCATTTACCGGACATGTTCAAATGCATACCATGCGTCAGATGCCCGCCCTCGGCGAGACTCATGCCAAGGAAGGTATCACCCGGATTGAGCAGCGCGAAGAACGCCGCCTGATTTGCCTGCGAGCCGGAGTTTGGCTGCACGTTGGCGGCTTCCGCGCCAAACAGTTTTTTAACCCGTTCAATCGCGAGAGTTTCGGCGATATCTACAAATTCACATCCGCCGTAATACCGCTTGCCCGGATAACCCTCGGCATATTTATTGGTGAGCTGGCTACCTTGCGCCTCCATCACGGCCGGGCTGGTGTAGTTTTCAGAAGCGATCAATTCAATATGGTCTTCCTGACGCTGTGTTTCCTTTTGCATCATTGAGAAGATTTCGGGATCTGTTTTTTCAATCGTATTTGAACGGGAAAACATGCATAGCCTCAAGAGGAAGAGCCGGTCCACAAAGGGGGACAGGTCGTGGTTGAACGTGCCAAGATTTTAACATGCGACTCAGGGAGCAACTAGCGACGCCACGGTAACAACATCAGCGACAACACTGGAAAACCCAGCAGGTCCCAAAAGACGCTGCATAAGGCCGTATTTGGTACTCGTTAGCATCCCCCAATCGGGGGGTGGGCAACACATTGGATGAGACGTATATTCTTGGGATGAATTGTCGTTCCGCTGTATGAATTGTCTTTATGAAGTTTGGTGCATTCTGTAGAATGCTACGAGGACGATAACATTAGGCTAAGCTAAAAAATCAAGATTCAAATGTCTACAGAAAATGCCTGTCAATCATTTGGGCATAGTCGAACTCGTTCGAACCTATAAGCAAATATATGAAGCACTGGGGCGCACAACATGTCATCTAAAGAAATCGACGATCCACGTCGTAAAGTTTTGATTCAGGCGCTGTCACTGGGCGTGTTTGCGAGCGGCTTACCGGTAGGCGATGCGCTGGCGCAATCCATTTTTGGCAGCCGCCCGGCCAAGCTGCCGCCGACGCAGTCCATTTATCGACTGCAGGGTCAGGCCACGGTCAACGACAAAGAAGCCAACCTGCAAACCCGAATCAACCCGGGCGACACTGTAAAAACCGCACCGGGCAGTGAAATCATCTTTGTGGTCAATACCAACGCGATGGTGGTTCGAGGTGGAAGCACGGTCGTAATTGAAAAAGAAGAAAAATCGACCTCCCTCATCATCGCCGGCTTAAGACTACTCACCGGCGCATTACTGTCGGTGTCCCGCAATACGCCAATGAAGGTGAATACGCGAAACGCGACCATCGGGATTCGCGGCACTGGCTTCTACATCGAGGCTGAGCCAGAGCAAACCTATTTTTGTACCTGCTATGGCATCACAACGGTGGAATCAAGCGCGGATCCAGAAAGCAAAGACACAATCATGGCCACGCATCATGATCGTCCGATTTACGTTGTGAATGATGGCGGTCGCGGCAAAAATATTCGCAACGCCCCATTTATCAACCACACAGATCAAGAGCTTGGCTTGATCGAGACACTGGTTGGGCGTACGCCTGCCTTTATTTTCCCAAAAGACGCTTATACATCCCCTCGCCGCACCTACTAAGTTCGACGTCCATTCAAATTAAGCACCGCATTTTATTGCGGCGCACCGTTGGCAATCCAATTCACGATCAAATCATAGCTGGCACGACTCGCCTGCCCCGGTGCTACGCTGGTGCTAAAGCCAGGGCGCAGCGCGCCATTGTGATGGTTGCCCGATGGCTTGCGTAATAACGGACTGGCAACCACGTCTGTGAAATTAATCCGGCTGCGCACTTCTGCATATAACCACGCATCATCAGTGCCGTCGCCGATGGTGCCGTCGCCGTTTCGGTCGATATTACCGAACACCACCGGCGCGGCAGCTCCACCCGCGCTGGCGATAGCGTGACAACCGGCGTTGGTACAGCCGCCACTGGCGGATTGCAACACGGTTTTGATATCCGCAAAGCGGATGGCCGCCGGGGCCAACGCGAGTGCGCTATCCACCACAACCCTTAACTGCACTGGCACACTCGAGGTCGTTCCGCTGAGGCCGGTATTGGTGGCAACCAGCTGCACCACGTAAGCGCCATCAATACTGGCCGTAAACGTGGCGGCTGACGTCGCGGCGTTGCTGAGTGTCGCCCCGCCCGACGGGCCGGAAAGGAGTGACCATTGATAGCCGTTTGCATAAAGACTCTTGGTTGCGGAAAGCGTCGTGGCTCCTTGTCGAACCACCCGATCGGGACCGGCATCAGCGACCGGGCGACCGGGCCTTAACGCGCGACCGTTGGCGTCTTTTGCGACATAGCCGCGGTCCTGCAGGAAAGTGGCAAGGGTTTCAGGACTGCTCGAGCCATAGAAAGTATCGTAAACAATTTTGGCCAGCGGCATATTACCGCGATCAATAATGTGTGCTTTGGTGCGATCCGCGTAGGCTTCAAACTTGTCAAATGTAGAGAGATCGATATCCGACTGCAGGCCGGTGCCGCGCAATAAATGACAGGTGCGACAGGCCGGCGCAAATACTGTTTTGTACAGGGTGGTTTGGCCCGCAACTGCCCACGATGGTGGCACGTAATTATCGGCAAACACCGGGTTCGGCAAACCATCCCCGCCATACGCGGCTTTAATAACGGCGGATGCGGTGCCCTGCCATTCGCCTTGCAACGCAGGCCGTCGGCACGCATCCTCCGGCGCAGTCGATGGTGTCGGCAGCGGGTATGAGCAAAGGATGATTTTATTGATGGTCTTTAGCGCGGCCTCTTGTTCTGGGCGGCTGTATCCAGCCGTCGTGGAATAGCCGAACGCATCCGCCTCGAATGGGTGCAACTGCGCTCGCACATCCCCGCGGGTGTTGCTGGGGCCATTGCTTACTAAATTAAAGCGCGGTTTGCCAGTTGCATCAGGTGGCGTGAGCGCATCGCCGCGCCCGCCGTGGCAAGTAATACAGGGGCCAGGCATCGCTTTTTGCCCGCGACCATCCAGATCGACCGTGGCGTCACGAAGACCCGTCGTTGCATTGAAGTTAAAAAACTTGGCGAAGCTGACCCCGCCATTGGGGCCGGGGCTAAACTCTATGGTGTTGTAACCCAATAGCCAGCGCTGATCACGCACAACCGCAGCTTCAAGATTTAGTGGCGAGTAGGCATAATCTGCGCCCGCTTGAATCAGATAGTTTTCAACCAAATAAGCAGAAGTGCCGTCCGGATTTTGGCGCACCGTCATCCGCCGGCCATAGCCCAGATCACGCCTGTCGCCAAACACCACCGTCACCTGCGTGCCGGCCCCAGAGTCAAAACCGTTGACGGCTTTCCACTTGGTCAGCGTATCTTTGGCGTTGGACGGATCAATCGCCGCGTAGTACGCATTCGCATACGCGCCCGTATCGGTTTGTTTGCTGCCGTCAGCCTGCAACTGCGGATTGGGAAACAACAAAAACGCACTGGGCTCGGTCGACGCAACGGGTGCCGCAGGGCCTGGGCCCGGTATCGTATCGGCCGCACTGCTGCCGCCACCGCCGCCGCCGCAGCCCGCCAGAATAGTTGCCAGAATCGCCACCATCAACGACGTAGCTGTCATGGTCGCCCCCCGCAAGCACGTCGCTCTTTTATGCAAAACACCAACCGCAAATACATCAAACACGATCAACTCCTTCAGAATCGCATCAAGTAAACAAGTGAATATTGATCAACCACATAGTTGCGTGGGGAGGTCACAAAACTAGGCCGAAACTCTGGCGTGGACAATACCCTGCGCCATGACAAATCGACCGAATGCCGCTCACCCAAACCGAGGTTGTAGCCTAGTGTGGAAAGTACTGTTCTGCCTTTGGTGCGGTAGCTCAGGAAACCAGTGCCGAGGAAGGCATCGTCCAACACAAATACGTCCGAAATCGATAAATTTTCGAGCGATGGCCCGCCAGTGGACACAAAATGACCTTTCCGGAATTCGCTGTTTAAATATATTGCCTCGGTGGCGCTGAAAGCGAAATCGATACCAAAACGCAGGGCGTTGTCGCGGCTCGTAAACACATCGCTACGCGCAATCCGCTCGGTGTGCGCCAAGGCGGCTGAAACGTTTATTCGATCCGTTACCGGCACGCGTACCGATCCTGCAATGGAAGACCGGTACCCGCGGCGTAGCACCGACTGGAAATACTCGCCTGATGTTTGCGCGGTCAAAGAAAATGTTGCGGCATCAAATTCACTTGACGGACGATATTGCAATTCGCCCTGCAGACCTGCATTGGCGCGGCTTAAGCCATCAAAGTTTTGAAATTTTTCACCGCCGGCCGAGTACGTGACCAATGCTCTAAAATTTGGGAAGCGATCATCGGTGTAAACGATCGCCCGGCCTGCGTTTAGGCTGGTAGACCTATCAGAACGCTTGTTTCCGGATTCTTTCGCGCGGGTGACGTTGCCGTCAAAAACATAACCGGCATCGACTTGGATATCGTTTGGCTTTGATGGAATCCATGAAAATGGCCCGCCGCGCCCATCGAGATCCTGCGTCACGTTGAGACGAATCGATTGATTGGTGTCGCGGTTGAAGCTATGCAGCAATTCGTAATCGAGCGCGATTTTGAGCCCTTCGCGGCGGACAAAACCAGCACCGAAGCCGAACGCAAGCCCGTTGCGCGCCACCGAGCCGACATTAATTCCATAGCGGGGCCCGCCGACCAAATCAGCATAGCCCACCGAGACATCACTATTGCCTTGAAACTCGTGCCGGTATTCCAGACGCAAACGCGGTGTGGCGGTGCCAAAACTGGTGTTGTGGCTCGTTTCAGCTCTGAAGCCAGCGACACCTTGAAGCGACGGCGTGGTCTGCCCAAAAAAAGTCAACGCATATTGGCCCGCGCCGCTCTCGCTGGTTTCTTTCAACTTGTTGGACGAGTAGTCGAAGCGACCATAGGGTGATAAAAGCAACCCGTTATTACGATATTCATAGCCTGCGGCGACCGATCCAAATATCTGCGTGCCGCGACGATTTCCACTGGCGACACCGTCCATGGCCGACACGTAGCGCCGGGTTTTAAAGTCAAGCGAGCCGATGCCGATGAGGCTGTCAATAAATATTTGTGGGCCGGGTTGATAGCTGGCGTAGATTACCCCGGAATAGCCATTAGCACGGCTCTCGGAGCCATCATTACCAATTTGTGTGTTATCGCGCGCAAAACCCGCGCCAAGGCCTAATAGCAGTTGGTTACTAAATCGTTGGTCAACACCCAGACTGATGCCGCTGGTGCTGAAATCGAGTGCCGAGCGCTGCGAATTCGCCTGGCGCAAACCAAAATTTGCGGTGCCTGCGATCCAGAAACTGGGCCGCGGCGCTGTGGCTGAATCACTGCTCGCAGAGCCGCTATTGCCACCCGCACCTCCCGCGAGCGAAGCGACGTTCAACGAACGCGACGCCAGCAGCGAGACCAATTCACTCGAGAACGGAAATGCCTCAGCAACGGGTCGACTGCCTGATTTGAAATTTACCGGATCGAAATCGTGTGTGCCGGCAGAAGCAGATACCGCTGAAGATGCGTAGGAACGATCTAGATAAGAATTAGACGGCGTCGCGACTACAGACGTTGCGTCCGAATCTGGTTCACGCTTTATGCTGCCGGACCTTGCGTTTGGATTTGCCCCCGGAGCTGAGGCCAATCCGGTCGCGCCATCTTTGGCACTTGATTTAGCGGTGGCGCTGAACTCGCCTCCCCGATGCATAGATTCCATGCGCGACTGGAAGTTTGAAATTTGCGCCTTGGCGAAGCGCTCCGCCGTTTCGATTTGTGCGGCAATGAGCCCGGTCACCGCAGCTTGTTTGGTTGGGTCAGGCCGACCGGTCACGGTTACTTTTACTGCTGCTGGTGTCGATGTACCCGCGTTGCCAAAGGCTGCATACGTAAACGAATCGGCCCCAAAGAAATCGGTCGCGGGTGTGTAGGTTAGTTTGGTGCCATTTACGCTCGCCACGCCATGCGCAGGAACAGTCATGACCACAATCCCAGAAATCGCCGAACCGCTGATAAACGGCGCAAGGTCAATGGTGGTCGGCGTGTTCAGGGGCAAAATAAAATTTAACGCGTTGGCGGTGGGCGCGAGCGTGTCCACGGTAATCGTAAGTTCTACCGCTGCCGATGTACCGCCGGGGCCGGTAACAGTGTACGTAAAACTGTCGGCGCCAAAGTATCCGGTGCGCGGGGTGTAAGTGACTGTGCGACCGTTCACCGTCAGCGCGCCGTTGACGGGCGGCGACACAATATTGACGGTGGTGAAAACACCCGCAACCGCAGCACTCAAATCAATAACAGTTGGGGTATTGAAGATTGCCGTCGCGCTACTCGCGCTTGCCGTGGGTGCAGGCGGCGTACCCACCACCAAGCTCACTGTCGCGGGCGAAGATGTTCCGCCGGGGCCTGTGCTACTAAACGTAAAGCTGTCGGCACCAAAATAGCCGGATGTCGGCGTGTAGATAACGGTATTGCCAGACAAAACCGCCGTGCCGTGTGCAGGCAAGGTTACTAGGCTAAAGCTGGTCACCAATCCACTGACGGCGCTGTTTAAATTGATCGACTGCGCGGTATTGAAAACTACGTTCACTGTCAGGCCATTCGTGTTAGGCGGAGGTGCGTTGGCGATCGTAATGCTCAGTGTGCGGTTGCCCGTGCCGATTGAATTGATGGCACCCAAAGTGACATTAAATGTACCCGTGGTGCTGGGTGAACCGGAAATCAAACCGGTTGCAGCGTTGATTGACAAGCCTGGCGGCAAGCCTGAAGCGCTGAAACTGGTGGGGAAATTACTCGCCGTGATTTGATAAGTAAATGGCTGGGAAAGCCCGCCAGATGCTGAGTTTGCGCTGGTGATGATGGGTGCTGCCAGTGCAACGGTAATGACCAATGTTTGATTGCCGGTGCCGGTTGCGTTGGTGGCGCTGACCGTTATCGAGAAACTGCCAAATACGGTCGGCGTGCCCGAAATTTGCCCTGTCGCGGTATTGACGCTGACACCGGCGGGCAGACCTGTCGCGTTAAAACTGGTGGCAAAATTCGTTGCCGTGATTTGGAAACTAAATGGCAGACCAATAGTGGCATTGGCTGTTGCCGCGCTGCTAATCACCGGGGCGAGAAGGCCAATGGTGATCGTGAGAGTCTGGCTGCCAGTGCCGGTGCCGTTCTGTGCGGAGATGGTGGCCGTAAACGTCCCCTGTGACGTTGGCGTCCCGGAAACCAATCCGCTGGCATTCACGCTTAAACCCGGCGGCAAGCCCGTTGCATTAAACGTGGTGGGTGAATTGGTGGCCGTGATTTGATAGCTGAACGGCGTCGCCAACGAACCACTTGTGCTCACTGCACTGGTGATGACCGGCGGCCCCAGCGTGATATTGAAAGTGGTGACTTGACTACCATTGCCCGCGCCGTTGCTGGCAATCAGCGTCGGCGTGAAGGTGCCTACCGCGGTGGGCGTGCCGCTGATCAGGCCGGTGCTGGTATTTAGAGTTAAGCCCGGCGGCAGCGCACCAGTAAAACTAAAGCCTGCGCTGGTGCCGTTATTGGCCGTGATTTGGTAGCTAAATGGCACGCCCGTTTGGCCGTTCGCAGTTGCTGAGCTGGTAATAACCGGAGCGAACTGAGCAATGGTGAAAACAACTGTTTTTGCGACCGAGGTACTGGTGGCATTGGTGGCCGTCACGCCGACATTAAAGACGCCGGCGACCGTCGGCGTCCCGGAGATAAGGCCGGACGCGTTGACTGACAAGCCGCCAGGCAGACCCGTGGCCCCGTAGCCGCCGGAGGTGAGCGGCCCGTTACTCGCGGTTATTTGATAACCTGCAAACACCGAAGCGACAGCGCCGGAGGCCGTACCTCCGCTGGTAATGACAGGCGGGCCAAGTGTGATGTTAAAGGTAAGCGCCAAAGTGCCTGGCGTCGGATTGGCGTTGGTTGCCGAGAGTGCCACATTAAATAAACCCAAGGTAGTCGGTGTGCCCGAAATCACGCCAGTACCGGTGTTGAGCGTGAGACCGGGCGGCAGCCCCGTCGCGGCAAAGCTGGTGGGGCTATTGGTGGCCGTGATCACGTAATTCGGGCTGAGTACTACACCGGTTTGTCCGCTCGCTGTGTTCGAACTGGTTATTACCGGTGACGGCGGCACGATCGTAAACGTTACTGTTTTCGTGCCCGCAGTAGGATTGGTATTAGCCGCGCTGACCGTTATGTTGAACGTCCCCACGACGCTCGGTATTCCGGAAATGAGCCCCGTTGCGTTGATGCTCAGCCCTGCAGGTAGACCGGGTGCGGTGAAGGTGGTCGGACTATTGGTGGCCGTGATTTGATAGGGCGTAATCGCGGTGCCTGTGGTGCCGCTTACGGCACCGCCGCTGGTGATGACCGGGATCGCGGGAAAGATCGTAAACGTGACGGCCTTGGTGCCCGGGGTGGCATTCGCATTAGTAGCGCTGACCGTCGCATTAAAGGTGCCTGCGGACGACGGCGTACCAGTCACGACACCGGTGCCGGGCGTAACACTCAAACCCGGAGGCAGATTCGTTCCGCTAAAGCCGGTCGGCGAATTTGTAGCGGTCACCGTGTAGCCCGCGCCAAATGGCGTCCCAATAGTGCCGCTCGCGGTACCTGGGCTGGTAATCACTGGCGGTGCGGGAATAATCGTAAAAGTCACCACTTTGGACCCCGGCGTCGGATTCGCGTTCGATGCGCTTACCGTCACATTAAATGTGCCTGCCACCGTAGGGGTACCCGTAATTTGTCCCGTACCAGAATTAAGTGTTAGTCCGCCGGGCAAGCCGGGGGCGGCGAACGATGTCGGGGAGTTGGTGGCGGTGATGGTATAGCCACCAAACCCCACGCCTACCGTGCCGCTTGCCGCGGCGCCGCTAGTAACGACTGGCGATGCAGGGCAGGCGATATTGACACTAGCGGTTCGAGTCGTGGTGTTGACGGTACCGGTTCCGCGGTACGTCCATGTATCGGTGCCACAAAAGCCGGCCTTGGGCGTGTAGGTGAATGAGCGGGTGTTCCCGGCAACGCCAGCAGACACTGACGCCCCTGCCATCGGCCCGCTTTGTATTTCCGTACCGGTAATTACCGCGTAAAGGGAGTTGTAATAAAGATCCGGGATTGCAATGACTGTCGCGGTGTTGAATGGCACCGCCGCGCCCGTAATAGTGGGGCGAACGGATTCAATATAAGTGGCAATTGCATCAATAGTCGCTGGGGCTACGCCCATACCATTCGTATACGCTCGTAAGGCGACGGCAGACGAACCCGCGGTATTGAAGTTCGGACCATTTGGCACCGCAAAGCCTGCCGGTTGAGCAGCAAGATGACATCCCGCGCTACCGCAACTCGCCCGAAAATCAATCAGCGTGGCATAAGAGTCGAGACTCATTGCCGACGCAAGAAGTAAAACGAGCGCAAGCAATATGCGCTGGGTTTGCGCTGCAATTAAACGCAAAGAACCATTCTTGATTTGATTATTTTTATATCGCGTCACAGTTGCGCCCCTTGGCTAGTCTGCGACCACTCTATACAAAATTGTTATCTCGCCAAAACCAGAGCGAGCGACACTGGTCGCAGCATCACATGCGCTTATGTTATCCGAATTGCCCACCAAAAGAGGCGCTTTCTGCATCCCCCAATCAGGGTATGGCTACTGGGCAGCCAACCAAGGCACATACCGCGCCACGCCCTGCTCTACCGTCAAAAATTCATCCGTGTAACCCGCCTCGCGCAGCAACGAGATATCGGCTTGGGTGAAACTTTGATATTTGCCCTTGAGCGCATCAGGAAACGGCACGTATTCGATCACGCCTTCTTGTTTGAGCGCGGCCAAGTCTGATGCGGGTTTGCCGTCAAGATGGCGAATGGCATTTACGGTCGCGACGGCGAGGTCGTTAAATGGTTGTGAGCGCCCGGTGCCGAGATTAAATATCCCCGACACATTATTGTTATCAAGGAAGAATAAATTCACTTTCACCACATCTTCGACACTTACAAAATCGCGGCTTTGTCCGCCGTGGCCGAAGCCGCCGCTGCCTTCAAATAATTTCACTTTGCCGGTAGCGCGATATTGGTTAAAAAAGTGAAATGCCATCGACGCCATACGGCCTTTTTGTGATTCACGCGGGCCGTACACATTGAAATAACGGAAACCGACAATTTGTGAAGAGGCATCATCAATGCGTTTACGCACCGCTTGGTCAAACAAAAACTTGGAATAGCCGTATACATTCAACGGCGCTTCAAATGACGGATCCTCTTTAAACGTGGTGCCGCCACCATAGACGGCGGCGCTGGATGCGTAAATCAGCGGCACGCCTTCGTCAACACAAAAATCTAGCAACGACAGCGAATAACGATAGTTGTTTTCCATCATGTAACGCCCATCGGTCTCCATCGTGTTCGAGCAGGCGCCCTCATGAAAAATTGCTTCAATATCGCCGCCATTCCCGCTGCTCAATTCGCCGCTTTCAACGACTTCCAGGAAGTCTTTTTTGTCGACGTACTCGGCGATTTCACAATCAACCAAATTTTTGAATTTGTCGGCACGCGTGAGGTTATCGACTGCCACGATGTCGGTAATGCCGCGGGCATTAAGCGCTTTAACGATATTGCTGCCGACAAATCCGGCCGCGCCAGTCACGATATAAGTCATATTCGCTCTTTAGTAGAAAATTTTAATAAACACTAGCATAGACGCCGGTTTACAAGCATTTATAGCCTGAGACGCCCGCCCTTGCTAGGGTTTAGTTTTTATAACGCCGAAATCAATTCCTGTTGGCTGAGTGTGGCTGTGCCCAATTTACCCACCACCACACCCGCCGCGCGATTGGCAATCCGCATCGCGTCCGTCATCGTTGCGCCAGCCGCGAGCATCAAGCCGATGGTTGCAATCACGGTGTCACCGGCACCTGAAACATCATAAACCTCACGCGCCTGAGTCGGCTCATGAACCGCTTCGCCGCGTGTGAAGAGTGACATGCCCTCCTCAGAGCGCGTGACCAGCAACGCATCGAAATTATATTGTTCGCGAACGGCTTCGGCTTTTTTTGCTAATTCCATCTCGTTCGCCCAACGCCCGGCGACTTCACGAAACTCGCCCCGGTTTGGTGTGAGCAGCGTCGCGCCCCGGTATTTTGAAAAATCGTCACCTTTTGGGTCAATCAGCACGCGTTTGCCATGGCGTTTGGCGGCGTCAATCATCTTCGTCACATGGGTTAAGCTGCCCTTGCCGTAATCGGAAAGGATCACCACGTCCACGCTATCGATCAGCGATTCAAAATCGTCCAGTTTGTCTTCCAGCACTTCTCGCGATGGTGGTGTCTCAAAATCAATCCGCATTAATTGCTGCTGACGACCAATCACCCTCAGCTTCACCGTCGTCGGTAATTGTGCATCTTTATGGAAAATAGTTTTGACCTGCTCTTGCTCCAACAAAGCGTACAACGAGCGACCTGCCTCATCGTCACCCACTACCGATAACAGTGTTGCCTGCCCGCCCAGTGCAGCCACATTGCGTGCGACGTTCGCAGCGCCGCCGGGACGCTCCTCGGTGCGCTGTACATGCACAATTGGCACAGGAGCTTCAGGTGAGATGCGCTCAACATTACCAAACCAGTAACGGTCCAGCATTACGTCACCCACCACCAAAACGCGGGCTTGGCAGCAATCCGGCAGACTAAGTTTGACCATATTTAAACTGCCTGGGCCCGGCCAATCGGGTAATACGAAAAACTCAACTCCTGCATCGCAGCAGGCTCATATAAATTACGTCCGTCAAACACCACCGGCGCTTTCATTTCTGCTTTCATCGCCGCAAAATCTGGCGCGCGGAACGTTTTCCATTCGGTCACGATGAGCAGCGCGTCTACGTCTTTTAACGCGTCCATCGCGGAGCTAGAAAAGCTGACGTTTTTATTTTCAGCCAGCAGGTGCTTCGCTTCTTCGATCGCGACCGGGTCAAACGCTACGACCGTGGCACCACGTTTGGTCAAATCGTCGATCAACACAAGGCTGGGCGCTTCCCGCATATCGTCGGTGTTGGGTTTGAACGCCAGCCCCCACATGGCAAATTTCTTGCCGGTCAAATCGGCACCGTATCGGGCCACGACCTTTTCAGTCAACACATGCTTTTGTGCATAGTTAACGCGCTCAACTGCATCGAGCAATTTCAATTCAATCCCCACTTCGGTGCCGGTGCGTTGCAGCGCCTGCACATCCTTGGGAAAACATGACCCGCCATATCCGATCCCGGGATACAAAAACTGATAGCCGATACGTGGATCAGAGCCGATACCGCAGCGCACCGATTCAATATCCGCACCCAGCTTTTCCGCCAGCAAAGCCAATTCATTCATGAATGAAATCCGGGTCGCGAGCATCGCATTCGCGGCATATTTGGTCAGCTCGGCTGAACGAATATCCATCACCATGATGCGATCATGATTGCGTTGAAACGGCGCGTAGAGTTGACGCATGGCTTCAATGGTGTCGGCATTGTCCGCGCCGACGACGATGCGATCGGGCCGCATAAAATCTTCAACCGCCGCGCCCTCTTTTAAAAATTCAGGATTTGATACCACCGAGAAAGGCGTTTCCATTTTTCTAAGCTTTAACTCTTCGGCAATCGCTGAGCGCACTTTATCGGCGGTGCCAACAGGTACGGTTGATTTATCGACGACGATCTTTTTTGAGGTCATGTGCTTGCCGATATTGCGAGCGGCCGACAAAACGTATTGCAGATCAGCCGAGCCGTCTTCGCCTGGCGGCGTGCCCACTGCGATCATTTGCACATCACCCCACGCCACGCCCTCTGCGATATCAGTGGTGAAGCGCAAGCGCCCTGCCGCCACGTTATTCGCGACAATCTCTTTTAAGCCCGGCTCATAAATCGGGATACCACCGGAATTCAAAATATCAACTTTGCGCGGATCAAGATCGAGGCACAGAACGCTGTTACCCACGTCCGCCAAGCACGCGCCCGACACCAATCCTACATAGCCCGTACCAATAATGGTTAATTTCATTTACGCGTTTCCAGATTGTTAAGATCGTTATAGATTTTATGCAAGGTCGCGACCGGATCGGCGGACTGGGTAATGCTGCGGCCAATAACCAAATAATCCGCGCCCATTTTAATCGCATCTACCGGGGTTACCACTCGCGCTTGATCGCCTTTTGCGTCGTCTGGCAAGCGAATACCAGGCGTTACCAACTTAAACGCTTTACCGAAACGGTCCTTTAGCCAAGTCGCTTCGAGCGCTGAGCACACCACGCCGTCCAACCCGGCGTCCTTCGTCAGCGCCGCATACCGCAAAACCGAGGCAGGAAGGTTTGCGTCGAGCCCGATCTCGGGTAGTTCGCTTTGCGCCATGCTGGTCAACACGGTGACGCCGACTAGCAATGGCTTGTTACCGTTCACCGAGTCGATGGCATTACGTGCGGCAGCCAGCATTTTCTTGCCGCCGCATGCATGTACATTGACCATCCAGACGCCCTGGCTGGCGGCCACTCTGCAGGCCGCGGCAACGGTATTCGGAATGTCGTGAAACTTGAGATCGAGGAAAACATCGAATCCACGCGCCATCAAGGCCTCAACGACTTGCGGGCCGGCCGCGGTGTGCAGCTCTTTGCCGACTTTAACGCGACACATTTTTGGATCGAGCCGATCCGCCAGCGATAACCCATCGCTCGCGTTATCAAAATCAAGAACCACAATAATGGGTTTGCTACTCATGTTGAATGCCTGCCTGTTTTGGTGTTTTTATTATGATGTTCTGATTGTAACGCTCGCGTTGTAATGTTGATATTAGCGCGGGCAAGTTACAAAACCGGTCAATCTTCAACGGGTAATCGTTGGCCCTCAATCTGCGAGCGCGCCAGATGACGGTTAGCCGTTTCATATTCTGCGGTGCGCCGTGGCGAGAAGGTCTCCCAACCTCCACAAGCCGGGCATTGCCAATAAAACTGCTTGGCTTTGAACCCACATTGCTTGCATAAATAAACCGCAAGCTTGCTCGAGTGGCTGTGCACCAGTTCCTTGAGCATCTGCAAATCATGCTTTCGCTCTTCCGGCACCGCCAATATTTGCGCCTCAAGCAGTCGGTCCAAACCTACCAAGGTCGGATTATTGCGCAAATCCGCCTTGACTAATTCATACGCAGCCTGCGGGCCGTCGCTGGCGAGCGTGGCATCAAAAATTGCATTGAGTAAATCCAGCGCAGGGTAATGCTGCTGTAAATTTCGCAAGTCAGCCAAGCCGGTTGCACCATTACCAAGCGCGCGATAGCTGTCAAGCATTCGATCCGCCGCCAGGCCCAAAAATGCGGGATCCTGCTGCTCAATGTGGTGCCAAGTCGCAATGGCGTCCGCATGTTGATTCGCCTTCGCCTGCCACTCACCGCGCATCAAATTGGCGCGCACGCAGGCCGGATCTGCAACCAACGCTGCGTCGAGGTAGGCATTTGCTTGTTCAAGCGCGCTTGCTACGTTTGCACTGCTGGATTCTGCTGGGCGATTCGGATGCCCCTCTGAAGCCAGCTCACAATAAAAATGCGCTATTTCTTTTTGATAGCGACGCCGCTTTGATAAAGATAGCTTGGTTGTGCCGTAATCTTCCGGTGCGCCCGCATCGAGACGCGAAGCCGCATCAATGGCTTTTAACCAATTTTTCTCCTGCACATAAACATCGAGCAAAAGCCGCAAGGTCTGCGCTTGCTGTGAAGTGGTGCCGACTGCCTTGGCGGCCAGATCAGACAATATTTTTTCGCTATGGTCGGTCAAACCTGATTTTTGGTAATCAATCGCCAACTCAATCAAGGCCGTCGTGCGCGCCTCGGCCGACAGCTCACGGCGCTCTGACAGATTCTGATGAACATGGATTGCGCGATCCACCTCGCCACGCCGCCTGAACAGGCTGCCCAGCGCGAACTGCAGCTCAACTGCTTCGGGATTAGTTTTGGTGACCTCAATGAAGGCTTCAATTGCCTTGTCCTGCTGCTCGTTAAGCAAGAAATTCAGTCCCTTGAAATACGACTGCGGCATGGCTCTTGATTCAACCAAAAGCTGCTTCAAATCAAGTCGCGCCACGAACCAGCCGGCGGCGAAAAATGCCAGCGCGCCGAGCAAAGCCCAAGGAAGCCAGCTCGTATCAATATTCATAGGAAGCCAAGCCTATTAGCTGGCAAAACTGAAACGGGCGCGACGCTAAGTGCGCAGTCGGCAGATGGCAGAGATGGCTTTTATTTAATTGCATCGACATAAATTTAAAGTCGCGGCATTGTGCTGTCCGGTGCGGACGACGCGGGCGGCAACGTGGCAATTTCATCACGGCTTTTATGCTGCAGAGCGCGATTCAATTTTCGGATTTCGCGCTTTAAGCGGAACATTGTCATCAACGACGCCATCAAACCAAGAACCAAGCCACCGCCGAAAAACGCCAACAAAATAAGCGCGAGTGGTGCCGTCAAGGTGGCATCCATATAACCGTGCAACATGATGGGATCGGCATTTTTCGCCGCGAACCACACAAACAACAGAACCACCACGACGCGGATAATCCAGATCAATATTTGCATGATTTTCAAGTTCCTGGTGATGATGCGCGCGCCAAGCTGAATGCGGAGATCGGGATAGCAATATCCAGATTGGGCGGCGGGTGAAATGGCCCACTCGAGAACGGTTATTCGAGAATATTTATTTAGGAATCGTTATTGTAAATAGGTTTAAAAGCCAAATCCAAAATGCGATTTACAAATCCTCAATCTCGTGTTGCCAATTTGTGAGTTGACCCACTACCGAGCCCACGGCAAAACCGCGCATCAACCCTCGTCATCAATAAAAAAGCCAGATGCGTCACACATCTGGCTGGTATTTTTAAGCTGCAATTTCTAATCACCGGTTGCCTGCGAAACACGCAACTTGGCTGGCGTGGGCTTAGGCTGTGGATCATCGGGCAATATAAGCGAATCAACGCGCTCACGCAGTTCTTTGCCCGCTTTGAAATGCGGCACATATTTTTTCGGTACTTGCACCTTTTCGCCCGTCTTCGGGTTGCGGCCGGTACGCGGGGGACGGTAATTCAGTCCGAAGCTGCCGAATCCTCGAATCTCAATGCGATCACCCGTAGCCAAGGTATCGGACATCGCATCCAGCATGGTCTTTACGGCGAGTTCAGCGTCCTTCGGGGCCAGCTGGCTATGCCGAGCTGACAGAATTTCAATCAGCTCCGACTTTGTCATGGATTTCACGTGGGTGACCCAGTATTCAAATTATTGTTGTCTTTATTTTGAGATCGATGACAAACACTCAAACGCAAATTCAGCATAAATCATCCAACCGGGCGGAGCGCATTATCCACTCCGCTCGATTGGAAGAAATACGATTTATTCGCCTTGCTTGAGCTTTGCCTTTAACAACGCGCCGAGGTTGGTGGTGCCGGCGTTATTCGGGCCATCGTCAGTCATCTTTTTCATCGCATCTTTTTCATCGGCCGCATCGCGTGCTTTGATGGAAAGATTGATGTTGCGTGTCTTGCGATCCACGTTGACGATCACGGCTTCGACTTCATCACCTTCTTTGAGATGGGTGCGGATGTCTTCCACGCGCTCACGTGAGACTTCAGATGCGCGCAGATAGCCTTCGATGTCGCCCATCAGGGTGATGGTGGCGCCTTTGGCATCAATTGCCTTGACGGTGCCTTTGACCAATGCGCCCTTATCATTCAAGGCAACATAGCTATTAAACGGATCGTCGTCCATTTGCTTCAGACCGAGTGAAATGCGCTCGCGCTCAACATCAATCGCCAACACAACCGCTTCCAGCTCATCGCCCTTCTTGAAATTTTTGACGGCTTCTTCGCCCGCCACGTTCCAAGACAGGTCCGACAAATGTACCAAACCATCAATATTGCCCGGCAAGCCAATGAATACGCCGAAGTCGGTAATCGATTTGATGGTGCCTTTGACGCGCTCACCCTTCTTGTGCGACATCGAAAACTCATCCCACGGATTTTGCTTGCATTGCTTCATGCCCAGCGAAATACGGCGACGCTCTTCATCGATCTCAAGGATCATGACTTCAACTTCGTCACCCAACGAGACAACTTTGGCTGGATGAACGTTCTTGTTGGTCCAATCCATTTCGGAAACGTGCACCAAGCCTTCAATACCCGCTTCGATCTCAATGAATGAGCCATAGTCGGTCAGATTGGTGACTTTACCGAACAAGCGTGTGCCCTGTGGGTAGCGGCGTGCAAGACCCATCCAAGGATCATCGCCGAGCTGCTTCATGCCGAGCGATACACGGTTTTTCTCTTGATCGAACTTCAGGATCTTGGCTTCAACTTCGTCGCCCACCGTCAATACTTCAGACGGATGCTTCACGCGACGCCATGCCAGATCGGTGATGTGCAACAGACCATCGATACCGCCCAAATCAACGAACGCACCGTAGTCGGTAATGTTCTTGACGATACCTTTAACAATTGCGCCCTCTTTCAGGGTCGACATCAATGCCTGACGCTCAACACCGGCGGAAGCTTCCATCACGGCGCGGCGCGAAACAACCACGTTGTTGCGCTTTTTGTCGAGCTTGATAACTTTGAATTCGAGTTCTTTATTTTCAAACGCCGAGGTATCTTTGATCGGACGTGTATCAACCAACGAACCCGGCAAGAACGCGCGGATACCGTTGATCATGACGGTCAAACCGCCTTTAACTTTGCCGGAAACCATACCGGTGATGATCGTGCCCTTGTCGAGCGCGACGTCGAGGTCATGCCATGCGGAGAGCTTTTTCGCTCGATCACGCGAGAGTTTGGTAGCGCCGTAGCCATCATCGATTTGCTCGATGGCTACCGTAACGAAATCGCCAACTTTAACCTCAAGTTCGCCTTTATCGTTTTTGAATTCTTCGACGGGAATCACTGACTCGGACTTCAAGCCTGCGTTTACCACGACAATGTTTTGGTCAACTGAAACAACTTCAGCAGTAATCATTTCACCAACGCGCATTTCTTGGCGCGTTTCGCTCTCTTCAAATAGAGCGGCGAATGAGTCTATCGGGTGCATCATTTTTTTTGCGGGTTGGGCTGCGGATTGGGTTGCGGACATAGGAAACTACACCTTCGGGTTAAGTCGCTTGGCAAACTAAAAACCATGTGGCGACAGTGGATTTAATCCGGCATTTCACATGAAAAACCGGCGCATTAACGTATTAAATACAACAGCTGGGGGGATTTTCCGGGAACCGACCTAAAAGCGAAAAACGCTTTTCGATCAAACACCTACTTGACTATTGACTGTTTTTTGACCCATTGCAAAATCTGCTCAACTGCTTCATTTGCAGAAATCTCAGTCGTATCAAGTAGTTGCGCGTCAACCAGACGCATAAGCGGCGCAACCGGACGATTAATATCGCGCTCATCACGGATGCGTAATTCCTTCACAACGTCTTGCAATATAGCAGGGTTTCCTTTTTGGATCAACTGGTTAAGTCGTCTTTCCGCGCGCGCTTCAACGCTCGCGGTAAGGAAAATTTTCAACGCCGCATCGGGGAAAACCACTGAGCCCATATCGCGACCGTCAGCAACCAGTCCGGGGAACTCCGCAAACGCCCGCTGGCGCTCCAGAAGTGCGGCGCGAACGCCAGGCATCGCCGCAACCAGAGACGCATTTTGACCCGCCGATTCGGTGCGAATCTCGTCGCTCACATCAACTCCGGACAGAAAAACCGACTCGCCAACAAACCGCGTCTCTAGGCCACGCGCAATTTCAGCCACCGCCGCTTCCTCCGAAAGCATCACCCCTGCCCCGGTTGCGGCCAGCGCCGTCAGCCGGTACAACGCACCACTATCAAGGTAATGGAACCCCAGCGCGTCGGCCACCCGGTGCGCCACGGTGCCTTTGCCAGACGCCGTGGGCCCATCGATGGCGATAACCGGCAAGGCAGAAGATGAAGGGTTTGAAATCATGTCAGACGTTTCGTAAGCTCGATAATGCCAGGATAGGGATGTTACCAAAGCGACCACAAGCATCAACATTAATTACGCAAAAACTCTGCGCGGCACAATGCATAAATCTTACGTGGCCACCCCACCCAAGCCCTCGATCAAGTCGTCAATCAGTCCCGCCAATTCTCCGGTCATCATGATGGTGTCGGCATCAAATCGGTCTTCATCGTTTTGCGGCGCGGATTCAGCGCCCTCGGTCACCACATCAACCGGCGAGATGCGTTTAATGGTGAACGATTCGGTGAGCACGAACGAAACGCGATTGGCCCATGTGAGTGCCAGGCGAGTGCATTGCTTGCCGCCAGTGATATGGCGTTGCACGTCTGCGGGTTCAAGCGAATGACGCACAAATCGTACCGTCGCTTTTTCATCCAACGGGGATTGCAGTTCGGTTTCCTGATCGATCGAGAAGCCGTGCGGCACGCCATTTCGGGCGTCGGTTGCACCGAGCCAGGCGGTCATCGCAATAGTCGGCGAGATCGCCGTGTCGACGCGTTCCAGCGAAAGATCATTAAGCGATTTATTCAACATGCCGATCAATTCGTCGGCTTTCGAGGGCGATCCCGCATCCACCACCAAGCGGCTATTTTTTGCATCAATCCACGCCCACGTATTGCGCCGCACGTTAAAGGCTCTTGGCAACAACTCATCCGTAATTTGATTTTTGAGATCACGCATCTGTTTCTTGCCGAGTTTGAAGCCCTGCGCATTTTCGAGTTCTTGCGATTTGGTGCGCACAGACTCTCTAATGACTGATGCGGGCAGCAATTTTTTTTCTTGTCCAAGCTTGATCAGCAGTTGCCCGTTGACCGCATAGACCAACGCGTCGTCATCTCGCGGCGACGTCCAACCCTGCGTTTGCAACTCGTAAGCGCCACATGCCCGCAGCGGGTGATGAGAGAGCTGCGCTTCCAACGACTGCGCGCTCAGCGTCCAAGGCGCGGTCAGCCGATATATCTGTAAATTCTTAAACCACATAGCGTCCCAAAAAGTATTGGATTGTATATGAGTCAGACGATGGATCAACGTTGCCAGCGCCTTGGCGCGCCTTTTTAAAACGATCGAACGCCGCAACCAATTCGAAGCCCAGCGGTTACGTTGTCGCCGAAACACGTCACTTCTATTTCAACCTCTTTCGGGCGTAACATCACGTACGCAACAGGTTGTTGCTAATTGTGTCAAATGGGCACCGCTGAATGTGGATCAAGCTTTCATCGGTTCTATTTCTTATCCCTTCAAGAAAGTGAGTAAGTAATGGATGGTTTAAATCGAAAACGGGTTTTAACGAATCGCCTCAAAACGCTAGCAAACGCGGCGTTAATAACCGGCGCGGTAGCGTGCATGGCTGCAGCCGCAAATGCACAGTCCGACAGGTCAAAGCAACGCGAGCAGGCCCAAGTTTCTGCGCTCGAGCAATATCGCGATATGTCCGATAGCGAACGCGCCGAGCTCGCCAGCGAGGCAGCGGCAAAATCAGCTATCGCCAACCGCAGCGCAACACCATCAGAGCGCACCATGCTCATGCAATCCCCCGCGAGCGCACGGGCACAACTGAAAACAGACTCGGTCTCGCTTTCGAAGCGCACCGGTTCTGCAGTCGGCAAGGAAATTCGCGCGGGCAATAGCGTCGGCAAAGTGCTCGGCACCGCCTATTTCAATAGCCGCACCATCGACATCAAGCACGGCAAACATCTAGAAGCGTGCGAGGTTGAAAAATCCGCGAACAACCCTTTGCATGATCACACAGCAGCCGCAGACATCGCGCCATCGGCATTGAACAATACGGACAAGGGAGCGATCCGTGAATAAACTTATTTCTAGAATTACCCGAACTAGTACTCTTGCCGTGCTGGGCGGCGTGCTTGTGTTTTCACTACAGGCGAATGCAGCCACTTTTAAACTCATTAACACCGACGATCCCGGCATCGGCTTTAATGATCCAACGCCTGCCGCGCCAGTCGGCCTCAATGCCGGCAAAACAATCGGCGCACAACGGCTGATTGCGCTGAATTTCGTCGGCTCACTTTGGGCGCGCGCACTGGGTGGCAATGATGTGATTGAGGTCGCGGCCAGTTTTGCGCCGCAGGAGTGCACAGCCACCAATGGCGTGCTGGCTTCAGCCGGGCCATTTTCGGCATTCCGTGATTTTGACAATGCGCGCTTCCCAAACACTTGGTATCCCGGTGCATTGGCGAATCGATTGGCCAAAACCGATCTGGACGTGGCCAGTGGCGAGCCGTTACCGGAGATTGGTGTCACCAGCAACGGCGACCTGGGCAAGCCGGGCTGTCTGACCGGACTCAGCTGGTACTACGGTCTGGACGACAAAGCACCCAATGAAAACAGTATCGACTACGTCAAAACGATACTGCACGAATACGGCCATGGGCTGGGGTTCTTG
>JBBRFJ010000021.1:0-33837 GCA_038224475.1 Burkholderiales bacterium
AGAGGCAGAGGTAGTCATCATTTCAATGACGACTTCGAGCGGAGACTACCTGCCCCGCTTTATCGAGTTTTTGTACAGCAAGAATCGCCTGAACGTCGCGATATCGCGAGCAAAATGTCTGACACTGTTGGTCATCAGTCCTGCATTGCTTTCAATAGAGTGCGGGACGGTGGAAGAAATGGCGCTAGTCAATACGCTCTGCTGGGTACGAGAATACGCGGAATTGCAAGGTGTTGAGCGCGCTGTGGCAATGTCGGCGTAATGGTGTCCGCACAATGACGGGCACAAGTATGCTGTCAGAATGGGGGTGCGTAACCGCTACGACTTAATATTCCTTGAACTTCATTTGGACTAGCTCAGAATGACCCAACACACAGAGAATTCGTCCTATAGAGAGAAGCTGATAGAGCACCTCTTTGTCGGTGACTTGCTGAAACGTTCTTGGTTGCACCACGCCTGCGTCCTCGAGATTGCAAAACCAGAGGTAGACAACTCAGGTTACGACCTCGTCGCAGAAGCAAAGGGGCTAGTCAGACACATTCAACTCAAGACTTCAATCATTGGCGGTAAAACAGCCAGTCAGAAAGTGCATATGAAGTTGGCGGAAAAGCCGAGTGGCTGTGTGGTGTGGATATATTTCAACGAGGAGACGCTGGAGCTTGGCCCATTTTTCTATTTCGGTGTAGACGTAACCAGCCTCAGCGAGTTCAAGAAGGCGAAGCACACGAAGGGCAATAAGGATGGATTCAAAGCTGAGCGCCAGAATTTGCGTGTGGTTCCGAAACGGAGCTTTGTAAAATTTGAGACAGTTGGGGATATTTACGCTCAACTGTTCTACGTGACAAGCTAGTCATACTCGCGAACGGCAGCGCGAAACATCCCTAGTACGCTGTGAAGCTATCCCCGCAAACGGCCCCTTAAGCTGCGGCGAGTTTCTTGGTTCGAATTAAATAATCAAGTTTCTCTTCTTCAATCGCCGACAGTTTTCGGCCGCGGCTTATCTCCAGAATGCTGTCAATTTCATCCTGAAGCAGTTTCAATTTTTCCCGTTCGGACAATGGTCGCGATATCCCGATACCAAGCATCTCCGCAATTCGGTCATCTTCGTCATCTTCAACCGTTGGCATCTTCGACTCAGGATAAATGTCCTCAAATGTGTGCCGGACTATCGTTGATTGCACCTGTCCTTCCAATAACTTCAATAGGGGCTCACTGCGGAGATGCCGGTAACTCCACATTGTTGTTGCGTCGACGTGGCCGGTAATCGCAGTAACTTGCGCGTCCGTCAATGTGGTGTCTTCTACGAGTCGACTGATAGCTTCATGTCTAAGGTCATGCACTCGCAAGTTGGGAACCCGAATTCCGATTGAGGCGAGTTCGTCAATTGTTTTTCCCCAACTGCATGAATAGTCGAACGGACGCCACCCTCCGGATTTAGTGCGAGTTCCAATTAGGTAAGGCGATTCCTTGGGACTGACCTCTAGGGCTAACTCCACAATTTCCAAGGCCGGTGGCGTAAGAAGTGCATACCTGGGTCTCTTCGATTTCGTGTCACTACGCGGCAATAGAATTCGCCGCTTTTCAATATCAATGTTGGCCTTCTTGAAGCCGGCCGCTTCTCCAGGGCGAACACAACAATGCAAAATAAGCGCCAACATAAAATAAAGGCGCTGATTCGACTGCGCCTGCAGTATCGTCAGCAAGTGAAATTCTTCGTGTGGCTCGAGGCGCCGGTCCCGACGTCGGTCTTGGCAATTCGGTCGACTAATGTGCTGTAGCGGACTATCCAGTTTGATGCCCCATTCACGTCGCGCCACCTTAAAGACGGCAGCTAGCAGGGCCAACTCAAGTCGAATTGTATTGGGAGATGGAGGGCTACCGTAGCGCGTATTTTCGAGCATTCGGTCGTCACGATACTTTGCGACGCGTTCTTCGCTAATGTTCTGCAGCGAGTAAGAACCGAGGTTTTTGAGTATCGGGACTGATTTTCCGACCTCGGCCTTTTTTGTTGTCGCTCGCTTATCGTTATGTTGGGAGCAATTGAAGTAACGGTCGAACGCGTGGCGCAACAACAACTCCCCCGCTCGAGGCGACATGAAGTGATGGCTGCCCAAATCTATTTGATGCTCAATTGTGCGAGCGACTTTTTCGCACTCGGCTTTCGTCGGCCGACTAACCGATACTGATTTAAGTCCCTTGCGGCGAATCTGAATGAACCATTTGCCGCTGGGTAGTTTGCGTGCTGTAGGCATCACGAATCTCGTTGCTAACGTGATGCTAACAATACTCTATTGAGTAATTATTTACTAGTTATATCAATGGGTTAATTATGGTTACAGTGGGCTTATGAGTCCTCTGCTCTAACCAGCTGAGCTAACGGCCCCGAGGGGATGAATAAGTGAGAAAGTAACTGATTGACCAAAAAGCCGCAGATAAATTCTCGTATTTTCAACTGCCTATTATAGCGAACTAAGCGATCCGTATCCCAACCAAGGCGCGAATCTGCATCAGTGTCGTTAGGCGTAATTTCATCAACGCGTGCTAGAACAGAATACCGACTCATTTTTACGCTAACCAATTATTTTTTTGAAGTCGTCGCGAGTGCATCCAAACGCCGCGCCATGGCCTCTTGAAAGCGTTGGGGCAAGAGCGGTTTTTCAATAAAATCATCCCAGTCTAACGCCCAGAAATAGGAAATCAAAAGAACAAATCAAGGTTTCCCACTTCTTAGAGCTGACGATACCGTGAATGCGACCCGCTTACACCTCAGCTACACAAAACGTCATGCAACGATAGCGACAAAATGAGCTCAATTTTATCTGGTGCGCGATATGAAAATTTCTATTCTTCTCATGCCATATCGTCACTGATTTTCAAAAAATCGGCTCTATAAAGTCGACTGATGCGGAATCAGGTGCCACCCCAAGCAAACACAACTCATTAACTTCTACATCGTAACCGAGACTATCTGCTTACCCAAAAGAAACGGGCAGCAGGTTACTACCCGCTGCCCGCTTCTAAAGAAGTTTAACAAAATCTAGCTGTCTGTTTCCAAGAAGCTCTTCAGCTTTTCGCTGCGGCTGGGATGGCGCAATTTCCGAAGTGCCTTTGCCTCTATTTGACGAATGCGCTCGCGCGTCACGTCAAACTGCTTGCCCACTTCTTCCAAGGTGTGGTCGGTGTTCATCTCGATACCGAAGCGCATCCGCAGCACCTTTGCCTCGCGCGGCGTAAGGGAATCCAAAACATCTTTGGTCACGTCACGAAGTGAACCATACTGCGCGGAATCCAGCGGTGCAAGCGAATTGGTGTCTTCGATAAAGTCGCCCAAATGCGAATCGTCGTCGTCGCCGATAGGCGTTTCCATCGAGATCGGCTCTTTGGAAATCTTCATGATTTTGCGGATTTTATCTTCCGGCATTTCCATCTTTACGGCGAGTGTTGCTGGATCGGGCTCAAGGCCGGTCTCCTGCAGAATCTGCCGTGAAATCCGGTTCATTTTATTGATTGTCTCAATCATGTGAACCGGAATACGAATGGTGCGCGCCTGATCGGCGATCGAACGGGTAATTGCCTGGCGAATCCACCAGGTCGCGTAGGTCGAGAATTTATAGCCTCGACGATACTCGAATTTATCCACGGCTTTCATCAGGCCAATATTTCCCTCTTGGATCAAATCAAGAAATTGCAAACCGCGGTTGGTGTATTTTTTCGCGATGGAAATCACCAAACGCAAGTTGGCCTCGATCATTTCGCGCTTGGCACGGCGAGCCTTGGCTTCACCCGTGCTCATTTGGCGCGCGATTTCTTTCAAATCTTTGATCGGCAGGCCGACGTCTTTCTGCAAATTAATCAATGCCTCTTGCTGCTCCAGAATCGATGGCTTGAATTTGGTCAGTGCAAGCGCGAATGTTTTGCCATTCGCGATCTCGTCTGCTATCCATTTCAAATTGGTCTCATTACCAGGAAACGACTTGATAAAGTGCGGGCGTGGCATCCCGGAATTTTTAACGCACAATTCTTGAATCTCGCGCTCGCGCTGACGCACACCTTCAACCAACCCGCGCAGCGAACTGCACAACAGTTCTACCTGCTTGGCCGAAAAACGGATTTGCATCAACTCGGCTGAAATCTCTTCCTGCAAATCTTTGTAAGCGCGTGAGCGATGGCCTTTTTCTACCAGCACTTTTTTCATGCGCTTGAAAGTTTTGCGAATCGAATTGAATTTGGCTAGCGATTCTTGTTTCAATAGCTCGAGATTCGCGGCGGCGATCGAGCCATCTTCATCTTCATCTTCTTCAATTTCTTCCGCGCCATCCAGCTCTTCTTCGGAGAGCGCGGCTTCGGCAACTTCAGCCTCGTTCGGATCCACCAGACCATCGACGACTTCATCAATTCGCATCTCGTCGTTCTCAACCTTGTCCGCCAGATTCAGGATTTCCTGAATTGTCGTCGGACAGGATGAGATCGCGTGGATCATGTGCTTCAGACCATCTTCAATACGTTTGGCGATTTCAATTTCGCCTTCGCGCGTCAGCAATTCAACCGACCCCATCTCACGCATATACATGCGCACAGGATCAGTGGTGCGACCAAACTCGGAATCAACCGTGGTTAGTGCTGCGGTGGCTTCTTCTTCGGCGTCATCATCATCGGAAGATACAGGCGCCGCCTCTGTCATCAGCAGCGTCTCGGCATCCGGCGCTTCGTCATAAACCTGAATCCCCATCTCGTTAAAGGTGGTGGTAATCGATTCAATTTGCTCCGCGTCGACCATATCCGGCAAATGATCATTAATCTCTGCGTACGTCAAAAAGCCGCGCTCTTTGCCGAGGTTGATCAGGCTTTTGAGGCGCGTCCTTTGAACCTCAACATCGATCTTGGCGGCTTCTTGCTTGCTCGCCTTGAAGTTGGGGATCGGGAATTCGTCGTGCTCGCGAGCGCTTTTGGGTTTGCGTGCCATGTGGGTGGTGTCCGTTTGCGGTAGTGTGCCGTGTTATGCGATTAAGGTTCTGCTAGTGGATGTTGGGTCACATGGGGCTAACGACAAGCCATACAATAACGGGCAACAATCGCGTTAATCGCTGAGTAAAGTAGCAGGGAACCCTCGATTATATCAAAAGAGACCATTTTTCAATAGTGCTTTTGCTAAACAATTGATTAATAGATGGTTTTAAAGCGCGCCAAACAAAATTTTTAACTCGTTTAATGGCGCACATTTCGAAGCATAAAGCCTCTAAGATGCCCGTCAGTACTAGGGTTTGATCAATCAACATTCTATTCTGCTGCGCGGCAGCAATTACCCTTAAAAGCAAGACCGAACAGCTGCATTCGCCGAACCGTGCCTCATCGTCAACACATCTGTCGGACAGCGAGGCCAAATGAACGTTTCTTAAAAATTTTTCAACCAGCCCCAAATGTTCACTGCCTGCCCTATAGTTGGAGCTATTCACGTTGATTAGAAAGCGGCGCTGCTCAATCGAAGCCACCCAGCCTGAAGCACACTAAAATGAAAATCAAAGGAAAAAATTGAAACAACCCGTCATTACCCAACGCCTCAGCAGAGATGAGTTTGAGGCTTTAGAACAAGTCGGCAACATGCTGAAATCTGACAAGCCCAGCGCTTGCGTGGCTCGCAACGCGCGACATTTGGTCGGCATCAAAATGCTGGTTCATCACAAAGACGGCAGCTATGAATTGACCGAAAAAGGCACGCTGGCGTTGTTCGTCAAAAACTGCATCATGGGACTGAGCGCGCTCGCCTCAAACCCCAATGCCCAGCTGGGAAAGGGCGTAGCTACGTTTCTGGGACGCAAGGGCCACATTATCGAAACCGCAGCCCCGGGACGTTTTGAAATTACCGCGAAGGGCCGCGAGTGTCTTGAGGATATGAAACAAAATCCGTAGTTTCAGGATGCGTTAGAACGACCTTTTAAAACAAACTATTTACGACAAACCCATCTCTCTTGCACGTCGATCAATTTCGGCGCGCTTTTGAGCAGCGAGTGCGGTCTCGTGCAGCTTTGCCAACGCCGCATCAAAATCAGCATCCACGTCGCGTGCAGCCATGTCCTCGTCCGTAATCAGCGGATGTTTTGACAGACGATCTAAGATCGATTCATCTGCCGAGTGGCGAAAATGCTCAAGCACGCCACCCATGTTCACTTCGAAATCATGATCGCGAATAAATTGCGCAATTCGATAGGCCGCACCGATCGCGCTTTCCTCAATTTCTTCAGTCGCAAAATCAAAGCGGCCTGCGAGCTGCGGCTTTAACATCATGTCGACAATAAGCTGCTCAGCCGGCGACAGTTTGGCGACCTTTTTTGCGCCCGCTGAAAGTGTCGGCTCGCGACGGTTTTTGGCGTCCCAATTTGCGCGTTTATCCCCGGGCGCATATTGGCGAGGCTTGGGCGAGCCATCGCGATACGTCTCCTGCGGAGCGCGCGGTGTCTTTCGAAAACCGTTGTTTAATGAAGCGTCGTTATAACCACTAGGAGTATTGTTGCCCGCATTGCCACCCGCATTTCCATTAACCCACATGGGAATCAAGCGCTCCACTTCTATCGCGCCCAAACCAACGGTATCGGCTAATCTGCGCCGAAGCATTAACGCCAATGCGGGCGCGGTTTGCGTTGAGACTTGTGCAATCAGTGGCTTCGCGTTCGCCAGCAGACGCGCGCGGCCCTCTTCGCTGTCGCCGTCTACTTCGCTCGATAACTGATCGAACAAAAACGCGGATAACGGCTTCGCATTTTTTAATTCCGAGATAAACGCGTCTTTGCCAAGACGGCGCACAAACGTGTCAGGGTCGTCCTCAGCGGGCAAAAATAAAAAGCGAATATCTTTGCCATCAACCACTACCGGCAAAGATTGTTCCAACGCGCGCCACGCGGCTTTTCGACCAGCCTTGTCGCCATCAAAACAAAACACCAAATTGTCAGCCATGCGCAGCAGCTTTTGCACATGCGTGGGCGTGGTCGCGGTCCCAAGCGTGGCAACCGCATTCTCAACGCCGTTCTGCGCAAGCGCCACCACGTCCATATAGCCTTCCACCACGATGGCAGTCTGCTGATCGCGAATCGCGCGGCGCGCTTGAAACAGTCCGTACAATTCGCGGCCTTTTTCGAACAGTGGTGTCTCAGGCGAATTTAAATACTTTGGCTCGCCTTGGCCAATGATTCGACCGCCAAAACCAATGACGTTGCCGCGCTGATCCAAAATTGGGAACATGACGCGATCTCGAAACCGATCGTAGCGCCGGCCCTCATCGTTATCAATCACCAGCCCGCACTCGCTTAACGCGCCAGCGGTGTAATCCTCTACCGCGCCTTTTAGACCTTGCCAATCGTCAGGCGCATAGCCCAATCCAAACTTAGCGGCAATCTCACCGCTCACGCCGCGACCTTTGAAATATTCAATCGCTTTAGGTGAGTTTTTTAACTCTCGCCGATAAAAATCACGCGCGGCCGACATTACTTCGCCTAGCGAGGCTGCCTCGCGGGCGCGCTCAAGCGACTCTCCTGAATTGGCTTCCTGAGGCATCGAGAGGCCCACGCCCTCGGCCAATTCGCGCACCGAATCGCGAAAACCCATGCCCGCATATTCCATCAAAAACGAAATCGCCGTGCCGTGCGCGCCGCAGCCGAAGCAATGGTAAAACTGCTTTTGCGGACTCACCGAAAAGCTCGGGCTTTTCTCATTATGAAACGGGCAACAAGCAGAATAATTCTGCCCCGCTTTTTTTAGTTTTACGTGTTTGTCCACCACGTCAACAATGTCAACGCGGGCAAGCAGCTGCTGAATAAAGTCCGGTGGAATCATCAGGCTTTAATTATAGGCGACGAACAAATTACGCCGAACGTGCTACTGGCCCAACCGCGCCTTCACCACGCCCGATAGCTTGCCCATGTCAGCACGCCCGGCGACACGTGGACGCAGCGTGTTCATCACCTTTCCCATATCTTTGGCGCTGGTCGCGCCGGTCTCGGCAATCACCGCGTCCAGTACGACAGCGAGTTCGGCGTCCGACATTTGCACAGGCATATAAACTTCTAAGACGCCTACTTCGAATTGTTCTTTCGCGACCAAGTCGAACCGATTACCAGCGGTAAATTGCTCGATGGAATCTTTGCGTTGCTTTAGCATCTTTTCGATAACGTTCAGCACAACTTCGTCGGTAATGTCGATGCGCTCATCGACCTCTTTTTGTTTTAGTGCAGACGTAAGCAGGCGAATCGCGTTGAGCTTGTCGGCTTCGCGCGCTTTCATCGCAGTTTTCATATCTTCGTTGATGCGTTCACGTAGGCTCATTTTTAAACTCCTAAAATTCGCTTCGAAAATAAAAACGAAATAAAAAAGGCAGAGTTTGCACTCTGCCTCAAAAGATTTTATTGTTGCGAAATTTAGTAAAGTTTCGGCGGCAGCATTTGGCTGCGGAGGCGTTTGTACCGACGCTTCACGGCAGCAGCGTGTTTGCGCTTGCGTTCTGCGGTCGGCTTTTCGTATGACTCACGAGCCCGGAGCTCGGTCAGCAAACCGGTTTTTTCAACAGCACGTTTGAAGCGACGCAAAGCGACGTCGAACGGCTCATTTTCTTTCAATCGAATCAATGGCATTTCAAAAAACCTTTCTACTTTCTAGTTATGCCCGCCCAATCTATCGCTCCTGCACAACAGCAGCGGAGGTGCATTAGATTGTGGGTCTGAAGGTACTTCTTACTTCAGCGCTACATTCAGCGCGAAGAGCCCAATATAATAGCTCCTTGCACCGGTTTTGCCAAGTAAGAACTTGTACAACGTACCTGAAAGAGATAAATCCAGTATGCTCATATTAGGTATTGAAACATCATGCGATGAGACTGGCGTAGCGTTATATGATACCGCGCAGCCGACGGCGATAGGCTTGTTGGCGCATGCTCTGCACTCCCAGATTGCGATGCACGCCGCCTATGGCGGCGTCGTACCAGAACTCGCTTCGCGCGATCACATACAGCGCCTAATTCCACTGATCGAGAAGGTTTTAAAGGATAGCAATCGCTTAATTAGCTCAGTCGATGCGATTGCGGTTACGGAAGGGCCGGGCTTGGGCGGCGCTTTGATGGTGGGGACCAGTGTTGCAGCAGGACTGGGATTGGCACTTGGCAAACCTGTATTGGGCATCCACCATTTAGAAGGTCATTTACTATCACCACTATTGGCCGAACCCAGACCAGAATTTCCATTTGTCGCGTTGCTAGTATCCGGTGGTCATACACAATTGATGGCTGTAGAAGCCGTGGGAAAGTATATTTTGCTCGGCGAAACAGTGGATGACGCGGCTGGCGAAGCCTTTGACAAAACCGCGTCCCTGTTGGGATTGCCCTACCCTGGCGGCCCCGCGTTGAGCGAACTTGCGCGCCGTGGAGATGCAAAAAAATTTCAGCTACCGCGGCCCATGATGCACAACCGTGATCTGGAATTCAGCTTTAGCGGCTTGAAAACGGCTGTGCTGATGCTGACTAAAAAGCTCACCAGTTCCGCCGGCCCTCTTCCTGACGATATTCGCGCGGATATTGCAGCATCGTTTCAGGCGGCCGTGGTGGATGTACTTGTTGCAAAGTGCCTTGCCGCGCTCAAACAAACCGGTATGAAGGCGCTGGTAGTGTCCGGCGGCGTGGGCGCGAACCAATCCTTGCGCAGCACGCTATTGCGTGAAACAGAGCGCTTTGGAGCAAAAGTTTTTTTCCCGCCAATGGAATTTTGTACCGATAACGGGGCAATGATCGCGTTTGCGGCGGCATTGCGCATCGAGGCCAATCCTGAATTACTTTTGCAAGCCACGCGCGGCTTCAGCGTTCGGCCGCGATGGGATTTGGAGATGACTAATCTGGCGCGCCACGGCGATAATTAGCTTGCGCAATTTCCAACTGCTCTTCAGCGGATTTGACTGCTGCCTCCAGCCTTTCGATTCGCTCACTATAAACATCGGTTCGGGTAACTGCATTTTGGCCAGCAGGCGTTGGGGTAACGCTGCCCACAGCGGGTGATGACACCGGGTTAGTAATTGTTGGCACCGTAACAACCGTTCCATCCTTCGCCTTCACAGTAGCAGGCTTCACAATGACCCGCTGCTCCCCTTCGCGCGGTGCCCTACCCTCTTCCAACGCTAACTTGGCCTTTTCTAATGCAGCGCGTGCTGCCTCTACTTTGACTTGCAAGGAGTCACGAAGCGCCGCTCGTTCCTTGATACGAACATTGACGTCAGCGGAGCCTTCCTTGCCGCCACCAGAAGCGATTGCTCCCGACCTTGCCGGTGAATCGATCACATTCGTCTTAGTATCGGCCGTAATGCGCTCCGCCTTTTCGCCCGGCTTGGGCGCCTTATCGGAATAAGTTACCTTGCCGTTGGCATCGACGTATTTATATAGTACTTGTGCGCTGGTTTGCATCGACGAAGCAAACAAGCCGGCCGCTAGCAACAAAATAACACTAAATTTTCTCATACGATTTCCCTTCGTGTTTCAATGGCTGAGCGTCCGCATTTGCCTTTGAATTCGCAGCTGAATTTACGCACACGCAACATGAAGCGTCACGTTTGAACCTTACTGTCTGCCAAGACATGGTACGCGCATCCAGCATCTGTAAACGATTGGTAAGAGGCAACCCAACCCCCGTTAACAGTCTCAACGCCTCCGACGCCTGCATTGCGCCAACAATCCCGACCAAGGGCGCAAAAACGCCCATTACCGCGCACCGCTCGTCGTCGTCCTCGCCATCCTGCCTATTATCGGGAAACAAGCAGTGATAGCACGGGCTGTTCGGAAGCCGAAAATCAAAACTTGTAATTTGCCCATCAAAACGAATCGCCGCGCCTGAAACAAGTGGTTTTTGATATTGAACACAGGCGCGATTAATGGCGTGCCGGGTGGCAAAATTGTCCGTGCAATCCAGCACGACATCTGCGTTCAAAACATACCCCGCAACCGCATCCTTTGAAAGGCGTTCCGTCACGGGAATAACGCGAATATCTGCATTCAAAGCCCGCATTGTGCCCGCCGCCGATAGCGCCTTGTTGCTACCAATACTTGATTCTCGATGAATAACCTGTCTTTGCAGATTAGTAAGATCCACATTATCACCGTCCACAACAGTGATCTCGCTCACGCCGGCCGACGCCAAGTACATGAGCGCCGCCGAACCCAAGCCGCCCGCACCAATCACCAGCGCATGGGAAACCGATAATTTATACTGCGCCTCAATACCAAATTCTTCCAGCAAAATATGGCGGCTGTACCGCAGCAGCTCTCTATCATTCATAAGCGTGTAGACACACACCCAACTGCGAAGGCAATCTTTCTATTTACCCTTAGCTGGTTTGCTCTCAACCTTCGTATCAGATTTCGGCAGCTGCTTGGGAGACGGCACGACGGCTGCGGTTTTAACCCCATTCTTGGCGCCGGGCGTTGTTACTGCATTTGAAGCCAGCAACTCTCTAGGGCTGGACGCCACTGGCAGCCCTTTCAAGAAATTCATCGCTTGCTGCAATACAAAATCCACCGGTTTACCATCGGCACCATCAACTGGTTTGTATTCAACAGGCTTCTCCTCAGCTGCTTTTGCATCCGCAACTTTCGCGTCAGTGGCTGCTGTAGAGACCGCACCGTTTTTACCTGCTTCAGTAGTTGGTTTAGCCGCCGCTTCGTTTAATTTTTTAAGCGTTTCCACTTTCAGCGCCTCAGATTTCAGTGCATCAGCGGCTTTTTTCTCATCATCGCCAATGAGGTGGCGCTCGAGATCTGCCTCGCGCATTTCGATGCGTTGTGACCCATCTGTCACCAGCTGGTCGGGGGTAATGCCCTTCGCCTGAATTGAGCGTCCGTTCGGTGTGAAATAACGAGCCGTAGTGAGCTTCATGGCGCTATTGTTATTCAGCGGCAGAATCGTTTGCACAGAACCCTTGCCGAATGTTTGCGAGCCCATAATCACAGCACGCTTATGATCCTGCAAAGCGCCCGCAACAATCTCCGACGCCGATGCACTGCCGTTGTTGACTAACACCACCATCGGAATGTCTTTTATTGAAGCAGGAAGTTTGGCAATGTAATCTTCTTTTGAAGAATTCCGCAGATAATTTTCTTTACGCGCGGTGAGATGCATCTTCGAATCTTCTACCCGGCCGTCGGTGTACACCACTAAAGCGTCTTTAGGCAAAAACGCAGCAGATACAGCAACCGCAGAATTCAGCAATCCGCCCGGATCATTACGTAAGTCAAGCACAATACCCTTTAGCGCGCCATTGTTTTGCTTGTAAGCATCATTTATCGCACGCACCATTTTTTCAGCGGTCGCCTCTTCAAACTGGGCTAGCCGAACGTAGGCATATCCGGGCTCAATCGCGCGTGCACGAACACTTTGAATTTCGATCACGGCGCGTCGAATTTTAAACACCAGCTCTTTATTTTCGCCCTTGCGCAAAATCGTGAGCGTAACGTCAGTGCCCGGCTCACCTTTCATCCGTTTCACCGCGTCGTTAATCGATACGCCACGCAAGCTGACGTCGTCCACTTTAAAAATATAGTCACCCGCTTTTACCCCGGCTTTGAAAGCGGGCGTGTCGTCAATCGGCGAGATAACCTTGACTAGGCCATCTTCTTGACCCACTTCTATCCCGAGACCACCGAATTTGCCGGTGGTAACGGTTTGCATTTCCTTAAACGCATCGGCGTCCAGAAACGCTGAATGCGGGTCTAGGCCCGTCAGCATGCCGTTAATTGCCTCTTTTATCAGGCGCTTGTCATCCACATCTTCCACGTAGTCGCTTTTAATGCGCCCAAACACTTCGGACAGCATGCGCACCTCTTCAATCGGCAGATTCAGCGTGGTCTTTTGCTTCTCGGCAGTAGCCGAAAAATTCAAGCTCAACGCAACACCTACTACAGCACCCAAGCCCACCAATCCCACCGCTTTAAGCTTGGCACCAGAGGGATGGACTTTGAGTTTCGATTGCGACGAAAGGTTGGTTTGACTATCGTTCATTTTTAATACCTTAGAGTTGTTGCTCTCATGGTTCAACTGGAAACTTGTATATCGCCGGGATTTTTGTGGCGACACACCTGACTACTCTGCACTTAACCAGCCATTTATCGACCAATCCACTTCATCGGGTCAAACGGCTTTCCTTCATGACGTAGTTCAAAATATACACCTGATTCTAACGCGCCACCTGTCGATCCGACCGACGCGATGTTCTCACCCGACTGCGTATTTTCACCGACCGACTTCAATAGACTTTCATTGTTACCGTACAAACTCATGTAGCCATTACCGTGGTCTAGTATCAATAAGTTACCAAATCCCCGTAACCAATCGGCAAACACGACCCGCCCGTCCGCCACTGCCCTGACTGCCTGCCCGGATTCAGCTTTAATAAAAACGCCTTTCCAAGTCACCCCACCGTCTTCTCTTGGAGTACCAAAACGACCTGCAAGTTCACCTCGCGCTGGTAATTTCAGTTTTCCTCTCAAGCTCTCAAATGCCCTTCCTACAAAACCCGCATCGGCCACACTTTCGACTACGCTTCCAACTGGCATCACTGGCGCACTCGACGATGTTGGCGGTGCCTTATTCGGCGACAAATTGGGCGACGTAGAATCTACGCGGACGTCCGGCCTACGGTTGTTGGGCACCAATCCTTTAGCAACGCGCTCTTTCTCGAGCTCTTTCTCTTTTTCCCTGATTTTTTCCTGCTGTCGCTTTTGTTCTTTCAATTGCTCGGCACGCACCGCCGCCGTCCTGATTAACTCTTTTGTAATCTGATCAACCAATTTACTGAGTCGATCTTCATCCCGTTTTAAACGACCAATCTCGTTGCGTCCTTTGCTGATGTCGCCCGCAATCCGATTCAACAGCTTCTGCCTCGCCATCCGCTCTTCATCAATGGCTGCACGTGCTTTCTGCTGTTCAATCGCATTTGCAGCCAGTGCGTCTTTTTTGACGCGCGCGCCAGTCTCTAGTTCTGCCAATTTTGTGAGCGTTTGTTTCAGTCTGGCGATAAGCAGCGCCCGAGATTTGGAAATATAGCCAAAATACTGTAACTCGCGCTCAACCGCGGCCACGTCCTGCCCATCAAGCATCAGCCGCAACGCATCTGCGCTGCCATGCATGTATTGATGGCGGATGACGCGATCCAGCAGCATTTGCTGTTTTGCCACATCTGCTTGAGCGGCATCGATGGCTTTCTGGGTCTCGACGAGCGCCTGACCAATGCTGTTTTGCTGGGCATTAAGCTCGGTTAGGCTACGATTGACTTCGCTAATCGCTTTTTCCGACGTTTTCAGCGCATCAGCTGCTTCGGCGCGCGATTCTTCGCTCTTGGCAACATTGCGTTGTAGTTGCTCGATTCGCCCGCGCAATTCTTCGAGGCGCCTTTTTTCCGCATCGGCAGACAATTTCTGAGCGCCAGCTGTTGTCGCAAACCCCAGCATCCACGAGGTCTCCAGGGCCACTATCCCAAGGGCAATTAATCGTTTTGCTGACACTAAAACAAGCTCGGTTTTGACACTATTGCACTATTCTCTTCAGCTGATTTTTGCAGCTGCATCTGATTTTTGCATTCCCGCCTGTGTTGCCACAGCCACCGCCGCGTTGGCGATTTCGGTCTGATCCCCAAGATAGTAATGCCGAATCGGTTTTAAATCGTCGCTCAACTCATACACCAGTGGCACCGCAGTGGGAATGTTGAGGTTAACGATATCCGAGTCTGAAACATGATCCAAGTGTTTGATCAGCGCGCGCAGCGAATTGCCGTGTGCCGCGATGATGACGCGTTTGCCCGCATGAATTTGAGGAGCAATTTCGAGCTGCCAATAGGGCACAACGCGCGCTACTGTGTCCCTCAAACACTCCGTGAACGGGATTTCTTCCGGCAGCAAGGAGGCGTAGCGAACATCTTTGGCCTCATAACGAGGATCGTCCGCCGTGAGTGCAGGCGGCGGCGTATCGTACGAACGACGCCACAGCAGCACCTGTTCAGGGCCAAATTTCGCGGCTGTTTCGGCTTTATTCAAGCCTTGCAGAGCACCATAGTGGCGCTCATTTAATCGCCAATGCTTGATGACCGGAATCCAACGACGGTCAAGGGCTTCCTGCGTTAACCACAAGGTGCGAATCGCGCGGGTCAGCAGCGAGGTGTACGCCAAATCAAAATCGAGCCCTTCGGCTTTCATCAAATTGCCCGCACGCTGAGCTTCGGCAACACCGCGTTCTGTTAAGTCGACGTCCGTCCAGCCGGTGAATCGATTTTCTAAATTCCAGGCGCTTTCGCCATGGCGCATCAAAACCAGTTTTTTCATGTTCTTGTCGGTCAAAAAAAATGTTGGATTGGAAAACACAGGTAAACGCGAGAACACCAAGCACAACTTAGCATGTTGAAAGGCAAAAAACCCCGCCCCCCACCGCGTCCTTTATGCACTTGAGGCTCTTGAGATTGCTTCAATTTAGCCGTATTTGTCACTAGCGTCATGTAAAACAAAGTGACAGCAACACAAAACTTCTAGTTGAATCATGAAAGTTGGGGCAATGCCCCCAATTTCTCGGTAAAATATCAGGTTTTCGTGGTCTTGCTTAAAGCGCCGACCGGCGCATCCAATAAAATGCTTGGGCAGAGATGGGCCAAAAATTGGCCGACGTGCCCGAGAATTACACCATCCTGCATTTCACCCATTTGAAAAAACATGACAGAATTTTTGACACAAAATATTATGATGGCCGCCCTGTTCGTGGCAAGCGGTGCAATGCTCGTTTGGCCGAGTATCGCCAAGCTGATGAACAACACGAAAGAAATCGGCACGTTGGAAGCCACCCGCCTGATGAACACCGGCAATGCGCTGGTGCTCGATATTCGCGACGGCGGTGAATTCAACGGTGGACGAATTCCAAAATCAAAAAATATTCCGTTTTCCGAAATCGACAAACGCGTTGATGAAATTGCAAAATTCAAGGATAAACCGGTCATTGTGACTAGCGGCAACACCAACAAAGCAGGTGCCGCTGCCCGCGCCTTGAAAGCGCTGGGGTTCACCGAGGTTTATCAGTTGCAGGGTGGCTTCAGCGCCTGGCAGTCCGCCAGTTTACCGACCGAAAGATAAGCCGCATCATGCCTAAAATTACGATGTATTCCACCGGCGTTTGCCCTTATTGCCAAATGGCCGAGCGTCTGCTGAAAGCCAAAGGCGTCACCGAGATCGATAAAATTCGGATCGATCTTGATCCTGCAAAACGCGACGAGATGATGGAAAAAACACAGCGTCGCACTGTGCCGCAGATTTATATTGGTGACCGACACGTGGGCGGCTTTGATGAGCTTTCTGCACTTGATAAAGCCGGCGGACTGGTACCGCTGCTCGCCGCGTGATAATGCCATCAGCCTAAAGATTTATTCATTTAATAGTTGTAATTAACCCAAGGAAACAGCATGACCGACGCAACGCTATCCGCGACTCCCGCCGCCACCGACAACCAACCGGTTTATTCCATCGAAAAGATTTACGTTAAAGATCTTTCTTTGGAAGTACCGAACGCGCCGCAAATTTTTCTGGAACGCGAGTCACCAAACGTTGACGTTCAGCTCCACCATGTCTCGAAAAGCGTGGACGACGGTATTTATCAAACCGAATTAACCCTCACCGTAACGGCCAAAGTCGGCGAAAAAACAATGTTCTTGGTGGAATGCTGCCAGGCCGGTATTTTCGCCATTCGCAACGTCCCGAATCAAGATTTGGAGCCGATTCTGGCGATTGGTAACCCGAATATTTTGTATCCCTATGCGCGCGAGACTATCTCAGACGCGATTGTCCGCGCAGGTTTCCCGCCAGTGCTGTTGAACCCAGTCAACTTTGAAGCGCTTTTCCAGGCACAAAAGGCTCAAGAAGCAGAGCAGTCGGCGACTCCGGCACCGGTTCTAACGCACTAATTGTACTAATTGCAACTAAACAGCACGCTCCATTTATGAACGCAACCTCGACAAACGCCGCCACCCTGTGTGCGGCGTTTTGTTTTTCAATTTTGCTCAACGTGGTCCACGCGCAAGTGCCTTCTGCTGCACCGACAATAGCTTTGCCTGCACCGACCGCTACTGCTTCTACCGGCGCGCTCTATGCGGCCATCGGTGACAAGCCCGCGATCATTTACGATGCGCCTTCAGGCAAAGCGCAGAAGACATTTATTCTGTCGCGGCAGCATCCGGTTGAGATATTAGTCAAACTCGACAAATGGATAAAAATTCGCGACGCGGAAAACACCGTGGGCTGGGTTGAAAGCACTTCGCTAGGCACTATTCGCACGGTACAGGTTTCTGTCAACAATGCCGAAATTCGCGTTATGCCGAACCCGAATGCCGCGATTGCTTTTGAAGCGGCTCGACTGGTGGTGTTGGATGCCACCGGTCCTGCGGTCAATGGCTGGCTGCCGGTACGACACCGCGATGGGCAAACCGGCTATGCGAGCAAATCCCAAGTTTGGGGTGACTAGCCAATGGCGTTAAAAATCGCCGTACTCGGCGCAGGCGCATGGGGCACCGCACTCGCCATTGCATTTTCCAGCAAACATCACATCATGCTCTGGGGTCGTGATGCCCCGCAAGTCGAGGCGCTGGCCACGAACCGCGAAAATAGGCGTTATCTGCCCGGCATTTCATTACCCACGCAAATCGTGATTGAAGCTAATTTTGTGACCGCTTTACGCTCAGCAGACATCGCCTTGATTGCCACCTCCACCGCCGGACTTCGCGACACCGCAACGCTCGCTCACACGTCAAATCCAGCCCTGCCCATTATTTGGGCATGCAAAGGTTTTGATCGA
The DNA here is from genome assembly GCA_038224475.1 of Burkholderiales bacterium. Lineage (GTDB taxonomy): Bacteria > Pseudomonadota > Gammaproteobacteria > Burkholderiales > Usitatibacteraceae > UKL13-2. Next base: position 17,838 of record JBBRFJ010000021.1, read on the forward strand.
GAAACCGCAAAACTACCGCATGAAACGGTCGGCGAAATTATTGGCAACAGCGCGAACTACGGCGCACTTTCCGGCCCGAGCTTCGCATTGGAAGTAGCGCAAGGCCTGCCGACCGCACTCACGTTGGCCTGCAATGATTTCGGCTTCGCGCAAAACATGGCAAACCAATTAAACGGCGGAAATTTGCGCGTTTATTCCAACGCCGATTTAGTCGGCGTGGAGTTGGGCGGCGCGCTCAAAAACGTCATGGCAATTGCCGCCGGTTTATGCGACGGCTTGGGCCTCGGCATGAACGCCCGTGCCGCGATCATCACCCGCGGCTTGGCTGAAATGGTGAGGCTGGGCGTGGCGATGGGCGGTAAGGCCGAAACCTTTATGGGTCTAACCGGGCTAGGCGATTTAATTTTGACGGCCACCGGCAATCTCTCGCGCAACCGCAGCGTCGGCGTGGCGTTGGCCGCAGGAAACGGCAAATCATTGGACGAAATTTTGGCTGAATTAGGGCACGTGGCCGAAGGTGTCAATTCCGCCGCGGTAGCACTCAAACTGGCCAAGGTTTACGGCGTGAATATGCCGATCACCGAAGCCGTCAGCGCGTTGTTGTTTGAGCGCGCTGATCCACGGCAGATTGTGAAATTGTTGTTGTCTCGGGAGACTAAGGCGGAGTAGGTGTGCATCCATGCTGGGCAAACGATGAAGCTATTATCGAACCTATTTACTGGATCCTTAAAGGGAGCGTAAGTGCGTTCTCAGTGAAGATCGCTTCTCGCAGCTAACCAAGTCAAAGCCATTTGCTCGAAGGATTCTCCGCGGATGGAAAGCCTGAAAGATGATGAGCGAACTCCATTGACATATTCTTCCGCAATGTTTTTTGCCTCCATGTACCTAGCATTTTGAATCAAGCAAGTTATCTGGGTGATTGCATAAGAACCTCGCTCTAGATGATTCGAGTGATTAAGCAACAATTCAAGAAATTCGCGCCGCCTTAGTAGGATTCGCGCTTCCTCCATCGCTTGATTTGAAAACGCAACAAACGCTGCAGCGATCTCTCGCTCGCTTGCATGACCTTCCTCAAGGTCACGCTCCTTCATTGGCAACGCCGGACAAGTGAAGGCACCCCGCGCGCGAAATGACAGCGGCTCTCCATTGTTCTCTGACATTTCCATGATGTCCCAGAGAATTTCATCAACAACAAGTGGCTTTACTTCAAGTGATGCGACGGAGCGCGCGGCGTTTCGATGGACATTTAGAGCTGCAATAAAAAAATAACCGTCGCAACTACAAAATGCCGTGTTTTGTTTGCGCTTCCAAGATGCGCCTTTCAGCAGCTTGGACACTTCCGAGAGGCAAGCTTTCTCGAAAGACGCTCGACTGGCGTAGCGTGTAGGTTGGGTAGGGTTCATCTGCCCAACATCATCTTTCAATTTTTCGCCGATGTTGGGCAAACGATCAAGCTATTTACCCAGCCGACTAAGTCTGAATTTCCAGTGAGAATTTCGCCTAGGTGTATGGGTTTTAATTTTTTCGACATAACTTTCAGCCTTTAATGGTAATCGACAATCTCAACGGGTGGCGCCTTGCGATGTCCAAACAAAGCAAACATGAGACTGATCGTTGAATACACAAATTTTCACCCACTATTTCCGCGCCGATTTCTCCAGCAATTCCTTCAAATGATCCTGCCACACCGCCGCTCGCGTATGCGTCCCATGGCCGAAAGTCTGCTCGGTCGCGGGCAACAACACGAAGCGCCCCAGCTTGATACGCTTAACTTCGCGTTCAGCAATGCCGAGCTCGGGCGGGTTGATAAAGTCATCCGCGGAATTGATGTACATCACCGGCACGCGGATCGATTCGAGCTTCGCCGAGGGATCATAGTTGCGCGAGGCACTGACCGCGTACATCAAATCATTCGCGTCAATATCGGCCATATTTCGAGCAACCGCCTCGCTGACAAATGCATCGCTCGCATCGCGCGTCGGGTAATTCTTCTGCATCTGGATAGGTGCACCACCCGCCAGAATCAACATATCGGCCGCGACGGTCAGCCCCATCCGCGGCTGTTTTACGTAATCACCGCCCAGCCACTCGGGATCGTTGCGAATCGCATCAATTAGCATCTTGCGCCAGATGCGGTTGCGACCGGCGATCGGCACCGGCAGGCAGGCGAGCGGCATTAATGCGTCACTGAATTCAGGCGACGATTCACCCCAGACAAAAGCATGCATGCAACCCATCGACGTGCCGAGGATCAAACGCAGATGATTCACGCCAAGCCCCTCTTCCAGCAGACGCTTTTGCGCGAGCACCATATCGTCGTAGTCGTATTGCGGAAATTTGGCGCGCAGGCCATCGCTGGGTTTGCTCGATTTTCCGTGGCCGATGCCGTCAGGCAGCACGATGTAATAGCGCTCGGCATCTAGCGGCTGGCCGCGCCCAAACAGCACATCGGTGAAGATTGGACGCATCAGGCTTTTGCCAGATCCGCCTGTGCCGTGCAATAGCAGCACTGCGTTGGTCACGCGCCCGTTCGCATCCCGCACAGGCTTACCCAGCGAGGTGTAGTGAATATTGAGCGATGGCATCACTTCACCAGATTTAAATTTGAAATCCCGCAGAACAAAATCTGCCTCTTGAGCAACCGGCTGCTCGGCGTTTGCAATCGCTGCGCAGAACGCAGCACAAATAAGGGCGATCACGGAGATGCGGGCGGCTAGTCGGGACGCGATCAGTTTCATGGTTTCTTTTCCAATTTGGGGTTGTACTCATATTTTAGGCGAGGTATAACGCACTGCCAACTCTCAATATGTCACCTCCCCACAACATCACCTTTAACCGAATTGTGATGTTTTTTCTGCGGTGCACCATGGAAGCCGGTATGGGTACGGCCTTATGTTTGTGCGAATCGGCAATTTTTTAAGGACAACTCAGCCGCGAGCAAACAATGTGCAGGTATTTGCCCGCAAATCGAAAAAATCAACTCCTGTTTCACGGGCTGTGAGCAGTAGCAAACTTTTTTTGCTCATTCAGCCCGTTTGAGCACGACAACATATGAAACGCTGGCCACTGCACGACCGGAGCCAGCGATAGCGCTGTGGAATCGAGCACCCGAACTGAACGACTGCGAGACAAGAAATTTACCGTGATAGTGCCAGCGATTTGCCGCGGTCTTTATAAATACGGGAATCGCGCATCGCTGCCGTGTGAACAGCTCACTGACAGCACTTGTACGAGCGCCTTGCCCACAAAGAACGACCTCAGGCGCGTGCGGGCTGAATTTTTTGCTGAGGCAGGCAGCCACGATTGAGCCATTGCTTGTGGGCAAGCACGACACCGTGCTTCCGCCTAGCTGCGCGTGGATTTCACCTCTGGTGTATTCACAGCCGAGTGTGAATGTTGCGCGGTGTTGAGGTTTGGCTGTTGAAATAAATGCTGTCCGCTTGCGGAAAATACTTTAGCGATAAGATGAATGCCAGAGCGCCAAATCGCTGAGAGTCGTTTAGTAAAAATGTTCAGCCTAAGTTTTTAATCAATCGTATATCAACTTCTCTTGCGATGTACTTCCATTCTGGCGAAGAACGCAGCTCTACCAGCATGTGGTCGAATTGCGCCTCGTGTTCGGGCGCGTATTCAAACCACGTGATGAAATCAAACGGCTCAACATCTGAAATGTCGCGACAGTGATGTAGACGTCGCGCGATAGGAGGTAGGTAGCGCATGCCAATCGCGATGTGCTTCGACTGTTCTTCGAAAATCTTGCGGCGTCCATCCTGCGTGAGATCCCACCAATCGGCAGACTTTCGAATAGCGATCAACGCTGCGAAGGTTGCGCTAGGTCGACCCAAACCCGCTTGCTTGGCCGCCAAGGCAATCTTTTCAGATTGTTCGACATAACGAACGTTACTGGTAATGCCTCTCAGCGTCCAAAGCGAATCGCGCGGTACATCAAAGCCAGAGCTCACTTTTATGGCGGCGGGTGTAGCCAAAGATTGCCCGCAAACCGTATTCTGCGAGCGGACGATCCAGTCGCCTGTGCTCGCGGCTGCAAACGTGAATGATCGATTCGTCATCATGAGACGTGAGTTGGTTGGCTTGACGGGTAAATTGAATAGCGCGATTTTTGCAAGCCCGCGTCAATCAAAGGTCGGCAGACAATTAAATCTACTCGTGCATCTGCAAGCCAATCTTTGTCAATTATTTGGAGAGCTTATCTATCGCCTCAAGAATCGCCTCATTTTCCGGGCGTTCTCGATAGCCGTTTACGGCCAGTTTGCCGCGCACCACGCCAGCCGGGCTCACGATAAAGATTGCAGGGCGCGGCACACCATACGCCATGTGCCCCGCCGCATACTCGGGGTTACGAATGCCAAACGCATCGATGGTTTTTGAACCAGAGTCTGATAGCAGGGTGTAATTAATATTGCGTTTCTTACTGAAGCTAGCCAGCGTCTTTTCGCTGTCGTAACTAATCGCGGCCAACTGGTACCCGCGACTCTTCAACGGCTCCACCACGTCTTTCAGTGACATAAGCTGCACCTGGCAAAACGGGCACCAATCTGCCGAACGAAAAAATACCAGCACAGTGCCTTTTGCACCGCTGAGGCTGGCAAGGTCGCGACTGGTGCCCGCGGCATCCACGACTGACAAGTCAGGCACTTTGCCGCCGACCGGCGGGCCGATATTGATCGGAGCGGCACTCACCATGACGGCGCTACAAAACAGCAGGATTGCCAGGCAAAATTTGTTCATCGTTGGCTCCAAATACGTTTGGGGTGGGTAATGTTGACGTTAGTCGCGCAGATGTGGATTTCCTGTCAGGCTTTTCTACGCCAGCTCGCGGTCAGCGTTCCATGCCGATTTCAAACGGCAGGTGAGCGCGGCTCGCCGGAGTGAAGTGGCTTGGTAAACCGTCCCACTGAATTTCAGCTTGCAGGATAGGTTAGACGCTACTTTTTTGGTAGGTTGCGCGCGGGGGCTCGGAACACGACAAGTCCGAAAAGACCTGCGAACGCGGCATAAATCAACGCACCTATTACCAGCGGCGGTGACTGACCGCCCGCAAGCACGACCTTCAAGATGGCAAGGGCCGCCACCGCAAAATGAGTGAGATTCCCAATCGCAACCGGACGGCTGTAGACGCCACCCATAAGATTGGCTTGCGCCATCCAGTTGAGCATGGCGAATCCGAAATAAAGCGCGCCCACCATCTGAATCAAGAGCAGGCCTGCAACGCTTGCACCGCTCTCCAAATAGGTAAGAATTTCTTTGGGCATAAAGATGGCGCAAATACCAAGAATGCCCATAAAGACGGCGCTTGAGCGCATCAGAAGTTTTGAGTTCACATCACTATCGTCAAATAAATGGGTTTCATGATTTCCGACTCATACAAAAGTTAGCTCGAACGAGCGTTGTGGGAAGCTCAGCATCATTCATTAAGGGGTGAGGTGCTAAACGCAATGTTCACGGCGCGCCCGCAAGGAAAGACGCGATACAAACGGCAGTTATTACAGGGTCTTGTCAGCGCAGCGTCCGGTATTTCGCAATTTTGGGGCAACGAGAATTGAGATAACCGCTAAACAAGGCAGGAAGACAAGCGTCAAGGCCAAAGGTGCCTTAAGAACTGCGGCACATAAGATTGCTGAAGCCCACAAAATGCTATTGGTAATTACGTGGCGTTGTTTCATTGTTATCACCTGATCAGTAAATGGTTTGGAGTCTAGAACGCTACGATGTAAATTAGTATATGCCTGCAGTTATAGCGCTCGCAGCGCATTTAGTAACTATGTGACGAGTGGCCTTTTTGGGTATACGGTTGGCTTCTGTAAGGTTTAATCGGCGCGGTCGGCAACTGACCCAAACAGCGGAGTCCAAAGTTTGTCGCTCGCGGCTTGGGGTCTGGCTAATTGCATCTCGCCGGTGATAGCGCTAAGCCACGGGCTGAATACGCAAAGCCTTGCCTATTGACAAAAGTTCAGCGTAGTCACCCTGCCGCCAATCCCGCTCCTGCACATCAAGCGAAACGAAGCATTGCAAGGCACGCCAGATGGGAAGCAAAATTTCTTGCTTCGTGCCTGAGATCGAGAAAACTTCTTGGCGCCGGTTGCGCGCACTGTTGTGCGCGAAGGAGACGCTCAACCGGACGTTTTGATCCGACGGTGTGAACTCGAAATAGTAACCGTCGGGTTCTAAGTTCCACCAGGCGAGTGAATTTTCTTCGCGAAGCGCCAGGCCAAGCGCACTAATTAAATCCATCACGGGATTGTTGGGCACATCAGATGCGATGAAAGCAACTGCGCCTAGCGCAGATGTGACGTGCACTTGCAGCCAACCATGTCGGGGCTGTTCAAGGACCAGTTTAAGCCACGGCATTTTCAGCAGTCTTTCCTTAGCGCAAGTGGTGAAAAGGAGTCAGCGCGCATTGAGACCGTTGACCCCAAGCTCACCGCACCAACCCTAAGGGTAAATATCGGCTTCTGATTACGGGACTGCAATATGACCAGCTAGGTCTCCTTGGTGAACTCATACTTGCTGCGCTGAAGGTCGGGCTTACCGGCGCGCACTTCGCGTTTGGTCAGAACCCACGACCGCGCCGCAATTTCAAAGTCGTACTTGTCAACGCCCGCGTCGACAGTTCGCTCGAATTGAAACACGGAGTTGCCTTCGATCAGCTTTGCAGACGTTAACTTGTAATCAATTTTGCCGGGCTTGGCGGCGCCTGATATCCACGCCAACTCGTTCTTGGAAAAGTCAAAAAGCATTCGTTCGTAAGAATAAACAATCTTGCCCGGGCCATCATCGAAAGCATAGTACAGCGCAAGTTCATCTGGACCCGTCAAGCTCACAGTAAGTTTCGTCTGCAGTGTCACCAGCCGATCGGGTTTCTGGTAATCGGCATAAGTGAGTGTGCCTCGCCATGAACCAATTGCTGATGTAAGAAAAGCGTTGGGTTTAGGGTCATAAAGTGCCCAAGCGGGTCTGACCATCAAAGCACTGACAGCGATTAGGAAGTGTCTTTTATTCATATAAGCCTTGAGATTGATCGCGGGTGATTCGTGTTCAAAGCGCTCACAGGGCGCGCAATACGTAGATGAATAGGCATGATTCCGCTGAGGTGGCTTGAGCTGACTAACGTTCAGGCGCTTATTCTGAAAACAGAATATGGTTCGCCGTTCGCGCTTCACCTGAACAACGCCTTAGCGCTATATCGGCACAACGGCTGCTGCCACACATTAAAAGGTTATCACTTAAAAAAAGTTTTCTCATCGTCTTGTTGTAGGGGCGCCTTAACCCGCCGCGTCTCGATGAACTGCCGCACTGACGAGCGCAGTGCCCTGATACCACCTCTCGGCCGCATCGGGAACAGCCATCGCGGCCAAAACCGCTGCTGACAGTTCCATCGGTGAGGCGGGCAGATTCAAGCTTCGATACGCCGCGTTCGTGCCCGTAACAAGAACCTCACTTTGGACAACAAGTGCTAAGTTCTGCGGCAATTCGTCTGCCCCACTTTCGCAAGCAGCCACCGAAAGCGAATGCGCTTTCCTGCAGGTCGCAGGACGTACAGCATAGATCGTGCACTGATGATCATGCAAAAAAGCGCAGTCCATTCGCGCGGATGCGCCAGCGACCTGCCGCTGGTGGAACTCGGCATTGGCATGAAGTCTTTGCTTCAATTGGCTAAAATCACTTGGCGTGAGCGTTTGCAGTTGTTGAGCGATTCTTAATGCCTCCGGGTCAGATGCCTCTACCCTCACGCTGCAACAATATGAGCAGCCTACCCTGCATTGCGGCGCCGGACCACATTCCGATTCCTTGCGTATCGCTCTATCGACATTCTCATGCAAGACGCCAACGAAATTGATGGACTGCTGCGCCGATCGTCTCGTGTGCAGGGCCACCGACGCATACTGTTTGACCCGCTCAACCGAGTCGCGCAATCTGGTTTGTTCTTCGTCGGTCAGCATGCCAGCCCATCAGCGTGTGTTGCCCGCCGAAGCGGTAGAAAGAGCGCTTTAAAAAGCGCATCGGCGAAATGCGAAAGTGCAACTATCATCCAAGGGTATTTATGAACGGCGTATGCGCAATTGTAAAAAGTCAAATTTTGATAGCAATCCGAGATTTTCGAGACTGGGATTTTCCTATAACTTCAACGGCCGACATTATCCGAGGATGCAAATCTCCGAAGGCTTCTCTCGGGCATCGGTTTTGTGTAACGGCTCGATCACATACTCAATACGGCTCAAAAGATATGCCATTCTTGCGCAGTTCAGCGACGATGAGCGCCTTCCACGGGCCTTCAGGCGACCAGATGCTGATGACTGACTGATAGGCAGTTTCGGGCGACTCTTTGCCGACGATCACGCGGTGAAGGAACACCAGGCTGGAAGCGCGCAGGTTGACCTGACAATGCACCAGCACCTTACGCCCTTTCATTCCCGCGAGTGCAGTGACAAATGCCTGAAAGTCAGCACTGGTCGGCTTGCCAAACGGGATAGGAATGTTGACGTATGCCAACCCCTGACCCTTGACGATCTCTGCCTCGCCCGGCACCGCATCCGAGACGGTCGGCAGCGCAAGGTAGATCACACCACCGAAACCCAGCGCGGAGAGTTGCGCAAGGGACGCGGCAGTGGGCTGACCCGAGGTGACCAACGTGGCGGAAATTGGTACAACGTTGGGCGCCTCTAGTAGCCTCGTTTGTGCACTGACGATGCTATTGGCAACTGCAGCGATCAGGCATAGGACGATGCAACGAAGAAGGTTGTACATTCTAATGAGTGATAGGTGAGACGTAACGTTTGACGCGCAAGAATGAAATGAAGCCCAATTGCCCATACCGGAAAATATCCAGACAAATCAATCGTTAGGCATCACTGCATTTTTAACGGCCTTTGCCGCCCATAACCAGCAACGCGCCACCCGCAAATACCGCTGCGATTCCTGCCCAAAGTGGAATATTCACGGATTCCTTTTCTTTAACTTTTAGCTCAATGGGCCCGAGCTTTAACGCGGTCGTGTCTTTGGTATAACTAAAACCCCCATATACCAAACCCAAAACGCCAGCAACGATCAGCGCGATACCCAACATCTTTGTGGCATTCATAATCAGATCCTAAATTGAGTAGCGGTTAATGAACTGTCCATCCTACTTGTTACGGGCGCGTTCTGCGCTGAGTGATTGGAATATTTTTTCTACATGGACGCTTTAATTTGATTCGGAGCACATTATATACAGCCGCGTCGGCGCTGAATTCGTGACTTGTAATGTTTGAAGCGAGCGCCGCTTGATGAGGGAGCTAGGTGCCGCGAGCGGAGCGCGTGCGCTCCTTTGTACGTTGAATGTCGGCATAGATTGACGCAGCCAGTAGACCTAGCGCGACGGCTGCAACACCGGGGAAAAGAAGGTAATAGAGCTCCAAGCCGCCGAGGAACACCGGTAGCGGCTGACGTGGCCGAAATGCCGGGCCCAATATCGTGAGTGCCGTGTCAGCAACAAAGAAAATAGCTGCGATTAAGAACGAGTAAAAAAAGAGTCGGACTGACGGCCAGAACGCGATTCTTGTCGGGTAACGCCACAACAGAAGCGGCAGTATGCCTGCCCCCAGCGAGTAAGTTACCATCCACGCCGCTAACGTGACCGCGATAGGCGCAACGATAAAAACGAAAGCCCAGAACGCCAACGCATGCATGGCGAGAGCGGTCGCGGTCTCCATGCGACGCGTAAAGATAAAGCTCACGGGAGCGTAAGAAACCTGCTTCGGCTTACACGGGGCATCTCTACGAACTTTATGTTTTAAGTTGTTGACTGAGAAAATGGAATATATGGGGTTGAGCACAATTAGTCGCGCAGGATAATGGCGTCTGACATTATTTACTCTCGGTTACGAGAGCGGTTAGGCGTCACTGCAAGCTCAAGCTGGCTGCACGATTCACGCCTTGGCATTAAACCGTGGATGTGTCGCCCATCATCACATCAACACCTGCAGAAGCAAAGTTTGCCAGATCAGCCGCTGTGGCCTGGCCCTGCGCTGAAGCCATTGCCGCGCCAATGGCCGCGAGGGATTCAAACTCAAGGGTCGCCACCAAGTAGACGCTATGTTTGCCCGCCATGCCCATGACGTCCCCACGCGTCACTTCATAGCTAAGAAGCCCAGGAATTTTCTTTGCAAGCGGGACATGCGTGTTGAAGTAGTAATGATCAAAAGCAACCGGATCTTTTGGTTGTTGGTAGATCGCAAATAGCTTAGCCATATCATTTCCCCCGTCTTCTGTTCGCCTCGAGCATCTATCCACATGCGAGCTTGATGGTAGTTGCGTGGCTGGGCGCTGTCAACAAGCCCAACTCCGCAAGCGTGCGAGAGTCCTCAAGGCATGAGTCAATAACGGTTGATGCTGATATTGCGCGCGTCAGGTTTGTGGAATGCGAGTCGACAGAATTGACGGCAACGTGTGACGCCTTGCGTTTGAGATGAGCGGCATACACTGGCTTGCCGGTGTTTGCTTCTCGATTGAAGGGTTAGGCATTTCTGCCATGAGTACGCTTCATTCCGCTAGCTCGAGGATGATTTCTCCGTCTCTGAAGGCCACTTCGACTATTAGCTCTGGCTGAGCTTTAACTATGAAGTGAAGCGTGTTTGACTCTTTCCGATCTTCACTTGTTGGGTCTGCTTTTCGAATGACGATGCGATGCTCACCTTCTGGAAGGGTTGCATACCACTTCAATTGGTCTTTTCTCGTAGATCCCGGGCCACGGCGGTGACGGTTTCCGTCTACATAGACGCTCCACGACCAAAGCTCCCCAGGAACGCAACTGTCCCCGCGCAGCATCAGTTTGCATAGGAAATCTCCTCGCTCGGCAAGTGCGCCGATGCATAGATGGTCAGTGGTCAACAGAACGTCCTTCGACGCAACCGACTTTGGATCGAAATTGTGAAGGCGTTCACCATTGCGCTCCCGAAATGCCTAACGTTGGCGCTCAGCCGACGCAATTTGCGGTCGGATGGAGCAACCTGTTAACCCGAACCACTTCGTGAGGCGGCGCCCCACGCGATTCATGCGTACGAAATCAATTGTGACCAGGATGAAATTCACCGCGAACCTCGGATGTTGGACTATCAAGTTCTTCGTTGAATGATTCAACTATATCGGCGATGACGTCGTCAGAATCAACACCATGCTCGCTTTCAATTGCATTGGCTAAGTGACGCACGACATCCGCTAACAAGATGCCCCACGCTTTGGGCTCATTACGGTCTTGCGCGTGCCACATACCAACATTCATTGTGCAGTGCAGACCGTTCTCCGCAATCCAACCGCTGAGCATTTGCACGGCATCGTCGTCACGCTGAGCGGCAGGGGGAATTACAAGTAAGCGCATAGTTGTAGTGCGGGTTAACGTGTTTTATTTTGCATATTCGCAATATAACTTTTATGCCAGCACGCCGCAAGGTCGCTAGCAATGCTGCGAATACGATTATTTATCACGTTTTAACTTGTTATACTGTTTTTATGGACAGTATAACAACACGACACGATTCGCCGCGCTTGCTCGATCTCTTGCGGCGCGAAGTGCGCGATCATCATTACGCGCTTTCGACTGAAAAAGCGTATGTACACTGGGTGCGTTTTTTTGTGAAGTTTCACGGTCTTACGCATCCGCGCGAGCTGGGCGCGCCGGAAGTAGAGGCATTTTTGTCGCACTTGGTGAATGATCGAAATGTCTCGCCTTCTACGCATCGTCAGGCGCTATCAGCATTGCTCTTTTTGTACGGCGAGGTGCTGAAAATCGACCTGCCGTGGCTCAAGGAGATTGGTCGTTCGAAAGCGGTGCAGCGCTTACCAGTGGTGTTGACGGTTGACGAAATCAGACGCACGTTCTCGGCTATGGATGGCACGTCGCTCCTGATCGCGCAGCTGCTTTACGGCACCGGCATGCGCATCATGGAGGCGATGCGCTTGCGGGTGAAAGATGTTGAATTCGACCGTGGTGTGATCATCGTACGTGAGGCGAGGTTGGCGACACCGGGCGGCAAGGATCGGGAGGTGATGTTGCCGGATTCGCTACGTGACGCGTTGACGGCACAGATCGTGCAATCGAAGGCGTGGTGGGAGCTTGATCGTGTCGACAATCTGGGAGGCGTGGAACTGCCGTATGCGCAGGCAAAAAAGTATCCACGCGATGAGGAATCGTTTCCGTGGCAATGGGTGTTCCCGCAAGCCACGCGCTCGCGCGACCCACGCACAGGAGTGACGCGACGCCACCATTTTTACAACGATACATTTCGTCGCGCCTTTGCCCGCGCGATGAAGCAGGTCGGGGTTATGAAGCCTGCCACGCCGCACACGCTGCGGCATTCGTTTGCCACGCATCTACTGCAAAGTGGCGCCGATATCCGAACGGTGCAAGAACTGTTGGGGCACGCGGATGCGTCAACCACGATGATCTACACCGATGCAGCGACAATTGGCACCGGCATCCGCAGCCCCATTGATACGCTGCTGGCGACCCCAGCTCCGGTACGCACGAGTCGCGAGACGCTGCGAGCTTTGAACGAGATGCCGGCTTAGTGCGCACTCGAAATTTGACCATCTAACGATCGCGTGACCACGACAATAGCCAAAGCCTTTTGCACACATAATCTTAAATATGCTGCACATCGTCTGGTTCAAACGCGATCTTAGAATCGCTGATCACGCCCCGCTCGCGCACGCCGCTGCGCGCGGCTCGGTGTTGCCGCTTTACGTGATCGAGCCAGAGATATTTCACGCCGCTGATTTTGCGCATCAGCATTGGGGTTTTATTCGCGAATCACTGGGTGAGCTTCGTGATGACCTCGCAGCGCTCGGCTCGCGATTGATTATTCGCGAAGGCGAGATGACCACGGTGCTGGGCGCGCTGAAACGTGAGCTTGGCGACTTTTCTCTCTTTAGCCACGAGGAAACGGGCAACGATGTGACCTACCAGCGCGACCTTCGCGTCAAATCGTGGTGCCTTGAAAACAATGTGGTGTGGCAGGAGTTTCAGCAGCATGGTGTGATTCGCGCGTTGACGGATCGCAACGGCTGGGCGAAGCGCTGGGATCAGCATATGAGTGAGCCGCTCATTTCTGAGCCAGCTCTGCTGCAAGCGCCAGCAGCGCTCGTAGCGGGCATCGAAAACCTTGACGATATATCAATTGATTTTCGCGAAGACGATAAGCCGCAGCGCCAGCTGGGCGGGCGCTCGCGGGCCATCGATTTGCTGCTCTCGTTTCTGGAGGAACGCGGCCAACACTACCGGAGTGCGATGTCATCGCCGCTAAGTGCCGCTGACGAATGCTCTAGGCTATCGCCTCATTTTGCGTATGGCACGGTGTCGATACGCGAAGCCGCCCATGCGGTGTGGGCAAAGCGCACCGCGTTGCTGGCCATGCCACCGCATGCACGGCCCGCCAATTTGTTGCTATCACTTAAATCATTTGAATCGCGTTTGCATTGGCATTGTCATTTCATCCAGAAGCTTGAAAGCGAACCTACCATCGAGTTCAAACATGTGCATCGCGGTTTTAATGGGGTGCGCAATGAGGGGGTGTTGAGCGCTGACGAGGAATTGAAATTTGCCGCGTGGAAAAACGGCGAGACGGGCTATCCGATGATCGATGCCTGCATGAAAATGTTGCATCACACCGGCTGGGTTAATTTTCGGATGCGGGCGATGCTGGTGAGCTTTGCCAGCTACCAATTGTGGCTGCATTGGCGGCATACGGCTGTGTATCTCGCGACGCAATTTCTCGACTACGAGCCCGGCATTCACTATCCGCAAGTGCAGATGCAGTCAGGCGTGACGGGCATCAACACCATCCGCATCTACAACCCGATCAAACAAGCCCACGACCAAGATCCGGATGGCGTGTTTGTGCGCCGCTGGCTGCCAGCGTTGGCGCGGGTGCCCGATGCCTATATTTTTGAGCCGTGGACGATGCCGCAAACGCTTCAGGAACACGTTGACGTCATTATCGGCCGCGATTTCCCCGAACCTATTGTGGATCATGTGGAATCCGCAAAATTCGCGCGAGATACCCTGTGGGCGCTGCGCAAAAGCGATAGCGTGCGCGACGCGGCAAAGCAGGTCTATAAAAAGCACGGCAGCCGCAATCCTGCGCGCGAAGGTGTTCGCGGTCGCATTCGCAGTGGGAGACTAAAGAGCCAGGCATTGGCTGAGGCAGCCGCCATCGCCGCGCAGCTGTCATTTGGCTTTGACTAGATTAACTCGGACACAGTCACGCAATAATTTTTGCACGCACCGACATTCGCCGTACAATCGGCAAAATTGTTGACCCCCTGTTGCGCCAACCACCGGAGAATCGTGATGCCCGAGAAGCCTGCTGCGAAAAAAACGTCTAAAGCGATGCCTGCACTTAAAGCTGGCAAAGCGGTTGCCTCAAAGGCACCCAAAACCAAGCGCAGCGCTGAACAACGAATCGAAAATGCGGCGGCAGTCATCGCCACGGTATCCGCGGCGCAAAAGGCCGAAGTGCTGATTGAAGCGTTGCCCTATATTCAAAAGTTCTGGGATAGAAATATCGTCGTCAAATATGGCGGCAATGCGATGATTGACGTGGCGCTGCAGGAAGATTTTGCCGAAGACATTACGCTCTTAAAACTGATTGGTATGAACCCGGTGGTGGTCCACGGCGGCGGCCCGCAGATCAATAGCCTGCTCGCTAAAATCGGCAAAGAAGGCCAATTCATTCAGGGCATGCGCGTCACCGACGATGAGACGCTGGACGTGGTGGAAATGGTGCTCGGCGGTTTGGTCAATCAGGAAATCGTCACGCTGATTAACAAGGCGGGCGGCAAGGCCGTCGGCCTGACCGGCAAAGATGGTAATTTCATCCACGCCCGCAAAATGAAAATCACCTCTGCCGAGGACAAGCGTAAGCAGATTGATATCGGCCTCGTCGGCGAAGTAGTCAGGATCGACACCGCCATTATTGACTTGCTCGACACCGAAGATTTCATTCCCGTGATCGCTCCGCTGGGCGTGGACGAACACGGCACGGCCTACAACATCAACGCCGATGTCGTCGCTGGAAAAATCGCCATCGCGTTGCAAGCTGAAAAACTCATCATCCTCACCAATACCAAAGGCGTACTCGATAAAAAAGGCAATGTCCTAACCGGCCTGACCGCCGCCATGATTGAGGCCCTGATTAAAGACGGCACCATTTCCGGCGGCATGATTCCGAAAATCGACTTCGCCTTGGACGCCGTAAAAAACGGCGTAAAGACTGCGCACATCATCGATGGTCGTGTGCCGCATGCGCTGTTGCTGGAAGTGTTGACGAGCGATGGCGTGGGGACGTTGATTCGCGGGGCGGCTGCGAATCGGGGTAGTGGCAAATTGACGACGCGCTAATATCGCGCGTGCTCACCGCGCGGCCAACACCAGAATTGTCGACGGTGTTAAAGCGTTTAGGGTGCGTCGAAAGCTAGTGTGACGGCAGACTAGTTACCTGCAAACAATATCGAGCGTGGCCAGCGTTTGAATGCGCGGTTTTTTGTGTGCAGATTTTGTAGGTCAGGTTGTGCAGCTACCTGACGTTTTCAATTAGCGACGCCGGCGTCATGTAGCTGCGCAAACTGACCTACAAGAGTACAGAGTACAAAGTGCAATACCGTCGTGCCGTTTGAGCACTTTTTGCTCTGAACACCGCGCCGGTGCTAGCATTTTAGATTCTCCAAACTAACCGCTCCTCACGCCAACCGCGTCGGTCGCCGCGCGCGCTATGCCATTCATCAGCTCGTTTTTTATGTTCTGTCTGTGTGTTTTGCTGCTAGGAGACGCGATCACATTAGGGTGCGCGGCCTTTAATTTCGGCAAAGGCAAATGCGCCAGACAAATATTAGCGGCCCAACTTTCATTCAAAACCGCTGAATTTTGCCCTTGACAACCAAACCCTGTGCAATATACAGTGTGCGTCACATTGTGTATGACACACAGGCTTTGAACTGAAAGTGAATT